>JBOHWK010000137.1:0-58453 GCA_050736715.1 Binataceae bacterium (SeqCode) | reverse complement strand
TCCCCCTTCCCCTTCAGGGAAGGGGGAACGCAACGCGATCTTCTTTTTCCGGTTCCCCTTACCTTTCGGGGGAGGGGTTTATTGGACTGGGCGGCTGGCTAGCGGAAGGGTAAGGGGTGGAGGACGGCTCCGGCGACGGCTCCGGCGCCGCCTCCGGCTCGGATACTCGGTTCCTTCTCGCTGCCCACCCAATCCGGGCGGCGGGTTTGGTTAAATGGGGCCGCCCACCCAGATTACCCGCCCCACGATCGCGATGCTCTCCGGCGCGGCCACGATCGGCGCGTAGGCCGGATTGTCGCTGCGCAGCATCACCTTGCCGTCGGGCCGGCGCTGGAGCCGCTTCACGCTCAAGCCCTCCGCGTGGCGTATCAGGTAGGCGCCGTCCTGCCGGAAGCGCGGTTCGCCGAGGTCGGCCAGAACGAGGTCGCCGCTCTCGATCGTCGGCGCCATCGAATCGCCCGCGATCTCGATGAGCAACAGATCGCGCGGCTCCACGCCGAGCCGCCGCAGCGCCCATTGCGCGCGGAAGGCGAGGTAATCGACCACCTGATCGCACGGCGCCGGCGCGCCGCGTCCGCCGAGCGGCCGAAGCCGGTTGCGCGGCATGAAGATGAAGTCGCCGCGGTTCGCGGGTCCCGTGGCCGCGGCGGCCGCGGGCGCCGGCTCCTTTCCCGTCGCGAGCCATTCCAGCGACACGCCCCCCGTGCGCGCCAGCGCGATCAGATTCGCCACGCTCGGCTGGCCGCGCCCGGCGAGCCACTTATAGATCGCGTTGTCGGAAATCCCGACCGCGCGCGCCAGCCCGGCGACCGAGCCGAAGCGCTCCATGACCTGGACCAGGCGGGCGCGAAATTCGGCGTCTCCCATCTTCTTATCGACCGTTGACATTATCCTACCATAGTGGAATAACAAACCTAGAGGTTCGACGGTGGTTCACCACGGCAGTTTTCCACAGGCGGTCCGCATTTCTCCACAGGCGCATCCGCCGCAATCGGCCCGCGCCGCGGCGAGCGAATTTGCGCGTTTGCGCGGCGCACGCCAACTTAATGCTTTTGCGGCCCCTGCCATCGAATGCTGCCGCGTCTGCCGCGGCCACCGTCAATCCTTCAACTTTTCATCAGTGGAGTGTTTATGCAAAGCGAGGTTCATGCCGCCCGCAATGCCACCGCGGCGCGCGTCACGCAATGCTTGTGGTGCCGCCGGCCGGTCGCCTACGTCGAATCGTTGAGGCAGCACGGCTTCTGCCGGGTGTGCCTCGAACAGGACCCGGAAGTCGGCTGGCGGCTGATTTACGATCGCGACCGCAACGTCGGGTCGATTCCCGTCAATCTGCGCGCGGCCTATCGCTTATGATTCCCGCCGAACGAATCCCCTCCGCGTCGCGGCGCGGGGCCGCGCCGCCGCCGGGGGCGCGGGAGGAGGCGCGCGAATCGATCTTCGGCGAGGTGGCGCGCGCGGTCGGCGAGCACGCGGCGGTCCGCCTGATCGCCGACTTCGGCGGGCGGCGCGTCTATGTTCCGGTCGCGCCGGCCGCGGGCGACCTGCTCTCGCGCTCGATCGGGCTGCCCGCGGCGCGGAGCCTCGCGCGCCATTTCGGCGGCGAGCGGGTGCCGATTCCGTCGTCGGCGGTCCATGCCGCGCGCCGTCCGGGAATCCTCGCGATGCGCGCGCAGGGCGTCAGCATCTCCCGCATCGCGCACCAGCTCCGCTGCACCGAGCGTTACGTGTACAAGGTCCTCGCGTTCGCGCGCAGCGCCGGCGGCGCGGGCCGGGAACATTAGGCGGTTGAATCGAGACCGTGCGGGTAGCGGAAGTTTTCAAACTGGAAATCCACGGAGTTAGTAATGGGATCGAAAGCATTCTATAAGAGCAAAACGTTCTGGGCCGGCCTGATGTCGATAATCACCGGCATTTCGATCGTCGCGCAATCCGGCCATCTGAGCGCCGACGCGATCGCCGCGATCTTCGCCGGCGCGGGTGCGATCCTCGGCCGCACCAACGCCGCCGCGCCGCTGCGGCTTGCAGATTCGCCCGCAGCCGGCCTCGCGGCGGCGCAAAAAGAGGTCCGGCAGGCGAAAACCGAGGCCGCCAAAGCCGGCCAGGGATGGAATCCCTTAAGTGGCGACTGAGATTGACATGAGAATAACCACAGCGCGCGCGGATTGTACGGATAAGGCGGCCTTCCCGCCGGCGGGAAAATCGCACAAGCGAATGTTCCTGAAAGCGGCGTCAATTTGCGTAATCTGCGGTTGTCTCTTTCTGGCGGGCTGTTCGTTCAGCCTGATCGGCCCGCCCGCCGCGCTTCCCGCTCCGCTCGCCGCCGCGCCGCGCTGCGCGATTGCGCCGCTGGGTCCGCGCTCGGCGATGCCGCCGGCCGTGGAGTCGCCCGCGCCGCTCGGTTCCGGATTCGCGGGCTGCTTCACGCTCAAGAACGAACTCGCGCTCAAGCGGCGGATAACCATTCTTCACGACGACGGCCTCTATTGCCGCGCCGCCTACGGCGCGGCCCGCAAGCGGCTATCCGCTCAGAACAATGAAACTCCATAAATGGCCAATAATAAAAAAGTAACCGCCGATTGCGCAGATTACACAGATGCGGCCATTTTCCCGCGGGCGGGAAAATGGCGCTGGCTATTCTTCTCGAAATCCGCGTTAATCTGTGTAATCTGCGGTTTCATTCCGCTCTCCGGCTGCTCCGTGATACCCAATCCGCTCAATCCCGGCGTGCGGATGGCTTCCGCGGAGCTCGACCCGCCCCGCGGCTGGTGTACGGCCGGGTGGTTCGATTCGGGGCTCCCGTGGCGGCAACTCGCGATCGTCTGGGCGTGCAAGGACGATGCGGGCGCAATCACTTACGAATCGCCCGAAATGAGCGAATCGACCGCGCCGCCGGGCGCGAGCGACATACTCGGCGCGGCGGAATCGGCCGCGCCATGAGATCGGAATGCTCATAGGTAGTCGCAAAACCCCTCCCCCAACTCCTCTCCATAAATGGAGAGGGGAACCAGTCAGGGAGAGCGCATTGCGTTCCCCCTTCCCAGAAGGGGAAGGGGACCGGGGTTAGGTCGCGCCCCGATGAACATTCGCGGTAAGGGAAACGGCAATGCGCCGGAGCCGGAGGAAGAATGGCGGCGGCGAAACCAATGCGGTTCCAACTTGCCGCGGCGATGAGGAAGCTCACAGGGAAGAGTGCCTAATGCGCCCAATCACGGAGCGCAGGCCGTTAAACGCATGAGAGGTTGAACGAGACATGGAAAATGAAGAATTAATCGTAAACGGAGTCGGCGTCGGCAAGGGCGCGGGCGCCGGCGATTCGCCGGCGGAGCGGAGCGTCGATCTCCCGTCGGGATCGCGCGCGGTAATCCGCGCCGGCCGGGGCCGCGATCTGATGCGGGCGCAGCGCACGGCCGCCGTGGCGGGCGGCGCTGTGGCGGCGGTGGCGATGGCGCTGATTGCGGAACTGGCGGTAATCGACAACGAAAGACTCGTGTACGAGGACGTGCTGGAACTGGACTACCGCGACGTTCTGACGCTGGAGGCCGAAATACTCGGAAATTTCACTTTCCCTCCGCGGCCGGGTTCTCCGAGCTAGTCAGTTTCGGATTTTCAGCCGGGGAACTCGCCGATATGAGCTTCGATGAACTCGCATACTGGATCGATGCGGTAAAGCAATGCATCGATCTGCGAAGCGAAGGCGGCGGAGGGAACTCACAATGATCCGAGGGAACCAATCGCAATGAATAAAGGGCTGGGCGGATTGGAAGCGGAATCGATAATCCGCGAATGGAGACGATATAGCCGCATACCCCGAGACTCCGAGTCGTTCGGCGACCTGTTGCTCCAGTGGGATAAGCCGGCATCGCATCTCGAACGGCTGGCCGAAATCGACGCGGAGTTTGCTGCGGCGCTGCGGAGGTACAACATTACGATGGAACCGGTCATGGAAACCTGGGAATCGGTACGGACGATGGAGGCAGGCCGTGACCCGATCCAGTAGCGGAGCATCCGCGAAATCGCGGCCGCACCGCGCCGATGCGGGCGCCTCGGCCGGCGCATTCGCAATGCGCGGCCTGGCGGAATTAGTTAGTACATACCACGATAAAGAGTGGCTAAAAGATCGGGCCGCGTTTGGTGAAGGCGATGGCAAAAGCCGGTTTCTCCTTCTGCTCCATCGCAATGGCTCCTCCCCCGCGGTGAAACTGGCTAGCATCCTATTCGGATTGACGGCGGGATATAACAGTAAGCTGTCGCCCGTAAGCGATCTGAAAAGCCAATGCAACGAGGTACAATAGCATGAAGCCGGGACAGAAAATCGATCGTACAGAGACACTGAAGCGGGCGCATCGCGGGCTTCAGGCGTTGGATGGCTTCGTCCGGCGCAGCCAACTCATTGCACAGCCGCTCGGCACCCACGCCGCGAGCGGAGATCGCTACTCACTTAGCGTCATTGCGGCGGCGCTGTATCCGCGGCCAAATGTATCGGCTCCATGCGATCCAACCGAAGAAACCGGCGCATCCAATTATGTTGTATGCAACATCGGAAAACCGATGCCAAAAGGTTTCTACTACAGTAAACCCTCCGAAGTAGATGGAGAAAAAAATCACATCGCCCTTGGTTATATCGAGCGTGACTTTCGCCATCTAGTTGATTCCTCCTTACGCCGTTTGCACCAGGAATGTTATCTGACGGATCCGTCGGCTGCAAGGCTGCGGCGCCATTAAATCAAGAAACGGAGTCATGGAAACGAGGTAGAAAGGAATGAAAACTGGAAGGACACAGGATCATACAGAGACACTGAAGCGAGCGCATCGCGGACTTCAGGCGTGGGATGGATTCCTCCGGCGCAGCCAACTCATTGCTCAGCCGCTTAGCGCTCATGCCCCAAATGCAGTATCCAAGCGCCGTCTCGATGCGGACCTCCGAAGGACGACCGATGCGATCAACGCATTGAACAAGACACTCGCGGGATTGGCTGAGTATTCAGTGCCGATCGGTGGAGTCGGGTGTTTGGCCGCGGCTGGTGCGGCGGCGCCGCTGTATTCGCGGCCAAATGTATCGGCTCCATGCGATCCAACCGATGGTACCGACGGACGCAATTGTTTTCGCGGTAGCATCAGAAAAGGAAAATATGGTTCCTACAATGACGCCTACTCCGATAAAGAGCGAAAAGAAAATGACATCCGCCTTGGTGTAGGCGACGGTAAAAGCGGGCTTATCTTTCCGGTCCATCGCGACGGCGCCTCCCCTCCGGCAAAATCAGACATTAACCTAGCCGCCTTCACCGCAGGATACAACCCCGAAGTGCGGCTCGTAAGCGCATTGAAAAGCCAATACCGCGAGGTGCAATAGCATGAAGCCGGGACAGAAAATCGATCATACAGAGACACTGAAGCGGGCGCATCGCGGGCTTCAAGCGTTGAATGGCTTCGTTCGAGTAGCCAACTCATTGCTCAGCCGCTCAGCGCCCACGACGCTGGCGGAGCCCATTACTCACTTACCGCCATTGCGGCGCCGTTGGATGCGTGGCCAAATAAAACCGCTCCATACAAACCACCCTACCATACTGGCGCCGGAAATCGTTTTTACGGTGGTACCAGATAGAGAAAATATCATTGCCGCCGGAACTAAAACGCAGCCAAGAATTAAAATGAAAACCAAGTCTGCCTTACTGAGATTGATGGAAAAAGCCGGCTTATCGTCCATGGCAACCCTCGCGCCCGAAGAGAGATGTTGGGCTGAAGTGTACAGGACGGCAGGGCGGGCTGCAATCGCGCGTTGGCGTGGAAATTTGGAAAGCAACTACAGCAAAACGAGGTGACTCAAGATGGAACCCAAGCCAAAAGTCGATTGCAGTGAAGCCCTGAAACAAGCGCATCGTGGGCTGGCGATGCTGGATGGATTTCTCCGCCGCAGCCTATTGATTGCACGGCCGCTTAGCGCGCATGCTCCAATTAACGAACCAGGCGTTAAGCCGGCTGCCGAACCTGGAATTGACGCTGATGGCGAGCTCAACGCACCGGCGGTATCCGCTCGCCGTCTCGATGCGGACCTTCGAAGGACGACCGATGCGATCGACGTCCTGAACGGAGCTCTTCAGTCATTCCAAGGGTTGCGGCTGCCAGTAGCTGGCGCGGCTCCGCTTTCTTCGGCGCCCGAAAAGAAGGGGTTTGCCGGGAGGGCGGAGTTCGAAGCGGTTCGCGCATACCATGTCCTTGATGACTTTCTCACGCCTGTCGGCGATTTCCTTACGCTTCGTGAAATATCCAAAATGCTTCGTGGCAGTGAAGCGGCCGGTACAACCTTCGAGAAACTGAAGTCGATAATGCCCGCGCTGGAAAGGATGCGCGCCGCGATCGGCGGACTTGGGCGCAAAGCAACCATCGGCGCGGCGCCTGAAGCCGGCGAAGCGGCCGCCGCCGCGGGCGCGGGGACCGTTGCCACAGCCGAAGGCATTGCGGCCGCGGGAGGCGCTGAAGCTGCGGCGGAAATTAGTACCGGCGCGCTACTAACTGCCGCGGCCGGCGGGGTGGAGGCATTGGGCGTGGCCGTCGGCGCGACCCTGGGCAGCCCGGTGGTGCTCGCCGCCCTTGGGGCGGCGGCCGCGGCTGGCGGCGGTTACCTGCTCTATCGCGAGTACGAAGAGCATGAGCAGGGAAAGGGCGGCGCCGCCGCGAAGCATTCGGATGCGCGCGCCGTCCATGAATCGCTCGGAAAGCTCGCGCAGGTTCACGCCGGGATCGAGCAACTGCGCACCACGGAAAGATTAACCACGGCGATCGAATCGCACCGGCGGATGGCGCCGCCTCCGGGACTGGCGATTCCGAAAATCGAGCAAGAGGTGCATCCGGCCTTGCGCGGCGGGCGATTTCGGCCCGCGCAAATCACCGTGAATGTGACTAATTCGCCGACCCTCAACGTGGAGACACACAATTATGGCGGCGAATCGGCCGATTCCGACGAGCGGTTTCAGCGGCAGCTCATGAAGGCGCTCGACTCATTCAATTGCGAACTGGCGTACAAGCTGAAACGCGAGCTGCGGCGAATCGACGCCTTCGACGAGCGCTGCGAATTCGACTGAGAGCCGCGGCAGCCGCAGCCGCTTGACCGGCTATGACTATTGGATAGAACGGCCGCACATATCAACTGGCGCAACCTGGCAGGAATGGAGTAACCGCAATGAGCATTTTTTCATCGATCGAGCATCTGGCGAGCGTCGGAATCAAGGACGTCGATGCGGCGTGGGACACGATCGAGACGCCGCTGGCGCAGGACGCGATGGCGGCGTGGAGCTTTGTGCGCACGCAACTGCAGAATGCGCTCGGCCAATTCGCCGCGGCGGCCTACGCCGACGCGAAACAGGTAATCGGCGCGGCGGTGCAAAGCGCGCAGGCGGCGCTCGGCGCCGGCGCTTCCGTGGGCGACATCATCGGCGCGGCGGTCAAGACGGTGGAAACGGATGCGCCCGCGGCCGCTAAATCGCTCGGTCCGGTCGCGCTCCATCTTCTGACTACGACCGCGGCCGGAATCGCAACCGCGGCGCTGTAGGCGCGATGGATATGGATTATCTAATGGACCTCTCCCCCCGTCCCCCTCTCCATGAATGGAGAGGGGGAGCGGAACAGTGGTGTTTTGATTCGATCCCGGCTCCATTTATGGGGCGGGGTTAGGGGCGGGGTGGCCGGCGATGGATTGGGGCTTAATTTCCGCATGGGCGGGCGTGGTGGCGGGCGTGATCGCCGCCAACGGGGCGACGATGCGCTGGCTAATGGACCGGCGCGACGATCGGCGCGTGCGCGGCGAGGGCCGGATCGGGCAAATCGAGCGGGCGTTCTACGAGTTCAAGGCGAACCTGCCGCTCGAGTACGTCCGCCGCGAGGATTGGATCCGCTTCATCGCCACGATCGACGCCAAACTCGACTCAATGCGCGACGAACTGCGCGACGACATCGGCGCGGTAAAGGAACAACTATATGCCGGACGGGATTGATCTCGAACAGAAGCGGCGCGAAGAGGCGCGCTGGCGGATTCTCCGCGCGGTGGACGCGGGCCGCCCGATCGCGGTCTCCGAGGAGATCGTGTGGCGCGTCCTCGCCGACATCAAACTCCCCCTGTCGATCTCGGCGCTGCGCCGCGAACTGGCCTATTTGCGCGGCCACCGGCTGGTCGAGATCGACGGCGAGGACGGCGAGACTTGGTTTATCAAGCTGACCGCCGGCGGCGTCGATGTGGTCGAATACAACCAGCCCGCGCCGCCGGGCGTCGCCCGCCCGCGCCGCTACCGGTGACGCGCGATGGCGGAGGAAAAGCCGCGGCCGCGCACTCTCCGGCATTACAACTGGTTCGAACGGATGCCGCGCGAGGTTCGCGCCGAGCTGGACCGCCGCGTTCGCGAAGGCGACTTCCAAAGCTATCGCGAACTGACGGAATGGCTCGGCGCGAAGGGCGTCGCCATTTCGCGCTCGGCGGTGAAGCGTTACGGACGCAAGTTCGAGGATCGGCTCGAAGCGATCCGGCTCGCCACCGAGCAGGCGCGCGCGGTCTGCGGGCAATTCGAGGAAGACGATGGAACGATGCGGGACGCGCTAATGCGGCTGGTGCAGACGCGATTGTTCGAGGTCCTGGTGGCCGCCAACGAACCTGCCGCGGGCGGCGAGAAGACGGCGCCCCTCAATCTCACCGCGGTCGCGCGCAGCGTGGCGGGCCTCGCGCGCGCGGAAGCGGAGAATCGCAGATGGCGCGAGCGCGCGGACGCCGCCGGGAAGCGCGTCGTGGCGGCGCGCGCGGACGGCCTCAGCGAAAAAGGCGCGGACGAAATTCTCCACGCGCTGATGGGCGGGGAAGACCGCCCATAGGACCTATATGACCTATCTCATAAACCCCTCCCCTGGCCCCTCCCCCTTCAGGAGAGGGGAACAAGAAAAAAGGGATTACCTTGCGTTCCCCCTTCCCAGAAGGGGAAGGGGGACAGGGGGTTAGGTCATGCCTGACCAACTGGCTATTCTACTTCCCTACCAGCGGCGCTGGATCGCCGACCGCGCGCAGGTCAAGGTCTGCGAGAAGTCGCGCCGGGTGGGAATCACCTGGACCGAGGCCGCCGGTCGCGCGCTCGCCGCCGCGACGCGCGGCAATGGCGGAATGGACGCCTGGTATATTGGGTACAACCGCGACATGGCATTGGAGTTTATCGAGACGGCGGCGCAGTGGGCGCGCCGGTTCGACCGCGCGGCGCGGGCGATCGAGGAAGTCGCGATCGCCGATGAATCGGCCGCGATTCGGGCGTGGCGAATCCGCTTTGCGTCGGGACACAAGATCGTCGCATTGTCGTCGCGCCCCTCCAACCTGCGCGGCAAGGACGGCTGCGCGGTGATCGACGAGGCCGCCTTTCACGACGATTTGCCGGGCCTGCTGAAGGCGGCGCTGGCGTTCACGATGTGGGGCGGGCTGGTGCGGGTGATATCCACTCACAACGGCGCGGATAATCCATTCAATGAACTGGTTAATGACATTCGGGCGGGCCGCCGCCCGTACTCGCTCCATCGGGTGGATTTCAACGAGGCGTTGCAGGATGGATTATACAGAAAAATTTGCGCGCGGCGCGGCGAACCGTGGAGCGCGGAGGCGGAACGCGCGTGGCGCGAAGAGATAATCGCATTCTACGGCGACAACGCCGGCGAGGAACTATTCTGCGCGCCGCGCGCCGCCGGCGGAGCGTTCCTGTCCTCGGCGATTATCGAGGCGCGGATGCGCCCGGGAATCCCGGTTCTTAGGTGGGCGGCGCCGGCGGAATTCACGGCGCGCCCGGAGGAGGAGCGGCGCGCGCAGACGCAGGCCTGGTGCGAGGACTATCTCGCACCCGCGCTCGGCGCGCTCGATCCGGCGCTGGCGAGCTGCTTCGGGGAGGATTTCGGCCGCTCGGGCGACTTGACGGTGATCTGGCCGCTGCAAATCGCCGCGAACCTGACCCGGCGCACGCCGTTCGTGGTGGAATTGCGCAATGTGCCGTTCCGCAATCAGGAGCAGATACTATTTTACATCGCCGATCGGCTGCCGCGGCTAATCGCGGGTGCGATGGACGCGCGCGGGAACGGCCAATACCTGGCGGAGACCGCGGCGCAACGGTACGGCTCGATAATCGCGCAGGTGATGCTGTCGGAGTCGTGGTACCGCGACAATATGCCGCGCTACAAGGCGGCGTTCGAGGATGGCGCGATCGAACTGCCGCGCGACGCGGACATTCTGGCGGACCATCGCGCGATTGCGATCGAGCGCGGGGTGGCGAAAGTCGGCGAGCGGCGCGCGGGTGCGGACGGCGCGGGACGCCACGGCGACAGCGCGATTGCCGGCGCGCTCGCCTGGTTCGCGTCGCGCGCGGAGGCGTCCGAGGTGGCGTACCGGGCCGCGCCGGGCCGGGCGCGAGGCTTTTAGGAACGAAAATCCGCGGATTACGCGGAGGTCAGGGATTTCAACAACTATCTGCGTAATCCGCGAAATCCGCGGCTGAAGGAATGGCTATGACACTATACGATGCGTACGGGCGCGAAGTGGATACCGGGCTTTTGAAGACCGAGCAGGCGGCGCCGACGATGGCGGGCGTGCGGAACATCTTTTCCGTGATGCATCCGTCGGCGGGATTGACGCCGGAGCGGCTCGCGGAAATCCTGCGCGAATCGGAATTCGGCGACCCGTTCCTATATTTGGAACTCGCCGAGGAGATGGAAGAAAAAGACCTCCATTACCTGGCTGTGCTCGGCACCCGCAAGCAGGCCGCGGCGCAACTGGACATTGTAGTGCGCCCGGCGTCCGGTGCGGCGGACGACGAGCGCGCGGCGGCGCTCGTGCGCGAAATGCTAAGCGGCGGGCCGCTCCAGATGGAGAGCGCGCTGTTCGACCTCCTCGACGCGATCGGCAAGGGATTCTCAGTCGCGGAAATCATCTGGGACACGGCGGGCCGCGAATGGTTTCCCGCGCAGCTCAAATGGCGCGACCCGCGCTGGTTCATGTTCGACTGGATCGGCGGGGAGGAGGTGCTGGTGCGGACGCTGGGGAGCGAAGGCAAGGCGGCGCCGCCGGCGGATGCCGCGGCGGCGGCGGGGCGCCATTTCGCGAGCCGCTACCGGCCGGCGGGCGGCGGAATCGGCCTTCAGCCGCTTACCGCGCCGCTCGCGCCGTTCAAGTTCATTACTCATTTCGCGAAGGCCAAGGCCGGATTGCCGGTGCGCGGCGGCCTTGCCCGCGCGGCTGGATGGTCCTATCTATTCAAGAACTATGTATTGAAGGACTGGGTATCGTTCACCGAGGTGTTCGGCCAGCCGCTTAGGCTCGGAAAATACAAGCCGGGCGCGACCGAACAGGACAAGCAGGCGCTCCTGCGCGCGGTCGCGAGCATCGGCTCGGACGCGGCGGCGATCATCCCGGAGTCGATGGCGATCGAATTCGCCGACGCGCGCGCGGGCGGGAACTCCGAGATGTACCGGAGCTTCTGCGAATACCTCGACGCGCAGGTGAGCAAGGCGGTGCTGGGGCAGACGCTGACCACCGAGATGCCGCGCGGCGGGGGCGGCTCGCGCGCGGCCGCGCAGGTGCATGAGACCGTCCGCCGGGACATTCTGAGCGCCGACGCGCGGCGGCTCTCCGCGGCGCTGACTCGCGACTTGGCGCGTCCGATCGTGGAGCTGAACCTGGGGCCGCGCCGGAATTATCCGCAAATCCAACTCGGACTGCCCGACGACACGGACATGAAGGTGTTCGCCGAGACGATCGCGGTGCTGGCGGACCGGGGCCTCAAAGTCGGGCAGCAAACGATGCTCGACAAGCTGGGATTGCCGTCCGCCGCGCCGGGCGAGGCGACGCTATCGCCGGCGGCGCGGGGCGCGGGTGCAACCTAACCCCCTGTCCCCCTTCCCCTTCCGGGAAGGGGGAACGCAAGGCGTATTGTTGATTGCTTGAGGGGACCTCATAAATGGTCCCGGGCGCGTCTTTCCGGGAAATTCCGGGCGGGTGCAACCTAACCCCCGTTCCCCCTTCCCGTGAATGGGAAGGGGGAACGCAATGCCGGCTTGGCTTTCCGGGTCCCCGCTCCATTTATGGGGCGGGGTTTCCGCGGCCGGTTCCGGCGGCGATTACCCAATCGCGCGCGGAATGCGCAATCACCAAACATAATCGGGGCCGGCGAAACCGGCGCCGTAGGGATTGAATTCCTCCATCTGGAGGTTCATTTCCTCTTCCTGGCGCGCTTCGAGTTCGGCCACCGAGGCGGCTTCCTCCTTTTTAGCCAGCCGCTGGTTCAACCGCATCTGCTCGTACAGTTGATAGGCGCGTTCGGAGCCGGTGAACATGCATCGGCAGTAATACGGATCGGCCATCCAGTAGCGCAGATTGCCGGTCTTGCCGACATAGTATTGGACCTGGAGCGGGAGCAAGCGATCGAGCGTTTGCTGTTTTTCGGCGGTGTCGGCCGGGAGCATCAGAAAGCCCGCCGCCGACAGCATCGGCTCGATCCGCGCCGCCTGCTGTTGCGGCGTGGGCGGCGGGTTGAGCGCGGCGCATCCCGCGAGCGCGGCGGCCGCGCCGATGCCGAGGACGACGAGGAGGGCGGCGATGCGAGACCTAACCCCCTGTCCCCCTTCCCCTTCTGGGAAGGGGGAACGCAATGCAATTTTGGGTTTCCGGTTCGCCTTGCCTTTAGAGGGAGGAGCCTGATTCATGACCGCACCAGCCGAAGCGGCTTGCCGTTCACGGGACCGAGCGCGTGACGGCGCCGGAATCGTTGAAGAAGGTGAGGGCGCCCTGGCCATCCTTATTAAGGGTGAGCGAGGCGCGCGTCTTGCCGTCCGTCCCCAGCATCGCGAGACCCGGCAATCCGCCCGCGCTGACGTCGAGGCCGATGCGGCCGCGCTCGCCGTCGGCGAGTTGAAAGGTGGGCGAACCGTCCCGGTCGATTACGAGGGCGGCGCGCAGGCGGCCGGCCGCATCTTTGACCAAGTAGCCGGATTCTCCGCCGGCGGCGATGCCGAACGCGGCCCGCTCCTTACCGTTGGGATCGAACACGAGCAGGCGCGCGTCGCCGCGGACCAGGCCGACTTCGGCGCGGACTTTGCCGTTAGCGCCGTAGATGCCGAGCGCGGGAGCGCCGTCGGCGGCGACGCCGAGTCCGGCGCGCAGCTTCCCTTGGCCGTCGAAGACGGCGAGTTGGGCGACGCCCTTTTCAGTGACGTCGAATTCGCCGCGCGCCTTGCCGTTGGAATCGACGAGCAGGAATTTATGCGCGGCGATCGTGCGGGGAATCGCGGTGGCGCCCGCGGGCGCGGGGCCGAAAACGCGGGCGGAAATTGCGCCGCCAATAATTGCGCCGGCGAGGGTCAGCGCGGCAAATCCGATGCGTTCCATCCGGGTCATTTTCGCAAGCTCCCTATAATTAAGGATGCGGACTCCGCGCACTTTAGCAGGCGGGCGGGCGCCGCACAAAAGGAACCTATGCCGCGGCCTCCGCTCCACGCTACAACCCGCCGCGAGCGGTTTGGGCTTGTCATCGAGCCGTTACTTGCGGTAGAAAGATTAGACGGTTTGGACGGGGACTGGCGTTCCGGGCCGGAAACAAATATCGCCGGCGGCCTTCGCGCGGGTTGCCGCCCAGCTTGATGGCGCGGAAGCAATGCTTTCTCCCGATGGAGGATCGGTAATGAACGAGACAAGTTTGAATCGGACGGGGCGGACCTATCGGATCGCCGCCGCGGCGGGAATCGCGGGCGCGATTGTGCTCGCGATGGTGTTCGCGAATCGGCAGAGCCTAAAGCCGGCGCCCGCATCCCATCGCGCGGCCGCCAAAGCGGCGCTGACGCGCGCCGAGGCGGAAACGAAGATCGCCGGGATGCCGCTGTATTTCGAGCGCAACCAAGGGCAATCGCCCGCCGCCGTGCGGTATCTTTCGCGCACCGGGCGCTACTCCCTGTATCTGACCAAGGATGCCGCCGCGGTTTATTCGATCGCCGGCGGCCAGCCGAATCACGGCCGGATTCCGGCGGGGTTCCTCGGGCCGGCCCCCGCCGCCGCTGCGCACCTGATGGAATCCGCCGTGCGAATCCGCCTGGCGGGCGCGAATCCGAATCCGCAAGTGGCGGGATTGGCGCCGCTTAAGGGGCGCGTCAATTATCTGATCGGCGCGGACCCGGCGAAATGGCACAAAGACATCCCGACCTTTGCGAAGGTGCGGTTCAACAACGTCTATCCCGGAATCGATCTGGTCTATTACGGGGCGCACAATACCCTCGAATACGACCTCGTGGCAAAGCCGGGCGCCGACGTATCGAAAGTGAAGCTTGCGATCCAAGGCCCGGCCACGACGATTGCCGAGGCGAACGGCGACCTCCGGATTGCGATGGCGGCGGGCGCGGTCACGATGGGCCGGCCGCACATCTATCAAATCGCGGCGGACGGAAGCCGGACTCCCGTCAAGGGATCGTTCGTGCTGGCGAAGCGCGAGACGAGCGTGGCGGGAATCCCGACGCGCGAAGCGGCGTTTCAGATTGCCGGCTACGACCATAGCCGCGCGCTGGTGATCGATCCGGCGGCGACGATCGTTTATTCGACCTACTACGGCGGTTCCGGGTCCAGCACCGGGCCGATCGATCTATCCCAGTTCGGCACGCTGGGCACCACGCTCAGCGCGTTTGCCACGGTGGCGGACGCTGGAACGGACGTGGCGCTCGATCCGTCGGGCGATGCGTACGTGGTGGGAACGGCCTACTCGAACGACCTGCCGGGGGTTGCGGGCAACTTCCAATCGTCGTTGGCGGGCGCAAATTCGCCGCCGAACCAGAATCCGAACATTTTCGTCGCCAAGTTCGACACCACGCAGAGCGGTGCCGGTTCGCTCGTCTATGCGACGTACATTGGCGGTTCGGGCGACACCAACGCCGGCGACGCGGGCGATGGCAACGGCGACTTGGGCTTTGGAATCGCGGTGGACGGCAGCGGCGACGCCTACATTTCGGGCCAGACCTATTCGACCAATTTTCCCAGCACCGATTCGTGCGGCGCGTGGGGGCAGTCCAACAATCAGGGGGCGACATCCACCAACGTCGGCGTCGTGGCCGAATTGGACTCGGCTGGCAACGCGCTTGAGTACGCCTGCTATATCGACGGCTCGCACAACGCGACGGTGGCGCGAGTCGCGCTCCTGCCCGGATGCTCCGGCTCTTGCGAGGCGTATGTCGCCGGAACCACGCAGAGCACGGCGGCCGACGGGTTCCCGGTGACCTCCAGCGCTTACCAAGGCGACCTGGCGACGGGCGAGGGCGGCGAGAGCAATGCGTTCTTCGGCGTGATCCCCGCCGCGCCGGTGGTCACCACCAGCTCCTCGCCGGTGTACATGACCTACTACGGCGGGACCGGCAACGGCAGCAACGGCGATGCGGGACTCGGCGTAACGGTGACCGGCTCGGGCAACGGGTACATCACCGGCGCGACCTTCTCGAGCAATCTGCCGGGGGTATCCGGGAGTTCCTTACAGAACACGTACAATGGCGGCGGAAATTCGACCAGCAACGCCTTTGTCGCCGGATTCGATCCGAGCGCGAGCGGGGCGGCGTCGCTGGGCTACGCCACCTATATGGGCGGGAGCGGCGCGACCTGCAGCATCTGCCTGGAAGCGGGCCTCAACCTGGCGCTGGGCGACCTCGGCACCGGAATCAAGCATGACAACGGCAAGCTCTATGTCACCGGCATCACCGCCTCGACCGACTTTCCGGTCCTGGCCGCGGGAACGGGAGGCGAGGTAAATCCGCCCTACCAACAGTACAATCTTGCGGGCACGACGATGGATGGCTCCAACGGCGGCCCGGTCGGCTCGGCGGCGTTTCTGGTCGAGCTTGACCCCACCCAAACCGGGCAAAATCAAATTGTTTACTCGACCTATCTCAGCGGCAGCGGCTGCAGCATCGGGGTCGCGGACCTGTTGTCGAACGTGGCCAGAGTCGGAGATTTCGGCGTCGATCTCGACGAGACCGGCGGCATCGTATTTTTGGCCGGCGCCGCCACCTCCAGCGCGCTGGGGAGCGACACCGCCTCGGCCGACGTTCCCTTTCCGAGCGTGAACGCGTTTGTAACGGCGAACAGCGGATGCACCGGCAATCAGACGCCGGACAAATGCTGCACCGGCAACGGCGTGGGGATGTGCAACGACAGCGGTGGCATCCCCGTATCCGAAGGGGGCTATAGTTTGTCTCCGAACATTCCGATCACCGCGTTCGTAGCCGCGCTGGACACGACGCAATCCACCCCGAATAGCCAGTTGTTGTTTTCATCGCTCATCGGCGGCACCGGCGAGGCCGACCTCGCCGGCGGCGTCGCGTTCGACGCGGCGAACACCCACAACATCTTCGTCGCCGGAGTGGCCGGTTCGGCCGACTTCCCGATGGGATCGAACAACGGATATCAAACCACCAACAATGCCGCCGGGAACAGTTCGACCAACGCGTTCCTGACCGAGATTAACGCGGGAATCTGCGCTGGCGCCGGTTGCCCGACGCCGACCGAAACTCCGTCGCCGACCGAAACGCCGAGTCCCACGGCCACCGTTTCGCCGACTTCGACCCGGACGGCCACGCCAACGACGACGCCGACCGCGATGGCGACGACGACGATTTCGGTGAAGTCGAAGTACAACGCCGGCAGTGCGCCGCTGGGCGACACGGTGATGAAGGCCAACCTGAAAGTGACCAACAAGGGCACCGCGCCGCTGGCGATCTCGACCGTGAGTTCGTCGAACGAGGCTGAATTTTCAGCCGACGCCTCGGCCTGCAACGGACTGGTGCCCAAGGGCAAATGCTCGATCACGGTTAGCTTCACG
Organism: Binataceae bacterium (SeqCode); assembly: GCA_050736715.1. Lineage (GTDB taxonomy): Bacteria > Desulfobacterota > Binatia > Binatales > Binataceae > Binatus. The sequence continues at coordinate 41,606 of JBOHWK010000137.1, read as the reverse complement.
CCGCAATCGATCGGTAAGCTGACCGGAACGCTGACGCTGGTGGACAACGCGCAGGGCGGCAGCCAGCCGATCGCGGTTTCTGGGACGGGCAAGGCGGCGGTGACGGTCTCGCCCACGGCGATCAAGTTCGGGAAGGTCAGTGCGTCCAAGCCGAAGAGCAAGACGGTCAAGGTGAAGAACGGCCATCTGTCGGATGCGATTACGCTCGGCACGCCGGCCGTCACGGGACCCAACGCCGGCGATTTCGCGGTGACGGGCGGGACCTGCGGCGCGACGCTCGCGGCCAAGGGCAGTTGCACCTATGCCGTAACGTTCACGCCGTCGGCGAGTTCCGGCACGGCGGAGAGCGCGACGCTCGCGATTACGGCCAGCCCCGATTTGGCCAGCCCGCACAATATCGGCATGACGGGCACGTCGAAGTAAGCGCGGCAAATCGACACTGAGTACTGAGTAATGAAGCGGCGGCGGGAGCGATCCCGCCGCCGCTTGACCTAACCCCCTGTCCCCCTTCCCCTTCAGGGAAGGGGGAACGCAATGCGACCTTCCTTTTCCGGTTCTCCTCTCCGTGACTGGAGAAGGGGAACGCGAAGTCGTCTTTCCTTTCCGGTTCCCCGCTCCATTTATGGGGAGGGGTTAGGGACGGGGTCACACCACCGCGCCACGCTTGGTTCGCACCTGGAGCGAATAGCGCCCGGCGCGATCGCGCGTCAGGCGCACCGGAGTTCCGAACGCCGCCGTGAGCGTGGCGGAGGTCAGCACCCGATCGCGCGGCCCCTGCGCCAGCACATGCCCGGCCTTCAGCACCAGAACGTGCGAAAAGACCGGGCCGATCTCCTCCACATGATGCGTCACCATCACGATCGGCGGCGCGCCGCGCGTGCGCGCGAGGCGGGAAAGAAACTCCACGAAATGTTCGCGCACGGCGGGATCGAGGCCCGCGCACGGTTCGTCGAGGATTAAGAGCCGCGGCCGCGCCATCAGCGCGCGGCCGATCAGCACGCGCTGGCGCTCGCCCTGGGAGAGGAAGGCCCACGGGCGATCGCGGAGCGCGGCGGCCTCGGCGCGGCGCAAAATCGCGAGCGCCGCGCGCCGTTCGCCCGCGCCCATCGCGCCCCAAAATCCGATTTGCGCCGATCGTCCGCTCGCGACCGCATTCAGCGCCGTCTCGTTGTCGGGCATCATTTGATTGACGCTCGAACTGACTATCCCGATCCGGGTGCGCAAGTCGCGCCAGTCGAAGCGCCCGTAAGTTTCCCCCAGCACGCGGATTTCGCCGGCCGTCGGCGGCAGGTATCCCGTCAGCGCGCGGATGAGCGAAGTCTTGCCGCTGCCGTTTGCGCCGACAATTGCCCAATGCTGTCCGCGCTCCACGCGCCAATCGATTCGCCGGAGAATCGGCGCGTCGCGCTCGATGCGCAATCCGATTACCTCGATTATAGGTGACGCCGGTTTCATCGCGCGCCAGTTGTAACAGGATGAGTGCGGCGCGCGCAATCGGCACTCGAAGCAGTGTCAAAAACCCCTCCCCTAACCCCTCCCCCTTCAGGAGAGGGGAACCAGAAAAAGAAGATGGCATTGCGTTCCCCCTCTCCAAACGGGAGAGGGGGACAGGGGGTGAGGTTGCGTGCCGCGCGGTCCCCGTCACACCGCCGTGTTTAGGCGGGCGGCTTTACCGCTCAACCCGCGCAGATAATAGAGGCGGGCGCGCCGCACGCGGCCCTTGGTCAGCACCTGAATCCGGTCGATGCGGGGCGAATGGAGCGGAAAAATCCTCTCCACGCCGACGCCGTAGGAAACCTTGCGGACGGTGAAGGCGCTGCGGACGCCGCCGCGATTCATCTTGATCACGACGCCCTCGAACGATTGCAGCCGTTCCTTTTCGCCTTCGACGACCTTGACGTGGACGCGGATCGTATCGCCGGCGCGGAATTCCGGCAGGTCCTTGCGCAGACCCCGCTCTTCAATCTTGCGGATGATGGCATTCATGGGGAAACCTCGGTTTAGGAACAGGTCACCCTATCGAATCCAGGCCCTGAACTCAACCGGTTCGGTGCGGGCCTAATTTCGTGGCGAATCAGTGCGTAGTGCCGCCCGTTCTGAGACGCGGGTCTCCCGCTTCGAGACACACTGCCGCGACGGCTTGAGCCTTGGCCGCCGCCATGAAACTGACGTCGTCGGGTTGGTCGGGATCGTCATGATGGGTCCGCGCAAATTTAATTTCCTTGTCGGACGCGGCGCTTGAATCGTGGCGAAATCGGCCGAGTCTTTGTTGGCATTCGGGCAGGGAATTGAACGGTCCCGATTTGCGCCATTTGGACAGCGCCTGACTGGTTTCCAGCGACCAGGATTGTTTCTTGGCGTCGTGGCGAAACTGCGGGAAAACTAGAAACCAAACCACGAGGGTCAGCGCGGCGGCATGGCGGATGTTCATGTCATATCCTTAGACGGCTGGAGCAGAAAGTGAAAGACCGGGCGGGTGAACCGAAGGCAGTCGCTACAACGCCGCGTTCAATGGCCCCGCAGGCGGTCCAAGATAATTCCGGCGGCGCTGCGCACCGATAGATGATTGTAATCGCTGGCGCCCATTACCGGAGCGAGCACCAGGTCGGCGTGCGCGGCGCCCTCGGGTGCGATCCCGAATCCGGTCCCGAACATGATCATGAATGGCGGCGCGCCGGGATCCTCCATTCTCGCGCGGAGATCGGCGTAACTGACACCATTTTTCGCTTGCGCCGACGTATGCACGATTAGCGGCCGCGCGCCCGCGATCTTTTCGGCGGCGGCGAGCGCATCTTCGAGATTGTCCACGATGGTCACCAGTTCGAGCGCCTCGCGCCGGCGCGAATCGTGGACGCGGCCGTAGCCCGACTGCCAATGGTCAAGGAGGCTCTGCGCGAACTTCCGCTGCTCGGGAATCGGATGGACGACGAACACGGCGCGCACGCCGTAGGTCCGGGCCGCGCGCGCGAGATCGTGGATATCGAGGCTCGTGACCGCGGACGTGACAATCGCACCCGTGCGATCGAGCACCGGGTGGTGAATCAGCGCAGCAAACAGATCGGGCAAGTTCAGGACTCCCGCCGCCGTTTGCGCCGTTCGATCAAATCGGGACGGCGGCGCGCGGTGCGGCGGCGCGATTCGGCCTCGCGCCATTCGCGAATTTTACCGTGATCGCCGCTAAGCAGGATTTCCGGCACGCGCATCCCGCGAAATTCCTCCGGCCGCGTGTATTGCGGATATTCGAGCGTTCCGGCCGCGAACGATTCCTCGCCGAGCGAGTCGGGATTTCCCAGCACTCCCGGAATCAGGCGGCCGGCGGCCTCAATCACGGCCATCGCGGGAATCTCTCCGCCGCTGAGAACGTAGTCGCCAATTGAAATTTCCTGATCGACGAACGAACGCACCCGCTCGTCGATTCCCTCGTAGCGCCCCGCGATTATCAGGACGCCCGGCGCGCGTTGGGAGATTTCGCGCGCCAGCGACTGGTCGAACACTTCCCCCTGCGGAGTCATCAGGATGCGCCACAAACCCGGATGCTTCTCCATCACGGCGTCGATCGCGGCGGCTAAAGGTTCCGGCCGCATCACCATTCCGCTGCCGCCTCCGTAGGGGGCGTCATCGACCTGCCGATAATTTCCCAGCCCGAACTCGCGCAGCGGATGGGCGTGAATCGAAATAAGGCCGCGCTCGACCGCGCGCGCGATAATTCCGCCCGCGAAGGGAGAATCGAACATATCGGGAAACAGCGTGATTACGTGAAATTCCATCGCGGCGCGCCGCGCCGGGCGCGTTCTCCCTAAGCCTATCCGCCCGGCGGTGGCTGGACCAGACGGTAAATGCGCCGGGGTGATGGGCTTGCGGCGGCGGTTTACGCGGTGGTAGTTAGGCTCAGTCCGGAGGAATCGTGCAATGTCACCGACGAGCAAGCATTTTCCGCGTTTGAGTCTGGCCGCCGCACTACTGACGATCGCGTTCACCGCGAGCGCATCGTTCGCGCAGAATCCTGCCTCCAACGCTCAGTTGATCGCCACGGCGAAGAAGCTCTACGCGGCGATTGCCACCGGCAATGTAGCGACTGTCAGGGCGCTTAGCGAAAGAAAAGTGCTGCACACGATTTCCAAGGATTCGCTTTCGTTGCCCGCCACCGGACCCAAGCTAAAAATAACGTTCGACGGCAAGGTCGAGGTCCTTCGCTCCGACGGCGAGTACGCCGTGACGGCGGCGAATTTCTACACGCCCCGAGACGCGGACGTTCCAGCCGCGGAGGTGAGCCAGTTGCGCATCTTCTTTGAAAAGAAGGGCGGGCGATGGGTTGCGGCGGCGCCCGATCGCAAGGAAGCGATGGGCGACGCGACGCTCGCCGGCGGATGGTACCATCACGGCGCGTTCACCTTCTGCCCCAACCGCGGCATCGTCTATCTGCCGAACCACTTCAGCAACAAATTCCATTGCGGCGCGGTAGTCGCCTGCGAGCGTTTCTAGCCGAGGAGGCCCGGCACCGGCTCGATCGTCACGCGCCTTGCCGTGAGATCGACTGCCTTCACGATGTTTTCGATCACGGGAATCAGGATTTCGCGGTCGTCCGAGCGCACGACCCAGATTTCATGCGCGCCGTTGGAGAAGGTTTCCTCGATCGCGCCGATTCGCGTGCCGTCGGCCAGCGCCACCTCGCACCCGATCGCTTCATCGCAGTAGAATTCGCCCGGCTCGCAGGCGGGCAACTCCTCCCGCGCCGCCATCGCGATTGCCCCCTTGAGCGCATCGGCGGCGTCCACGTCCGCGAGGCCCTCCAGCACAACGCGCATCGTCGTGGCGTTCAGCCGCGATGCGGCCGCGAGCTTGAACTCGCGGACCGTTCCGTCCTGTTCGATGAAGAGCCGCGCAAGGCTTGCAAGCGAATCGGAACCGGGATCGTCCAGGCGCAGGCGGACGGCGCCCTTGAGTCCGTGCGCGCCCGCGAGGCGCCCGATTCGGAGCAGCGGACGCGCCGAACCGGCCGCTGCCATCGCGCCCTACTTATCCTCGATGATTTCGAGCACCACCTTGCGGTTGGTGCGCGAGGCGACCGCATTCAGGATCGTGCGAATAGACTTCGCGGTGCGGCCCTGTTTACCGATTACGCGGCCCAAGTCTTCCTTCGCCACCCGCAGTTCGAGCACCGAGGCGGTCTCGCCCTGCGTCTCCCTTACGTCCACCGCGTCGGGGTCGTTGACCAGTTGTTTTGCCAGGAATTCAACAAGTTCCTTCATGGTTGGCTCCGATGCGGCAGGTCTCGTCAGGCGGAGGATGCCGCGGTTGATGCTCGTGCGATAAGTTTGCCCACGGTCTCGCTCGGCCGGGCGCCGGCCTTGATCCATCGCTCGGCGGCGGCCGATTCGATTGCGACCTTGGGCGGATCGGTTGCGGGATCGTAGGTGCCGATCTGTTCGACGAAGCGGCCGCCGCGCGGCGAGCGCGAATCGGCCACCACAATTCTGTAAAAGGGTTTCTTGCGCGCGCCATGCCGGCGCAGCCGGATTACCAGTGCCATTCCATCCTCCTTGAATTATTCTAGCGCGGGAGACCCATGCCGCGCATCATCGTCCGGCCGGCTCCCATCCGGCTGATTTTCTTCATCATTTTGCGCGTCTGTTCGAATTGTTTGAGAAATCGGTTTACGTCCTGGACCGTGGTGCCGCTGCCGGCCGCGATTCGCATCCGCCGCTTGCCGTTCACGATCAAATGGTCGTTGCGCTCCTGATTCGTCATCGAGCCGATTATCGCCTGAATCCGCCGCATCTCGCGCTGCGCCTGTTCCGAATCGGCCGCGCCGGCGATTTTCTTCATTCCGGGGACCATCCCGAGCAGATCGCCGAGCGATCCCATCTTGCCGATCGCGCGCATCTGCTCGGCGAAGTCGGCAATTGTGAATTCGTTCTTCTTGAACTTGCGCTGCAGCTCTTTGGCCTTGGCCTGGTCGTAATTCTGCTGCGTCTTTTCGATCAGCGTCAGCACGTCGCCCATGCCTAAAATTCGCGAGGCAAGCCGGTCGGGATGAAAGACCTCGAACGCTTCGAGCTTCTCGCCCGCCGCCGCAAACAGAATCGGCGCGCCGGTGACGGTCCGCACCGAGAGCGCCGCGCCGCCGCGCGCGTCCGAATCGAGCTTGGTCAGAATTACACCGGAAATTCCCAGCCGCTCGTGGAAGCCCGCCGCGGCATTCGCCGCCTCCTGCCCGGACATCGCGTCGGCGACGAAGATGATGTGATGCGGATTCGTCGCGGCCTTCAGCCGGACCATCTCCTCCATCAGTTCCTCGTCGATTTGCAGGCGGCCGGCGGTATCGATAATCACCACGTCGTGGCCGCCGGTCTCGGCGCGCGCGAGCGCTCGCGAGGCAATCTCGACCGGATTCTCGGTCTCGCGGCTCTCCGCCACCGGGATTCCCGCCTGCGCGCCCAAGACGCGCAATTGTTCCATCGCGGCCGGCCGGTAAACGTCGGTCGAGGCGAGGAGCGGATGGCGCTTGCGTTCGAGCTTCAGCCATCGCGCGAGCTTCGCTGCGGAGGTCGTCTTGCCCGAACCCTGTAATCCCGCGATTAGAATCTTGACGGGCGGCTTGACCTTGAGGTCGATCTCGCGCGCATCGCCGCCCATCGCGGCTTGCAGCTCGGCCGCGACGAATTTGATGAAGTGCTGTTCGGGCGTGAGCGAGCGCAGCACTTCCTGCCCGAGCGCCTTCGCGCGCACGTGATCGATAAACTCGCGGACGACGCGGATATTGACGTCGGCTTCGAGCAGCGCAAGGCGCACCTCGCGCAGCGCCTCTTCGATATTGGCCTCCGTGATCCGGCCGTGGCCGCGAAGCTTCTTAAAAATCCCTTCGAGGCGGTCGCTAAGCGTGTCAAACATGGGTAAGGGCCTAGTTGCGGCGGATGCGATGCAAGGTGGACTGGCGCGCTTGGGCCGGACAAATCAGTCTAGCAAAACGCCAGCGTCAAGCTACAGCGCGGAGGTGGCGCGCCCTTGCGCCTAAAAATTGTCCGATCCATAGTATGGCGGCTCCGAAGCTCACTTTCGCCGAGAGGGGAGGATTGCCAATGGCGCTCATCTATTGCACGAAGTGTGGGCATCAGGTCTCGACCGCAGCTCCCGGTTGTCCAGAGTGCGGCGCGCCGCCGTATTCGCGCGCCACGCCGCCGGACGAAGCCTCCACGACGCCCCTTCCATCGGCGCGGCCGTCCACTCCGGGCGTGGCATCAATTGTTCCGGCTCGCTCCGGACCAGCCGGGCGTGCGGCGGAGGCCTGCCCGAATTGCGGCCGCCATTGGGGAGAGGGCCGGTCGTGCCAGTTTTGCAAACAGGTGGAAGGCTTGCCGATCGGCGTTACAATTGCGTCGCCGATGCGCCGCTTGGCCGCGTTTCTGGCTGACCTGGCTCTGGTGTTGTGCCTTGATGTGGCGGTGTATCTCTCGAACTACTTGTTAGGAGTCGCTGTAAAGCAGACACTTGGTGGCATAGATTCGTCGCTTTCCTCGAGCGGCTCGATAGCCGGGCCGGACTATAGCACGGCGATTGATATATTTGTATGGGCGGTTATCCTGATTTCCATCGGGTATTTCGTCTGGATGCTGTACCTGTTCAGCCGGGGGCAAAGTCCGGGAAAGTTCCTGACAGGAATAAGGATCGTGAAACTCGACGCGGCACGGGCCGCTGGATTCGGCACCTGTCTTCTCCGCGAAGTTGTCGCGAAGCCGGTAATCCTCTTACTCAGCATCGTCACGCTCGGAGTCGTGAACTTCTGGTTGTTGTGGGACAAAGACACGCAGGAGTTGTGGGACAAGGTCGCGGGGACAATTGTGGTGAACGATTCCAGCGGCCTCACAATCCGGTCGCGTTGAACCACCAAGGCGCGCCAATCACTCAATTTCGTCGTCCGCGTATTTTGCGAACGAGCCGAGGCTGTGAACTTTGCGCTGCTTCGCTTGATTGAGTCCGCGGCGGACGCTAGCCAGCGCATCGGGATTCTTGAACAGCCACGCTTCGTGGAGCGGTATGCCAACCCCGGGCGAAAGGCGATTTTGGCGCATCTCGTCACCCATCCTCACGCCGCCTGGCGGTGACAGGTTCGACGCAACGCGCGTTTCGATCCGCGTGGGCCGGATAAATCAGTCTGGCAAAAAGCCATCGTCAAGCTACAGCGGCGAGGCATATCGGCGCTGCGAAAGATCGCAGCCGGCCTGGCTGGCGCATTCGCCAAACCAAGCCGGGCCCGTCACTCGCCGCATCCCACCGAAAGCGGCGCCGCTAAGGATGGGTGCATGGCGAGCTGGTAGCTGTAACGTCAAAGGTGCCCTGCGAGAAGCCCGCCTTTTTCTTGCACTGGCCGCCAAATGAATAGGAGCCGGTAATTTCGTTGCCCTGATTGTTGACCACGCCGAGAAACTTAACCGGGCACTGCGATGCGTTCCCATTGAATTTGAGCGCCATGCCTTTCACATGGCCGCCCACGGGCGAGTAGGCGTATGCGCCACCGGACCATTCGAAAGAAAATCCACTTTCCTTTTTGACGATCGACGAACCGTTCTTATTCTGCGTGAACTGGAAGCACGCGCTCCCATCGCCGAAAGAATCGTCCGCGGTAGTTCCACTCCAGGGTCCGCCGATATCGGCGGGAGGAATCTTGGCATTGGGTTGCGCAACCATAGCGCCGCTGTGTGCGCCCTCGCCGGCCGGGTCTTGCGCCCTCGCAAAGCCGGCGGACAATGCAATCAATCCGGCCGCAACCACAACGCTACAGGCAATCGAAGCCAATGACGTGAAATTCTTCATACCAGATTTCTCCTTCGAATCGCCGGCCAAAGTCAGCCGAACTCGAATCGCTAATGCAGAAATATCAGGTGCCGGAAAATGTCACAAGGGAATTTCCTACCTCTTCGTGAAACCTTCATCATCTTTGGCATTCAAGGATGCTATTCCAGACGGCTGCGCACTCTAATGAATCCATGCCAAAGGACACGCAGGAGCTTTGGGACAAGGTCGTGGGGACGATTGTGGTGAACGATTCCAGCGGCCTCACAATTCACTCGCGTTGAATCCCCTCGCGCCGGTGTAGCAAGGCCGCTTTGGCCCGCCCTCACGGATGCGGGGTGATCGCGACAATTGCGATCGTCCGCGGCGCGGGGCCGTAATACCAGAAGATGCGGTACGCGGCGGGCGTGCGATTTTCGGTGTAAGCCTCGAAAATCTTGTCGCCGTTCGGACCAATCAGTCGATTTCGTCGTCCGCGTATTTCGCGAACGAGCCGAGATTTTGAACCTTCCGTTCCTGTGCCTGATTGAGTCCGTGGCGGACGCTCGCCACCGCATCGTGATTCTTGAACAGCCAATCCTCGCGGAGCGGTACGCCAGCCTCGGGTGAAGGGAGATTTTGGCGCACCTCGCTGGCCATCGTCACATCGCCTGCCGGTCGAGCGAGCGGTACTGGATCGCCTCGCTCACGTGATGCGCCTCGATATTGGCGCTCGCGTCGAGGTCGGCGATCGTGCGCGCGACCTTGAGGATTCGCGTGTAGGCGCGGGCGCTGAGGCCGAGCCGGTTGATCGCGAGTTCCAGCAGCTTTTCGCCCGCGCTTTCGACCTGGCAATGCGCCCGGATCTCGCGCGCGCCCATCTGCGCGTTGCAGTAAAAGGACATCCCGGCGAAGCGCTTCAATTGCACCTCGCGCGCGCGATTCGCCCGCTCCCGAATGGCGTCCGACGGCTCGCCCGAGGCGCGGCTCGATAATTCCTTGTATTTCACCGCCGGCACTTCGATATGGATGTCGATCCGGTCGAGCAGCGGCCCCGAAATCCGCGATCGGTAGCGCGTGATCGCGATCGGTGAGCAGCTGCATTCGTGGCTCGGATCGGTGTTGAAACCGCACGGGCAGGGATTCATCGCAGCGATCAGCATCAGGCTCGAGGGAAAGGTCAGCGTTCCCATCACGCGCGCGATCGTGATTTTGCCGTCTTCGAGCGGCTGGCGCAGGACTTCGAGCACGTTCTTGCGGAACTCCGGCAATTCGTCGAGGAAGAGCACCCCGTGATGCGCAAGGCTCACCTCGCCGGGACGCGGAATCGGGCCGCCGCCAATCAGGCCCGCGTCGGAAATCGTATGATGGGGCGAGCGGAAGGGGCGCGTCGCGATCAGTGCGCGGCCGTCGAGGAGGCCGGTTACGCTATGGACCTTGGTAGTCTCGATCGCCTCCTCGAAGGTCATCGCGGGCAGGATCGTCGGCAGCCGCTTCGCGAGCATCGTCTTGCCCGATCCGGGCGGTCCGATCATCAGCACGTTGTGGCCTCCCGCGGCCGCCACTTCGAGCGCGCGCTTGGCCTGTTCCTGCCCCTTGACCTCGCTGAAATCGGTGTCGTAGCGAGAGAGCCGCCCGAACATCTCCTCCAGGTTCGCCGCGGCCGGCTCGATGGTGCGGACGCCGTCGAAAAACTCGAACGCCTCGCGCAGCGTCTCGACGCCGAGGATCGCGACCTCGCCGCCGGCGACGGCCGCTTCCTTGGCGTTCTCGCGCGGGAGGATGACGCCGGCGAATTTCTTCTTGCGCGCCAGCAGCGCGGTCGGCAATCCCCCCTTGATATTCTTGACGCGGCCGTCGAGCGACAGCTCTCCGACAATCAGATGGGTGCGCAATCGTTCGCCGGCGCCCAGCGTTCCTTGCGCCGCCAGGATCGCAAGCGCGAGCGGCAAATCGAAGGCGGAGCCTTCCTTGCGGATGTCGGCGGGGGCGAAATTGACGGTCAGCTTGCGATTGGGAATTTCGAATCCGGAGTTGCGCAGCGCCGAGCGCACGCGATCGAGCGATTCCCGGACCGCGCCTTCCGGCAATCCGACCAGCTTGCTCTTGTCGGGAACGCCGCCGCCGATGTCGATCTCGACTTCGACGGTGAAGGCGTCAACGCCGATCAATGCGGCGGAAAGTACGCTGGCGTGCAATTTGTGGCCTCTCGCGATTACCGATGGCGATTGGAGCAAACGATAGCGCAACCGCGCGCGCATGGCGACGCCATCGGAAAGAAGAATTTAACCACAGATTTCGCGGATTAACGCGGATTTCAGGGAATGTCTTATCTGTGTAATCGGCGTAATCTGCGGTTTCTTCTTCTCCGCCTCACGGCCATACGACTCCTTCCGCAATCAGCGCGTCGCGGTCCGCTTTGCCGATGCCGAGCAGTTCGCCCAGCACGTAGTCGAGATTCTCGCCGACATCGGGCGCGATCGTGCGGACGCGGCCGGGAGTCGCCGACAATTTGAACGGAATTCCCGTGACGTTCGTGGTCGTGCCGCGCGCCTTATTCTCAACCGATGGCCAGAAACCGCGCGCGGCGAATTGCGGGTCACGCGCGCACATATCGATTCCATTTTCGACCACGCCCGCCGCGATGCGCACGTGTTGCAACGATGCCATCGCATCCTCGGCGCGTTGCGCTTCGGTCCATCGCGAGACGTGCGCGTCGAGTTCATCGCGATTTTTCATCCGCAGATAGAGCGTGCGGAATTTAGCGTCTGACGCCCACGCCGGTGAACCGATCGCTTCCACGAAGCGGCGCCATTCCGCCTCCGTGCGGACCGAAATCGCGAGCCAGCGATCGTCGTCGGTTCCTTCCGCGTGGCATTTATAGACGCCGTGCGGCGCGGCCGGTCCTTCCTGCGAATTGTAGCCGGGAGGCGACTGCGAACGGCCATTCGCGGAAATGTCCAGCAGCGCGGGTCCGATCGCGGCGCTGACCGCCTCGAATTGCGAGAGGTCGATAAATTGCCCGCGCCCCGTGCGTCGGCGATGGTACAGCGCGACGAGCGCCGCAAGAGTGCCCGTGTATCCGCCGCACATGTCGGCGTAGGAGTAGCCGTAGCCCGCAGGCGTGCCGTCCGGCTCCGCCATCGTCAGCGTGTAGCCGGAAAGCGCCTGCAACGTCGGCCCGTAGCTGACGTAGCTCGCGCGCGGCCCGGTATGGCCAAGCCCGGACATGCTGATACAGATGATGTCGGGCTTGATCGCCGCGAGGCTCGCATAGTCCATTTTCCAATTCCGCATCACGCGCGCCGAGAAATTGTCCATCACAATATCGCTGATCGCGGCGAGGCGGCGGGCCAGTTCGAGGCCGCGCGGATGCTGCATATTGATCGATGCGGACAGCTTGTCGCGATTGAGGTCGCATTGGAGGCCGAGCTTGCGGTCTCCCAGTGGCGGCGGCTTCTTGCGCTCGACCTTGATGACTTCCGCGCCGTGATCGGCGAGCATCCGCGTCGCGACCGGCCCCGCCACCACCCAGGTGAAATCGAGGATGCGCACGCCTTCGAGCGGCATCGCGGCCATGGTCAGATGACTCCCGCGGCCATCAGCGCCGCGATTTCCGCCGCGTCCATCCCGATTTCGTCGCGCAGAATTTCGGCGGTATGCTCGCCGACGAGCGGTGGGCGGCGATAGACGCGCCACGGCGTCGTTCCGAAAACATACGGCGCGCCCGGATAACGGATTTTTCGGCCCAATTCGGGATGCTCGACCTCAACGAAGAAGCCGCGCTCGATTAGCTGTTCGTCTTCGAGCAGCGCCTCGGGCGGGCGCACGCTCGCGTAGGGCTGGCGCAGGAGTTGCGCGCGTTCCAGCAATTCGTCGCGCGAGTAGTCGATCGCCCATTGGTCGAGCACGTCGAAGATATGCTCCGCATTGGCATAGCGATGCAGCACTTCGTGATATTCCGGTGCGTCCAAGTCCTGCGCCTTGCCGTCCGCCTTGACCCATTCGATAAGCGAGGTCCAATCGCCGAGCGTGCAGTGCATGATGTAGCCGTCACGGCATTTGCCGACGCGGAAGAATCGGCTCCAATGGAACGTTCCCGTGCGCGGTTCCGCCTCCTGCTTCTCGAAGTAGGTGCAGGCGACGTGCTCGACGGCGGCCGCCGTTGCTTCCTGCATGCTGAGGTCGATCCATTGGCCCGCGCCGGTGCGATCGCGCGCGAGCATTGTGAACATTATCGCGATCGCGCCGAAATAGGCCGCCGAATGGTACGCCTGCAAGCCGAGCGGCCGGACGGGACGCCGGCCGGGAAAGCCGTTGATGTACAGCATCCCGCCCATCGCGGTGAGGACGGTGTCGTCGGCGGTAAAATCGCGATAGGGCCCCGTCTGTCCGAACGGCGCGATCGAGCAGAACACGAGCGCGGGATTCTCGCGATGGAGCGTTTCCCATCCGAGGCCCATGCGTTCCATCGTGCCGGGCGCAAAGCTTTCGATTACGACATCGGCGGAACGCGCGAGCTTACGGGTGATTTCCACGCCGCGCGGATCGTCGAGGTTGAGCGTAAGCGATCGTTTGTTGAGGTTGTAGAACCAGAAAAACAGCGACCGATCGCGATGGGGAATATCGCCGAGGAACGGGCCGATTCGGCGGCCGCCGTCGCCCGCAGGCGATTCGACTTTGATCGCATCGGCGCCCATGTCGGCCAGGAGGCGCGCGCAGAGGTGCGCGCGATGGTCCGTCAGATCGAGAACCTTGAGGCCGGCGAGCGCGCCCGGCGCATTCACTTGCCGGCCTTTGGCGGGGGCTTTCCTTTGGCTTCGGCGGCGATCCGCTCGATCGCGAACGGGCCTTGGTCGAGCGTGGCGGGAATTTCAGCCACAATTTCGCTTTTGGGGCCGGTGCGCGCGCCGCCCCGGATACGAATCGTCTCGAAGGTGTCGGGATTGACCCAGCGCACGCCCAGCACGGCGGGCTTGGCCTGGCCGTCCTCATCGACGGGCACGATCGCGCCGCCTTCCTTGTCGAAGTAAGTTACCTTCCTGAGTCCCATCGCAAAATCCGTCCTTCCCGCCAAGCGATGATACGAAGCCGGCGCGCAGGAATCAATTCGCCGCTCCTGTCCACTCGCACATCCGCGCGGTGTGCGTTAATCTGGCTCTCCCGTGGCTGAAACGACCGAAGATAAAAAGACCGACTACAAATCCACCCTCAAGCTGCCCAAGACCGAGTTCCCGATGAAGGCGAATTTGCCCAAGCGGGAGCCGGAGATGCTCGCGCGGTGGGATGCGCTCGATCTTTACCGGCGCCTGATGGACGCGCGCAAGGGCGCGCCCAAGTGGGTGCTCCATGACGGCCCCCCGTATGCCAACGGCCGCGTCCATCTGGGGACCGCGCTCAACAAGGTGCTGAAGGATTTCGTCGTCCGCTCGCGCTCGATGCTGGGGTATCGGACACCGTACGTTCCGGGATGGGATTGCCACGGGATGCCGATCGAGCATCGCGTGTCGCGCGAGCTTGGGCCGCGCGCCCGCACGATCCCGAAACTGGAACTGCGCAAGCTCTGCCGGGCCGAGGCCGAGAAATGGATCGATCTCCAGCGCGAGGATTTTCGCCGGCTCGGCGCGATCGGCGATTGGTTCAATCCGTACCTGACGATGAGTCCCGAATACGACGCCGCCGAAATCCGCGTGCTGCGCAAGCTCACCGAAGCGGGCTACGTCTATCGGGGGCTGCGTCCGGTCCATTGGTGCTTCGATTGCCGCACCGCGCTGGCCGAGGCCGAAGTCGAGTACCGCGAGCATGCGTCGCCTTCGATCTACGTGGCGTTTGCGCTTAATTCGAATCTGCCGGACGCAGGCGCGCTCGCCGCCGATTCAACGGATGCCGCCGCGCTCGCGGAGGCCCATCGCGCGGGCAAGCTCTTCGCCGTTATCTGGACGACGACGCCGTGGACGCTTCCGGCGAATCTTGGCATCTCGCTCAATCCAACCTTCGATTACGCCGCGCTCGAAACCGCCGCCGGATGGTATGTCGTCGCGGCGCGCCTTGCCGATTCGTTCGAGAAGGAATGCGGGCTGTCCGTGACGCGGCGCGTCGCGCTCGATCGCGAGGCGATTCGCAAGCTCGATGGTAAAGATATTTTTCGCCATCCGTTTTTGCCGCGCGATGTGAAGCTGATGTACGGCGATCACGTGACGGCCGAAACCGGAACCGGTCTTGTCCATACCGCGCCCGGCCACGGCTACGAGGACTTCGTAATCGGCAAGCAATACGGCCTTACCCCGTTCACGCCCGTGGACAACGCGGGGAACTTCACGGCGGAAGGGGGCGAATGGGCGGGGCGCAATGTTTTCGATTGCAACGACGCGATCGTCGCGAAGCTCAAGGCATCCGGCGCGCTGGTCGGCGCGAAAAAGCTCGCGCACAGTTACCCGCATTGCTGGCGCTGCAAAAATCCGCTCATCTTCCGCGCCACCGAGCAATGGTTCTTGAGCATCGATCACTCCACCAATGGCAAGACACTTCGCGCCCGGGTGATCGAGGCAATAGATAAGGTCACGTGGGTGCCCGGATGGTCGCGCGATCGAATCCGCAACATGACCGAGACGCGCCCCGATTGGTGCCTCTCGCGACAACGCGCTTGGGGCGTGCCGATTCCGGCGCTCAAATGCGAAGAATGCGGGCAGGTCGCGCTCGATCTGGCGACAATGGGCCGCGCGGCGGATATCTTCGCGCGCGAAGGCTCCGACGCCTGGTACAGCCGCCCGGCATCGGACTTCGCCGCGCCTCCTCTCAAATGCAAATGCGGTGGAACGTCCTTCACCAAGGAAGAAGACGTTCTGGACGTCTGGTTCGACTCCGGCTCTTCGCAGGCCGCCGTTCTGGGCGTGCGCAAGGAATTGACCTGGCCGGCGGACGCCTACTTGGAGGCGGTCGAACAGGCGCGCGGATGGTTCGGCTCGTCGCTCGTGTGCGCGATCGCGGAGCGGGGCAGGGCGCCTTTTCGGAGCGTCATCAGCCACGGCCTGACCGTCGATGAGAAAGGCCGCAAGATGTCGAAGTCGCTCGGAAATTCCGAGGACGCCGCCGACGTGGTTAATCGAATCGGCGCCGACGTGATTCGCCTGGTCTATGCTTCGCTCGACTACACCGCCGAAATCGCGCTCGGTCCGGCGATCTACAGCGCGGTTTCGGAATCGTACCGCAAAATCCGCAACACCTGCCGCTTCATGCTCGGAAATCTCTCCGACTTCGATCCCGCGCGCGACGCGGTTGAGCTTGGCGGGATGCTCGAATTCGATCGCTACATCCTCGCGCGCACGGATCGGCTCAATTCGGAGGTGCGCGGCGACTACGAGAAGTTCGATTTCCAGGCCGCTTACACCGCGATCCTGAATTTCATCGTGATCGATCTGAGTTCGCTCTATATCGATGTCGCGCGGGACCGGCTCTATTGCGGCGGCGAATCGTCCCGCGAACGCCGCTCGGCGCAGACCGCGCTATTTCATGTCCTCGACGCGCTGCTCCGAATGCTCGCGCCGCTGATTCCGTTCACGGCGGACGAGGTCTATTCGCATCTGCCGGGCCGTCGCGAGGAGAGCGTGCATCTGCTGACGATGCTCGACAATCCCGGCTGGCGCGATGAGGGCATGGAAGGGGTGGAGCACCGATGGAAATGGTTGCTAAAGATTCGCGACCGGGCGCTAAAGACTTTAGAAAGCGCGCGCCAATCCGGGACAATCGGCGCGCCACTTGAAGCGGAATTGACCCTTGCGTTACCTGGACTTCCGTTCAAAGTAACTCGGCCAAGTGAAAGCGAGTTAAAGGCTTTGTTTATCGTATCCGGTGTGAAGCTGATTACATTGGGGGAAGCAACGGAATTTGTACGGCGCAATGAGCCCATCCCACCGCGTGCTACCAGCATAAATCTTCATGGTTCAAAGGAATTTGTACGGCGCAAGGAAGCCATCCCACCAGGTGTTGCCGTAACGCCATTCTTGGAGCCGGAGATGGAGTTCCAGGCTCGCCGCGCACCCGGCGTCAAATGCCAACGATGCTGGTGCTACTTCGACGACGGCGGGCATCCCGAATTGTGCCCGCGATGCCGCGCGGTGCTCGGCGCATAGTCCCATGAGTTCGCCGATGGCTGTTGGCCAACCTGAAAGCGCGCCGCCGCCGTCGCCGCGGCGGCGGTATCCCGCGCCGTTTTTGATCGGAACGATCACGATTCCGGTGCTGATTCTCGATCAGTTGAGCAAACTGTTCGTGAAGGCGCACATGACGATCGACGAAACGATTCCGCTCGTCCGCCATTACCTCGACATCACCTACGTGCAGAATCCCGGCGCCGCGTTCAGCATATTCGTCGATTCCGCGCCGTGGGTGCGCTCGGCGCTGCTGATTGCGCTGTCGGCCGCCGCGATAATCGTGCTCGCGATCCTGCTCGCGCGCGCGGAGCGGGTGTCGCCGATGACGGTGGCGTACACGTTAATCCTGGCCGGCGCAATCGGAAACCTGATCGATCGCGTGGCTCGCGGCCGCGTGATCGATTTTATCCGCGCGCACTATTACGGCTGGAATTACCCGGTCTTCAACGTCGCCGACAGCGCAATCACGATCGGCGTCGCGCTGATCGTGATTGCGTCGGTATTCGGCGGCGAAGCCGATCGCCGCGGCTGACGCCGGCGCGTAGAAATCGGGCGCCGGTTACTTGCGGGAAGCGGCCGGATGCGGCACGCTCTGCGCTTCGACCTCGCTCCGCCACTTGTCGATCGCTTCCGCCGTGAAGCGCCAGTCGCTTCCGACGCGGAAGGCCGGCAGTTGGTTCCGCTTCAGCATCCTATAGATGGTCGAGGGGTGGACGCGCAGGTACTTGGAGACTTCCTGGACGGTAAGGACGTTGCTCTTGAGTGGTTCAAATCGATCCATGGTTCACCTCGGCGCTGTTCGCCATTTCGCCTGACCCTCCCAATCCCGGCTGGTCAAGCGGCTTGGCGCGGTTGCGCATTTACCGCGCGAATCGTCTATAGCACATCACTTTGCGCGGCTTCATGCAATAGGTCCGTTACCCGACGATAATTCTCGATTCACAGGCGCGCGCCGTTCCCGCTCGGCAATCGGTCGAGCGCTGCCACGATCTCATCGGGCGTAAGCCGCTTGGTTATCGCGTGGCCGAGCCGGTCCAAGAGAACGAATTCGATAGCGTCCGCCTTGCGTTTCTTGTCGAGATTCAGCGCACGAACGAATTTCGCGCCGCGCCATTTCGGCGGCATTTCGATCGGCAATCCCGCGCGCTCAATCAGCTGTTCGAGCCGCGATGCGCCGCCTGTGGATAAACGTGCAAATCTTTTCGATAGGCGCGCCGCCGCCGCCATTCCAATCGCCACCGCCTCGCCGTGCAGGTAATTCCCGTAACCGGCGCTCGCCTCCAGCGCATGGCCGATCGTATGGCCGAAGTTTAGGATTTTGCGCCGCCCCGATTCACGCTCGTCTGAGGAGACGACCGCGGCCTTGTGAGCGAGCGAGCGGGCGGCCAACTCTTCGAGCGCGTCCGGCTTGCGCGCTAGAATCGCGTCCAAGCCGCGCTCCAAGTCCGCGATCATGGGCGCATCCATGATTGCGCCGTATTTGATCGCCTCGGCCAGCCCTTCGCGAAACTCGCGCTCGGGCAGCGTCGCGAGCGTGTCAACATCGGCCACGATTAGCCGCGGCTGATGGAACGCGCCGATCAGATTTTTGGCGTGGCGATGATCGATCCCCGTCTTGCCGCCGAGCGACGAATCGACCTGCGCGACCACGGTCGTCGGCACCTGAACGATCGCGATTCCGCGCAGATAGGTCGCGGCGGCAAAGCCGGCCAAATCGCCCACTACGCCGCCGCCCAGTGCAAATACCGCGCTTGAGCGATCGAGGCCCGCGTCAACCATCCGGCCGTAGAGCGGTTGCAGTACCGCATCCGACTTGCTCGCCTCGCCGGCTGGTACGGAGATGACAATCGGATCGAACCCGGCGCGGATGAGCGCCGCTTTCGCGGCGCCGGCGTACAGCCTTTCGACGTTCGAATCGGTGACGATCGCGCATCGCCCCGGCGCAAGCCCCGCCGCTTTGGCGAGTTTGCCCAGCCGGCCAATCAACCCGCGCCCGGCGAATGCGGAATGCGAAGCCGGGCCTAATTTGACGCGGACGGTATGCATCGCCGGGCGGCCTTGGCGCCGAACGCCGCGATCACGCGGCCGGCGGCCTGTTCAATCGTCAGATCGGAGGTGTCGATCTGAAGGTCGGCGCGCGCGTATGCCTCGGCGCGCTCCACGAGCAGCTCGTTAATCCGCTCCAGAAGCGGCTGCCCACCCTCCAATAGCTTGGGCCGCTTCGCTCCCGAACGCACAAGGCGCGCGGCGATTATTTCCGGACGCGCGCCGAGGCACACAATTATCCCGATTCGTCCGAGCGCGGCGGCGTTTGCGGAATCGACTAACACGCCTCCGCCGGTCGAGATCACCGCGGGACGCGGCCCTCCGCATTGCGCGCATCGGCGGCGATCGGCGGCGAGCGTTGCTATCGCCTTGCGCTCGAGATCGCGGAAGAACGCTTCGCCGCGCTCCGTGAAGATTTGCGCGATCGGCGCGCCCGCGCGCGCCACGATCTCATCGTCGCTGTCCACGAATCGCCATCCGAGCCGCTTGGCGACGATCGATCCGATGGTGCTTTTGCCGGTTCCCATGAAGCCGGTCACGATCAGCTTGGGCGTCATCGTGCGCCGCCCCTTAATAATTTCTGACCTGATCGAGGTAGCCCTGCCAGTTGCGGGTGATCTCGGCGAGCGAATCGCCGCCGAACTTTTCCAGGAACGCATCGGCGATCACGAACGCGACGACTGCTTCCGCGATTACCGCCGCGGCCGGAATCGCGCAGACGTCGGACCGCTCGATCGCGCCGGTCGCGTCGGCCTTGGTGTGGATATCGACCGAGCGCAGCGGGCGCATCAAGGTGGATAGCGGCTTGAACGCGACCCGCACCCGGAGCGGCTCGCCCGTGCTCATCCCGCCCTCGGTGCCGCCGGAATTGTTCGAATGGCGGGTGAAGCGGTGCGCCGCCGCGTCGTATCCGATCTCGTCATGCAGGGCGGAACCGCGAATCCGCGCCGCCGTGAATCCCAATCCCATCTCGACGCCCTTGACCGCTTGGACGCTAAGGAGCGCGCCCGCCAGCCGGCCGTCGAGCTTGCGGTCCCATTGCACGTGGCTGCCCAGCCCGACCGGCAACCCGGTCGCAATTACTTCCGTGATTCCGCCGAGCGTGTCGCCCGCCTTTTTGCACTCGTCGATCTCGGCGATAATTTTGCGCTCCGCCTCGGGATCGGCGACGCGCACCTGCGATTCCTCGGTGATCCGGCGCAATTCCGCGATGCCGAGATTCGCCGGGGTGTTGGCCTCGGTCGCCCCGATGCTTGCGACGTAGCCGAGCACCTCGATTCCGAACGGCGCGAGCAGTTGCTTGGCGAGCGCGCCGATCGCGACGCGCGCAGTCGTCTCGCGCGCGGAGGCGCGTTCGAGGACGTCGCGGATGTCGGCGAGGTTGTACTTGAGCACGCCCGCCAAGTCGGCATGGCCGGGGCGCGCGCGCGTTACGAGTTGAGCCGCGCCGCTATCGGCGGGATCGGCGGACATTTTCTTGACCCAGTTTTTGAAGTCGCGGTTCTCAACGATAAAGGTAATCGGGCTGCCGATGGTCTTTCCGAACCGGATGCCGGAGACCGGGCGCACTTCGTCCTTTTCGATTAGCATCCGGCCGCCGCGGCCGTAGCCTTTCTGGCGGCGGGCGAGGTCGGCGTTGATTTTCGCGAGATCGATCTCGAATCCCGCAGGGAGGCCCTCGACGACGGCAACCAGTTCGGGGCCGTGCGATTCTCCGGCGGTGATAAAACGCAGCATCGGTTCGCTTCCATCCGGAGCGCATCCCAATCGGGCGCGCTCCGGATCACGATTCAACCAGACTTGCCGCCGCCGCGAAAGCGGGCCGATTGGAGCGGCGCAACCTTGTTCGGGGCGGACAGGGCGTGATAAAAACGCGCGAAATGCCCACCCCACCGCATCCGGGCGCGGCGAAAGCGCCCGCCAATTCGGCATCGGAAGCTGCCGCGCCGCGGTATTACGTTCCGGAATTGGACACGCTGCGGTTTTTTTCATTCTTGTGCATTTTCGGCTTTCACATTATCGACCTGGACCTGATGCGCAATATGCCGCTGTCGTCGTGGAAGCCGGGTCTCGCGCTCCATATCGTCATGATGACCGGCATCAGCATCGACCTCTTTTTTGTGCTGAGTTCATATCTGATCACCAAGCTTCTGTTGAAAGAATGGTCGCGAGAAGGGCAGGTGGATATCAAGGCGTATTACGTTCGGCGGATTCTGAGGATTTGGCCGCTGTACTACTTTTTTGCCGCACTCGCATTCGCCCTTTCCCGGCTAGGCGGCGAATTTTCCGTCGGGCCGGCGTACATGATGTCGATTCTAGTGTTCTTTGCGAATTATGGCATCGTGGAAGCATTCGCTCACCCCGCCCAGTGGCACGCTAATCTGGTCGTAGGGCCGCTTTGGACGGTAAGCGCCGAAGAACAATTTTACTTGCTTTGGCCGCTCGCGATTCGCACCGGCTCGAACCGCCGGGCGGCGATTCTATCAATCGCAATCCTTGCCATCGTGCTCGCGGACCGGATCCGAGCCGGGCTGGGCATTTTAGGGCCGCCGGTTTCCCTTTTAACCGTGTTCACCCATCTAGATTCCTTCGCGGTGGGTATTTTGCTGGCGGCTGTGCCGCGGTTCGATCGAGTTAAGGACTTGCGGCTTCTTTCCCGGGTTGGTTTGGTGGCGGCCGGTCTTGCCGCGTGGTACTTCGCGGTCACGTTCGGGAACTATCCCAATCCGAATGCCGCGCCGATCGCGGTAATCCTGTCGTACCCGGCGGCCGCATTCGGGAGCGGAGCCTTTGTGCTGGCGGCAATCGGCGCCGGCAAGGCCGGGGCGCGGTTCTTGCTGAACGAATGGTTCTTGTACTTCGGCAGGATTTCTTACGGATTGTATGTATATCACGGATTGATAATTACGGTCATGCAAATTCCGATTTCGAGCCTGCTATTGAGGTGGTTTCACCCGTGGGGATGGCCATTCTGGATCGCGGAGATCGTTTATATTCTGGCTTCCTTTTCTCTGACCGCGCTGGTAGCCGCCGCGTCCTACCGATGGCTGGAAAGCCCGTTCCTGCGCCTCAAGAATCGCTTCACGCACGTTCCCTCGCGCCCGGTGTAGTGCCTTCTTCACCGGCTAATGCCATTTTTCGGTAGTCGCCGCGTAAAGTGCGGGCGGGTGCTGTGCTTGTCGCTGCGCGGGGCGGCATGCTAAGACACGCGCGAGTGTCAGGTTCACCGCATTCAGCCGCGGCGAGTGCGCCTTCCCAGCCGGCCGGCGAGACTTCGGTTCCCAGGTTCTATGTCCCGGAACTCGATGCGCTCCGGTTTTTCGCCTTCCTGTGCGTCTTCTCGTTTCATGCTCATTTCGTTCCAGTCGTCGTCTGGAAGCTTGGCGTAAAGCGCAGCGCGGCACTGGCGGGCAGCCTGGGCGTTGACCTGTTTTTCACCCTCAGCGCATATTTAATCACGAAACTGCTTTTGCAGGAGCGCGATAACACGGCCCGCATCGATGTACAGTCGTTTTACATTCGAAGGATACTAAGAATCTGACCATTATACTATTTCTTTGTCGCCATCGCTTACCTACTTTCCCGCTCGATCCACGGGCTGTCGATCTCCGGTTTATATCTGGGAGCGCTGATCGCCTTTCTCGTGAATTTCGGAATCGTCTTGCAGGGCCATTTTGCCCCCGGCAACTGGCAGGCCAGTCCCATCGTGGTTCCGCTTTGGAGCGTAAGTGTGGAGGAACAGTTCTATCTGATTTGGCCGCTCCTGATTCGGAAGGCATCGCGGCGCGGGGTGATGTGGATGGCGCTGGCGATGCTTCTGGTCACGTTCCTGGATCGGATTCGCGCCGTTGAACTGGGCTACCTGGGATTTCCCTCTCCGGTGGTAACCAGACTCGCTTACCTGGATTCCTTTGCCGTCGGCATTCTTCTGGCGACGGCTCCCTTGCCGGGACGCTTTTTCGAGTCAGGACCCGTTACGCGGGCCGGCCTGGCGATTGCGGGTGTTGCCGCATGGATTTTAGCAATCAATTACGGCGACTATTCGTCGCCATTCGCAACGTTGCCGCAGGCGATGCTTACTTACCCGGCGATTGCGCTTGGCAATGGCGCTCTGTTGCTTGCGACACTGGGTGCCGGAAAGGCGGGCATCCGGTTCGTATTGAATAAACGGCTCCGATATCTGGGGAAAATCTCCTACGGACTGTACGTATATCACTGCCTGGCAATCCTCGTCGCGCAGCGGTTGATGTTTGGCGCCGTGTTTGGATGGCTGATATGGCTCGGCTTGCCGTTGTGGACCGGCCGGCCGATCTATTTTGCCGTGGCTTTCTGCATAACCGTGCTGTTTGCCGCCGTCTCGTACCGATGGCTGGAAAGCCCGTTCTTGCGGCTAAAGAATCGCTTCACGCACGTCCCCTCGCGCCCGGTATAGGACGGCATTCGCTGGACTGACCGCATCGCTGTCAGGTAACCTTGGCTCCTAACGCGAGGTTTGACCGAATTGGCCGCAAGCAACATACGCTCCGAGAAAATCTGGATGGACGGGAAGCTGCTTCCCTATGCCGACGCCAACGTTCACGTGCTTACCCACAGCCTCCATTATGGGCTGGCCGTTTTCGAGGGGATGCGATGCTATCGGACGGAGGGCGGCCGCTCGGCGATTTTCCGCGGCAAGGAGCATATCCGGCGGCTCATCGAGTCGGGGCATATCGTCGAGATGAAGATTCCCTTCAGCCATGAGGAATTGCTCAAGGCGTGCGCCGAGGTCGTGCGCGCCAACCAGTTCGCCGAATGCTACCTGCGCCCGATCGCATTTTACGGCGAAGGCGAGATGGGACTTGCGGCGCGCGGCAACCAGGTTCGGGTCGCAATCGCGGGATGGCCGTGGGGCGCGTATCTGGGGCAGGACAGCCTCGACCAGGGCGTGCGGCTCAAGACCTCGTCGTTCGTGCGGTTCCATCACAATTCGATGATGCCGGCGGCGAAGGCGTCGGGCCATTACGTCAATTCGATCCTCGCCGGTTACGAGGCGCGCCGCGGCGGCTACGACGAAGCGCTCCTGCTCGATACGGACGGCTACGTGGCGGAGGGCAGCGGCGAGAACGTGTTCGTGATTCGCGACGGAATCGTGCGCACGCCGCCGCTTAGTTCCGTGCTCGGCGGGATTACGCGCGATTCGGCGATTCGGATACTGCACGACGGCGGAATCGCGGTGCGCGAGGAGCATTTCGCGCGCGACGCCTTTTATATCGCCGATGAGGCGTTTATGACCGGGACGGCGGCGGAAGTCACGCCGGTCGTAGAGTTGGACGATCGCAAAATCGGCGGCGGCAAGCCCGGCCCGGTTACGCGCAAAGTGCAGGAGGTTTTTCAGGCGGCCCTGCACGGCCGCGAGCCGCGATACCGCGACTGGCTCTATTACGTCTGAGGAGGCAAGCATGAAAATGAGCACGCTCGCACTAATGACCGTCGGCGCCGTCGGAATCAGCTTTTTGAAACCGCTGTTCGCGCGCGCCGAATTGCTCAAGGCGGGCGAAATCGCGCCGCCCTTTTCGACCCAAATGGTCACGGCGGACAAAGTCGCGCCGGTTTCCCTCGCCGATTTTCGCGGCAAGACGGTGATTCTCTACTTCTACCCGAAGGATGAGACTCCCGGCTGCACCAAGGAGGCGTGCGCCTTCCGCGACGGCTACACGAAGTTCGAAAAGGCCGGCCTCGTGGTGCTCGGATGCAGCATCGATTCGGCAAAATCCCACCAGAAGTTCATCGCGAAGTACCACCTGCCGTTTCCGTTGCTGGTCGATAACGACAAAAAAATCGCGACCGCGTACGGCGCCGTCAACGGCATCCCGATTCTCGGCCTCGACCGGCGCATTACCTATCTGATTGGCCCTGCCGGCAAGATTCTGAAGGTCTATCCGAGCGTCGATCCCTCGACGCACGCGGACAAGATTTTGGCCGATCTCGCCGCGATTTCGGCCTCCGCCAAGGCCGCCCCACCCACCGCGCCGAAGTGATTCTGGCGCGCAGGGCTCCGGCGTCTTGCTCCATTTCAGTTGGCAAGTTATAACCACAGTAGTTATAATTTTAGGAGGTGGACCATGAAGGCGATCCAGTTGCGTGATGCCAAAGCCACTCTATCCGCCGTCGTGGAGGATGCCGTCAACGGCAGGCCTTCGACGATCACCCGGCACGGGCGGCCCAAAGCGGTTGTGATCGGCTTTGAAGAATGGAAACGGCTGTCCAACGTTCCGTCGTTCGGGCGGCTTCTGATGTCCGCGCCGATTCGAAAGGGTGATTTGCCGTGCCGCAGCCGCAAGCCGCTGCGCTCCGCCGGTTTTTAGTCTTGTACTTGGTTGACACCGACGTCGCCTCGGCCGGCGCACCGGATCGAGTTGCCGCGCCGGCGGCGCTCGTTCAATGGATGGATGAGAACTCTGGCCGCCTATTCTTATCCGCTATTAGCGTCGCTGAGATTGAAGACGGGATAGCAAAACTCGCGCGCGAAGGGTCCGCACGCCGCGCGGCGGCGCTAGTACAGTGGTTCGAGACGTTGCTCCATCTCTACGAGAGCCGCATCCTCCCGTTCGACGTTCACGCCGCGCGAATCGCCGGAAAGCTTTCTGACCGGGCGAGAGGCAAGGGCCACGCGCCGGGGTTTCCCGATTTGGCGATTGCGGCAACCGCGTCGGCGCACGGTCTGATCGTGTTGACTCGCAATCTTCGCCATTTCGCGCCGCTTGAAGTTCGCGCACACGATCCCTTTGCGTCTTTGCCATAAAGCGTCCTCCCGGGTCTTGCCCGGCGGGCGTGGCGGAGCCTGCCCTCGTAAGGGCGCGCGTGGCATCCGTGATTTTTTCCGACCCACCACGGCGCGCCACCTTATCTACGAGTCGAATGGACGCCTCGGGACAGGGCTGAACCGGTTCAGCCTTATGAAAAACGCGCGGTGCGGATATAATGAAGCCGGTCGTCCCTTGGGTAAGAGTTAAACGGCATTCGGTTTCGTTACTGAAGCGAAAGAAAAATTTGAAAAGAAAGAAAAATTTCCAAACGAACCCAATTTCTCCAATGATTATGGGCGCTTTTTGGGACGAGATACTCGGAGCGCCAAAATTTAGTGGTGTCCCGACTTGAGGCTGATTTGTCATCCGCGCGCTGAAAGCGCGCAGCAGGTTAGCCCGGCGCAACGCGCCGGATTAACACGAACTAAAATAATCCCGCCCTGTAAGGGTGGGAGGATTTCCTTCGGCAAGCTCGGGACAGGCTCCCGCGCCCCGTCAGGGCGCGAAATTTATATTGCCCAATTCCTGGGGCGTTGCCCCAGGCTAACATCCATCGGCGCCTTCAGCGCCGAAGACACAAATTGGGGCACCGCCTCCACCTCACGGGGGCTTGCCTAACGGGCGGTAGGGGCGGTACTCAATAGACGCCGGCCCGCGCGATCCGATTCGCCGCGGCACGGAAGAGAGGAGACGACACCAGCGATGGATTTCAATTATTCGCCCGAACAGGAAACGTACCGGACGCAGGTGCGGAAGTGGCTCGAAGAGAACCGGCCCGCGCCGCTCGCCCGTGGCGGCGATTCCGCCGAGAGCAGCCTGTCCGGCGGCGACGAAGCCCAGTGGGAATGGCTCAAAGCGTGGCACAAGAAGCTCTACCACGGCGGCTGGGCGGGAATCTCCTGGCCCAAGGAGTACGGCGGACGGGGAGCCACCGCGATCGAACAGGTCATCTTTCAGCAAGAACTGGGGCGCTCCGGCCTGCCGATGGGATGCAACCTCTTGGGCGTCATCATGAACGGCCCCGCGCTGATGCAATGGGGCACCGAGGAGCAGAAGAATCGCTATCTCCGGCCGATCCTCGCCGGCGACGAAATCTGGTGCGAGGGGATGTCGGAGCCGGGCGCCGGTTCCGACTTGGCCAACATGCAATGCCGCGCGGAACTTAAAGGTGACGAGTTCGTCGTCAACGGCCAGAAGGTCTGGACCACCATCGCCCATCGCGCCGACTTCTGCCAGATGTTCGTCCGCACCGATCCCACCGTGCCCAAGCACAAGGGATTGAGCGCGCTAATCGTCGATATGAAAAGCCCCGGCGTTACCGTCCGCCCGCTCAAGCAGATTACCGGCGACGCCGACTTCAACGAAATCTTCTTCGAGGACGTGCGCGTGCCCAAGGACAACCTGCTCGGCCCGCTCAACATGGGCTGGCAGGTGCTGATCGCCACGCTGATGCACGAGCGGTTCGGAATCGGCGAGACGCTCGGCGGCACCGAACAGTTGCTGCACATAATCGTGGACCTGGCGAAGAAGACCACGCTCAACGGCTGTCCCGCAATCGAGGACGCCGACATCAGGCAATCGATCGCGCAATTCGCGATCGAGTCCTCCGCCAAGAAATACAACGGCCTGCGCAGCCTCTCCAAGCGGCTTAAGGGCCAGATGCCGGGGCCGGAGGCGGCGATCTCCAAGCTCGTTTCGACCGACCTGATGCAGAGGATGATGAAGTTTTCCATGCGCTTGCTGGGGCCTTACGCGATGATCGAAAAAGGAACGCCGTACGCGCCCGGAGGCGATTGGATGCGCCGCATCCTCGGATGCGAGGCGCTCACGATCGCGGGCGGCACCTCGCCGGTGCAAAAAAACATGATCGGCGAGAAGCTGCTCATGCTCCCCAAGGGATGAGCGGACGCGGTTCGCGCGCGGGACGGGCATCTTTGGCCGAAAATTTCGGCGGCGGAATCAGCAGGGTTCTGAAGCCGATGGTTCAACCGGCCGGTGCGTTCACCTCCATTTCTGACGGTTCGTGCTATCACTGATGGGAGACAAAGGCATGGCAAGCACGGCGGGACGCTTCGCAGGTAAAATCGCCCTGATTGTCGGCGGCGGCGCCGACGGGCCGCCCAAAGCGGGCGAGAAAATTTCAATGGGGAACGGCCGCGCCACCGCGATTCTGTGCGCGCGCGAAGGCGCGCGCGTAATCGTGGCGGATCGGTCGCTCCAATTGGCGAAGGAGACGGTGGATTTTATCCGCGGCGAAGGCGGAACCGCCGAAGCCGTCGAAGCCGACATCGCCAAGGAAGAGTCGTGCCGGGCGGCCGTGCAAGCGGCGGTGAATTCCTTCGGCGCGCTCCACCTGCTGGTCAACAACGTGGGAATCGCGATGGGCGGGCAGCTCACGGATACGACCGCCGCACAATTCGACAAAATCACCCAGATCAATCTGCGCGGCCATTTCCTGACGATGAAATACGCGGTGCCCGAAATCGCCAAGGCCGGCGGCGGCGCGATCGTCAACGTCTCCTCGCTCGCCGCAATTCGAAGCAACCGCGTGATAACCTACGAGGCGACCAAGGCGGCGCTGTTGGGACTTTCGCGGTCGGCTGCGATGAGCCACGCCCGCGACAAAATCCGCGTGAATACGATCCTGCCGGGATTGATCGATTCCTCGATGGTGCGGCGGCTGATGGGCGATCGCGAGGCGCTGGTCGCGCCGCAAATTCCGATGCACCGGCAGGGGACGCCGTGGGAGGTGGCGCGCGCAATCGTGTTTCTGCTGTCCGACGACGCTTCCTACATCACGGGCACGGAGCTAATCGTGGACGGTGGATTGAGCGCGCGCTGATCGTGCGTGCGCGGAGGAGAGAACTATGAGCCTGGTGCCTTATCCCGATATCGACCAACTGCCGGAGGAGACGCGCACGGCGCTCGCGAAGATGCCCGCGCAGCTCAACATCTTCAAAATGATGGCGAACGCCGAGACCTGCTTCGTTCCGCTGGTCCGGCTGGGCGGCGCGATCCTGAGCCGCCAGAAGCTCGACGCGAAGCTGCGCGAGATGGTCATCCTGAAGGTCGCCAAACTCACCGGCGGCGAATACGAATGGGTCCAGCACGCGCCGATTGCGCGCGCGGTTGGCGTGGCGCAGGCGCAGATCGACGCGATCGGGCAGGGCGCCGCGGACGCACCGTGCTTCAGCGATGCCGAGCGCGCGGTGCTGCGTTTCACCGAAGAATTGGTGAGCCGCGCCAAAGCCGACGAGGCGATCGTGCGGGAGGCGATGCGGTTCCTTTCACCGCGCGAGATCGTCGAACTGATAATCGCGATCGGGTTCTACATGACGATGGCGCGGCTGACCGAAACGACGCGGCTCGATCTCGACCCGCCGCCGGGCGCCAAAGCCGCGGACCGGCTTCGCCGCTGAATCGGGGGCCTTAAGCGTTTCCCGTTTTCTTCAGGCCGGCGCCATCCGGGCCTTCCACACTGCCACCCGCTTCGCCGCCGGGCGCCTTTGCGCTCGGGAGTGTCTTGGCGGAGATCGCCTCGGTGAGCCGGCTCGCCACGCCCGCCAGTTCTTCCGCCGTGCGATTGATTTCGGCGGCATCCATCGAGGCGATCCGGGTTTTCGCCCGCGCGATTCCCGCTTCGAATTCCTTGCGGGCGGCATCTTCGAGCGCGGCCCCGTGATCGGCGAGAGTCTTCTCGGCCGTATAACAGAGGTCGTGGAGCCAGTTGCGCGCTTCCACGAGCCTGCGCTTGGACTGGTCTTCGATCGCGCGGACGCGAGCCGCATGTTCCATCGTTTTGAGCTTATCCTCGTGCAATCCGGACGAGGCGCTGATCCGGATCGACTGTCCCTTGCCGGTGCCGAGGTCCTTCGCGTGGACGTGCAGGATGCCGTTGGCGTCGATGTCGAAAGTCACTTCGATCTGCGGCGTCCCGCGCGGTGCGGGGGGAATATCGGTCAAATCGAATTGTCCGAGCAGTTTGTTGCGCAGGGCCGTCTGGTGCTCGCCCTGAAAGACGCGGATCGTCACCGCCGCCTGATTGTCCGCGGCGGTCGAGAAGATGTCGGCCGCAAGGGTCGGGATGGTGGTGTTTTTCCCGATCAGCTTGATAAAGATGCCGTTTAAGTTTTCCACCCCCAGCGAAAGCGGCGTCACGTCGAGCAGCAACACGTCCTTGACGTCGCCGGTAAGCACGCCCGCCTGAATCGCGGCGCCCGCCGCCACCACTTCGTCGGGGTTGACCCCCTTGTGCCCTTCCTTGCCGAAGAGCTTGCGCACGCGCTCCTGCACCGCCGGCATCCGCGTCATCCCGCCCACCAGAATGACCTCGTCGATCTCGCGCGTCTGGAGGCCCGCGTCTTTGAGAGCGGTGAGGCACGGCCCGCTCAGGCGGCCCAGCAGATCGGAGCACAACGATTCGAGCTTGGCGCGCATCAGCTTGACATTGAGATGCTTCGGCCCGGATTTGTCCGCAGTGATGTAGGGAAGATTGATCTCAGTTTCCAGCAGGGTGGACAACTCGCACTTGGCCTTCTCCGCCGCCTCCTTGAGCCGCTGCAACGGCATCCGGTCCTTGCGCAGGTCGATGCCCTCCGCCCGGCGGAAGCCATCGGCCAGGAAGTCGATCACGCGCTGGTCGAAATCCTCGCCGCCCAGAAAGGTGTCGCCGTTGGTCGCCCGCACCTCGAAGACGCCATCGCTCAACTCGAGAATCGAAATGTCGAAAGTGCCGCCGCCTAAATCGAAGACCGCGATCTTCTCGTTTTTCTTCTTGTCGAGTCCGTAGGCGAGCGACGCCGCCGTCGGCTCGTTGATGATCCGGAGCACGTTGAGCCCGGCGATCCGGCCGGCGTCCTTGGTCGCCTGGCGCTGGCCGTCGTTGAAATAGGCGGGGACGGTAATCACCGCTTCGGTGACCGGCTCGCCGAGATAATCCTCGGCGGTTTGCTTCATCTTCTGAAGTACGATCGCCGCGATCTCCGGGGGGCTGCATTGCTTGCCGCGGATTTCAACCCAGGCGGCGCCGTCCTCGTGCTTGACCACGCTATAGGGCAGGGCGCGGACGGCCCGTTGCACGTCCGGTTCGGCGTAGCGGCGGCCCATCAGGCGCTTGATCGCGGAGATCGTGTTGGCGGGATTGGTGATCGCCTGGCGGCGGGCGATTTGGCCCACCAGCAAGTCGTCCGTCTCGGTGAACGCTACTACCGAAGGGGTCGTGCGATTGCCCTCGGAATTGACGATTACCATCGGATCGGCGCCTTCCATCACGGCGACACAACTATTGGTCGTGCCAAGATCGATCCCAATTACTTTCGGCATGATTTAGAAAATGTCCAACGTGAAAAGCGCCCGCCGCCCAAGGCGATTTTATCTCAAAGCAAACGCCAAAACACGATCGTCGCGGCGGTCACCGTAACAATTACCACCACGGCTCCGATTGCCCAGCGGCGGACCGCCTTGATTCCGCGGCGCCGGGCCTCGGCGGGCGATAATTCCCCCGCCGAAGTACGCGGTGGTTGCGCCCGATGCGCGGGGCGGAGCGGCGCCTGTTGCAGCATGCGGCTGCGCAATTGCTCCTGAGCTTTGCGCCGGCGCAATTCCTCCTGTTCCGCCCGCTCGCGCGCCATTTCCTCCTGCTCTTGGCGGTGTAATTCCCCCCAGGCGGCGCGTTCGCGCGATTCCTCCCGCACCGCCTCCCGCTCCCGCCCGGCGAATTGTTCATCGTACCGCCCGCGCCGGGCCGGATCGCTCAGCACCTGGTAGGCCGCGTTGATTTCTTTGAATTTTCGCTCGTTCTCCTGGTTGTCGGGATTGACATCGGGATGGTACACGCGGGCCAGCTTGCGGAAAGCGTCCTTGATCTCCGAGCCGGACGCGGTACGCTTGACCTCGAGGGTCTGGTAGTGGTCGTCGGGCGCCTTCCGAGCCGTGTTCATTTGCTCATTTGGGGTTGCGGGGAAACTTCTTCACGTGCAGTTTGTACAACTTATCCGCTCCATGCAAGGAGTGGGCAAGCTGTCTAGATGTATGGAAAGCCGCCTTCGATGCTGGATAGTTCCGGTTGTGGCTAGACCGGTTCGCCCGCCTCGGCCATCGTCTTCAGGCTTTCGAGCCAATCGTGATGCGCCTTTTCCGCAATCGGCCGCAGAATCCACCAAATCGCCGACGGCACGGCGCCGTTATGGCAGACCTCGATAATTACCCGGCAGCGGCCCGATTCCTCCGGCACGATCAGCCATCCATGAAAGCAGTTCAGCCAAGTTCGCGTGTCCCATCCCAACTCATACGGTGGCTCGAAAAGAATCACGCGGCTTTTGCAGGCGAAGCCGTGAGTGCTCCAGTGGAACTCGGTGTCGGGCGCAAGATCGGGCGGATCGCCGCTGACGAAAGTTACGTTTGCGGCGTGCGCGTACCATTTGGACCAGTTTGCCGCCCGGATTATCCAGCGCCAGATTCGCTCCGGCGGCGCTCCGATCTCGATCTCGTTGCGCGCGTAAACCTTCGATTTATCCGGCTCAAATCCTACCGGCCACTTCATGGCGAAATCCCAGCCAAGATTAAACTATAGAGCGAAATTTCGCGCTTGTCCAAGGCCCGTGGAGACTATGACCAAGGCTGCCGATGGGGCAATTGGCTGGCATCCGCTGGATTCGTGATTAGATTTTCTGCTAGTGCGGTTTCGCAAGATGAGCAAGCATCATAAGGAGCACGGAGCGGCGCATCCGGCGGATGCGTTGGAGCATTCCCAGCCGCAGGATGGGCCGGTTTCCGGCGACGGTGCGCAGCCCGATCCCGCGCCCGCACCCGCGGCGGAGCCGGCCGCGGACTTGCTTGCGGCAAAGGACCAGGAGATCGCGGAGTTCAAGGACAAATATCTCCGCGCGCTTGCCGACGGCGAAAACGTCCGCAAGCGAATCCGCCAGCAGAGCGAGGAGACAATTCGCCTGCAGCGCGAGGCGCTGCTGCACGATCTGTTGCCGGTAGCCGATAACCTCGAACGTGCGGTCGAAGCCGCGCGCGGAGGGTCGGACGCCGGGGCGATCGCTCAGGGGATCGAGATGGTGCTGCGTTCGCTGCTCGATTTTCTTCGCGCCAACGGGGTGACGCCAATCGTCTCGATCGGTGAAGCGTTCGATCCGAAACGGCACGAGGCGGCCGATCACGTCGAATCCGATTCGCATTCGCCGAACACGATCGTCGGCGAGTTCCATCGCGGCTACCAGATCGGCGAGCGCATCCTGCGCCCGGCGCGGGTTAGCGTCGCCAAGGCGCGCCGGGAAGGGCAACCTGAGCAAAGCGGCGGCGAAAGCGGCGGCGCGCCGGACGTTGAAAACGAATAAATCGTGATTATTTTTCATTAGAGGAAGCTTGGAAAAATGCCAAAAGTAATCGGTATCGACTTGGGCACGACGAACAGTTGCGTCGCCGTGATGGAAGGTGGCGATCCCGTCGTAATCGCCAATTCGGAGGGCAGTCGCACGACCCCGTCGGTGGTTGCTTTCACCGAATCGGGCGACCGGCTGACCGGACAGATTGCGCGCCGCCAGGCCATCACCAATCCGACCAACACCGTTTTCGCGATTAAGCGCCTGATGGGCCGCCGGTACGACGAGGCCGAAGTTCAAAAAGCGATTAAGATTCTGCCCTATCACGTCGTCAAAAATGACGATGGCGCCGCCTGGGTCGAACTGCGCGGCAAGAAGTACAGCCCGCCGGAGGTTTCGGCCTTTGTCCTGCAAAAGATGAAGCAGACCGCCGAGGATTACCTGGGCGAAAAAGTCACCGAAGCGGTCATCACCGTTCCCGCCTACTTCAACGACAGCCAGCGCCAGGCAACCAAGGATGCCGGGCGGATCGCGGGCCTCAACGTGCTGCGCATCATCAACGAGCCGACGGCGGCGTCGCTCGCCTACGGCCTCGACAAGAAGAAGGACGAGAAGATCGCCGTCTTCGACTTGGGCGGCGGCACCTTCGACGTCTCGATCCTCGAATTGGGCGAGGGCGTCTTCGAGGTCAAGGCGACCAATGGCGACACCTTCCTGGGCGGCGAGGATTTCGATCAGCGCGTGATCGATTACCTGGCCGACGAATTCAAAAAAGACCAGGGCATCGACCTGCGCAAGGATCGGATGGCGTTGCAGCGGCTCAAGGAAGCGGCGGAAAAGGCCAAGTGCGAACTTTCCACCGTGATGGAAACCGACATCAACTTGCCGTTCATCACCGCCGATCAGTCCGGGCCGAAGCATCTCAATATCAAGCTCTCGCGCGCGAAGCTCGAATCGTTGTGCTCCGATCTGCTCGATCGGCTCGAAGCGCCCTGCGTCACCGCCTTGAAAGACGCCGGGCTAAAGGCCGGCGACATCGACGAGATCGTGCTGGTGGGCGGGATGACCCGGATGCCGGCGGTACAGGAGCGCGTGCGCAAGCTCTTCGGCAAGGAAGGCCACAAGGGCGTCAATCCCGACGAAGTCGTGGCGATAGGCGCCGCGATTCAGGCGGGCGTGCTGAAGGGTGAAGTGAAGGACGTCCTCCTGCTCGACGTGACGCCGCTTTCGCTCGGAATCGAAACGCTGGGCGGAGTGTTCACCAAGCTGATCGAGAAAAACACCACCATCCCGACGCGCAAGAGCCAGGTTTTCTCGACCGCGCAGGACAATCAGACGGCGGTGACGATTCGCGTCTTTCAGGGCGAGCGCGAAATGGCGGCCGGCAACAAGCTGCTGGGACAATTCGACCTGATCGGGATTCCTCCCGCGCCGCGCGGGATGCCGCAGGTCGAGGTCACGTTCGATATCGACGCCAACGGCATCGTCAACGTCCATGCCAAGGACCACGGCACCAACAAGGAGCAATCGATCCGGATCACGGCCTCTTCGGGACTCAGCGAAGACGAGATCAAAAAGATGGTGCGCGAGGCCGAATCGCACGCCGCCGACGATCACGCCAAGCGCCAGCAGGCCGAGGCCCGCAACAAGCTCGACAACCTGATTTACACCACCGAGAAGACGCTCAAGGACCACGGTTCGGCGCTGGAGGAGGCCGCGCGCAAGCAGATCGAGGAGGCGATTGCCGAAGCGCGGAAGAAGCTCGATTCCACCGATCCGGCTGAATTGAATAGCGCGGCGGAGACGCTCGCCACGGCGTCGCACAAGCTGGCCGAGGCGATGTACGCGAAAACCCGCCAAGGAACCGGCGCCGGCCCGCAAGACGACGGCGGCGGCGCGGCCGGACCGAGCGCGGATGGCGAGGAAGAATCGAAAGGCGGCGGCAAAGACAAGGAAGATGTGGTCGATGCCGACTTCAAGGAAGTGAAGAACGAATGACGCAGGGGCCGGCCCTTAGCCCTTGGGCGCAACTTGAGGCAAACCCCGCCAAAGGCGCGCCCGCTCCGGATCCCTGGCCTTTCGCTTGCCCGCCCCTTGCGCCGGCGCGCGCCAGCGCTTGAATGCAAAACCGCGTGCGGATCGTCAGACCGCCTGCATTTTCAGGCACAAGCCGTCCTTATCGTCTTGCGTGAATAGCCGGTCCGCCATGGGGTACAGCATATTCTCTTCCTTCGAGTCGTGGCTGTGGAAGAGAGCGGAGGGATGGACCGGCTGGCCCTCGATAGTTTGAATGACCGTCGCGCAGTCGCCGGCAGTGAGAAGTTTTTCCACCGTGCTCAACATGGTTTCGATCTCCCGGTGCTCCGCGCGCATCACGGCCGTGGGCCCGGCACCCGCGGGCATTCCGCTTCGCTCCTCGAAGAGCGGGAAGAACCGATCCTCTTCCATGCGGATGTGGCGGCGCAACCCGAAGATGAAGTAGGCGAGCCGGTCCACGACCGCGGTCCGCTGGCCTTTTCCAACGACGAACAAGGTTTCGTACGACAGTCCGCAAGTCTTTACCGCTTGGAAGAATTCCTCCCAGTATCCGGCCAACCGATGATGGTCCTCGCCAAGAAACCCACCGATCGTGCGCGGCTCATCGGTACGTTTGGAGATCAGCACGCGGAATGAATCGGCTCGTTTGCCAAGCGGCCGCCAATCGAAGCCCTGCCCATGACGCGCTTGGAACTCCGCCAGCAGGCCGGGCGTTCCGTCAGAGTCGCTCAAGCGAAGTTCAAGAGTCTGGCCGGCGGCAAGGCGCTCGAAAGCGGAGAAAATCTCCTCCCGCCGATTTGCCTCCGAAAGGCTGGAAACCTCAAGTTCAATTTGCGGATCCATCGTGCTTTACCTCCAGGTTATTCCGGGCCGGCGCCGTTACGATGCGTACGCCCGGGCCGGTCGCTTCCTTTCCTGCCGTTCGCCATGCGTAAACCCGCGCCGCCGATTTGCATTTGCCCGGTCATTGCGGATTACCGCCGAACAGAACAGGATCGTGCGCGGCGCCAGCCGGGCGAAATTGACCGGCTTGCCCCGCGATTAGTGGTATTGTAAATACATCTTTAGAGGCGGGTCAAGGGACGGGACTCGCGACTGGAGGTTATCGGCCATGATTAGGATAAAGCGCGTTTACGAGGCGCCGGCGCCCGAGGACGGCGTGCGCGTGCTGGTCGATCGAGTGTGGCCGCGCGGAGTAAAGAAAGCGGCGATGCGAATCCGCCAATGGATGAAGGATCTCGGCCCCAGCGACGAGTTGCGAAAGTTCTTCAACCACGACCCGGCGCGGTGGGAAGAGTTCCGCAAGCGCTATCGCCAGGAGCTTAAGCAAGCCCCGATGCGGCGGATGCTCGGCGAGCTGTCGGAGCTCGCGGCGAAGGATACGGTTACCCTGGTGTACGGAGCGAAAGACGAAGTGCACAATCAGGCGGTGGTGCTGCGCGAGGCTCTGGAACGAATGACGCGCACCGGACTCAATGGAAACCCGAAATCGCGGAGGCCTTAGTGCAGCTGACCTATTACACGGATTACGGATTGCGCGTGCTGGTGTATGCGGGCGTGCGGGAGGGAAGGCTCTGCCTGATATCGGAGATTGCCCAGCACTACGGGATTTCCGAAAACCACCTGATGAAGGTGGTGCATGGACTTGCGCAGGGCGGCTTTGTGCGGACGTATCGCGGCAAGGGCGGCGGGCTTACCCTGGCACGGGATCCGCTGGACATCGTCATCGGTGCGGTGGTGCGGCACATGGAAGGTCCATTCAAACCGGTGGAGTGCTTTCACGCCGGTAACCAATGCGCGATTAGCGGCGCCTGTGAGTTGCCCAACATTCTCGGCGAGGCGTTTCAGGCGTTCGCCGCGGTCCTCGATCGTTACACGCTGGCCGCCTTTCTTGAACGGCGCACGCAACTGGCGCGCCGCCTGTTTGCTCCCCGCGGCCGCGGCGGCAAGGTGCTCGAGCAACCGGTCCGCCGCGCGTTTCGGCCCAAACCGCGGAATCGCCGGCCGGCATTGGGCATCGTCTGATGGCGGTTTCCGAAGCGGGCGGAGCGGAGGCCGCCGCGCCTTCAACGCGCGGCCACTCCCAGCGCGCGGCGGTGATTCCACCCGCTCTGGTGCGGCTGCCGATCTATTTTTTCGCGATGGGCGCATTCTCTCTGGCCGGCGTAGGGATCGGCGCGTTAGTGGCGATGCCGGCCGCGGTTCGATTCTTCTATCAGCCGGGGGTTTTGGCGCTGGTCCACGCGCTGACACTCGGAGTCATCACGGCCGTGATAATGGGAGTGATGTATCGCTACGTGCCGGCTTTGGTCCATCGGCCAATTTCGTTCCCGCGGCTTGCTTATCCGCAACTCGTGCTGTTCGTAGTGGGCGCGGCGGGAATGATCGCACACTTTGCAATCGGCAACTGGATCGGCCTTTGGTGGTCGGCGGCGGCCGTGCTGTTGTCCATTGTGCTCTTCGCGCTCTGCCTATTGCCGATCCTGCGGCCGGGGCTGGGCCAGGGCGTAGCGGAGACCGGCATGTTCCTCGCAATTTGCTACTTGCTTTGCGCCGCGGCGCTCGGCGTGCTGATGGGGCTTGGGGAAGCATACGGCTTCGCTTGGGGCGACTTGCCGCGAATGCTCGGTGCGCATGTCGTGTTCGCGGCGATTGGCTGGGTGACGCTGACCATCTGCTCCGCATCGTATCGGTTTATCCCGGCATTCCTGTTGCCTACGATTGAACTGCCGTCCGCCGCCGTATGGCAGCTCCTTGCCCTGGCGCTATCGGTCGCCGGGTTGGGGCTGACTTTATTTTTTGGCGTCGCCGGCGCGGATTTTTGGGCGGTGGCGATCGATCTTTCGCTGATCGCGTACCTCCTTTTGCTGTATCGCCTGATCCGTTCGCGGCGAATGACGATCGACTGGGGAATCCGCCATGCCCAAGCCGGCGCGGCATGGCTGGCCGCCGCCATTATCCTTGGAGCGGCGGTGGCTTGGACCGGTGCGTGGTCGGAGGAGGGCGCGCGCTTGGCTGGCGCACTCGGCGCGGCCGGGCTGCTTGGATGGATTGTCAACTTCATCATCGGGATGTCGTACCAGTTGTTTCCCGGATTTGTGAGCCGCGTAAGGTCCACGCTCAAGTGGCCGGCGGCCACCATCGCGGAGCTCTCGGTCCGGCGGCTTCATCCGCTGGTATTCGCGCTCTACAACGGCGGCGCCGTACTCATCGCGATCGCGTTCCTTGCCGCATCGCCGCGGCTGGCGTTCTGGGGTTCTCTTCTGCTGGCGGCCGGCACCTCGCTTTACGCACTCACCACGATCTGGGTGCTGAGCTTCGCCTACCGCACCTCGCTGCCAGCCTCCGCGCGCAAAGCGCTGCGCGTGCTCAGTTAGGCGGCTCGAGCGCGGCGGATAGCTTGACCCGGAGGTGTACCGGGGACGGCCTGCCGCGGACGGACGCTTTGCCGGGTTTGCGGCCCGGGCGAAGTCCGGGAATCCAATGAGCAGGGGCCGGTCCGCTATCGGCGCCGTTCCAACCCGCGGCTACCGCGCGATCGTGGTTGCCCGCTTGCGCCGGCTCGCTCCATAGACGCCGGCCATTCGCGCCTCCCGCCATACCCGCCGTTGGCTGGTTTCCATCGCCGCGTCCCACCCCCACCCCGGACATTCCCAATGTTTATGACTCCGTCCTGCCCATCGCTGGCCGCATCTTCTCGAAATCTGCTAAATTTGGGTAGATTTGGGTAAGGCTCTCGAACCGCCAAAATCGCCTTCCAGGAAACGGGAATGGAAGGTTGGCTTGGTTCCACGGAGATTCAAATGACTGAAAGTCATCGGCCGGTGCGGGTGGGCGAGGCGATTCTGCGGGAATTGTCCACGATGCTGATCCGCGATTTGAAAGACCCGCGCCTGCGCGGAGTCACGCTGACCGGCGTTAAGATGACCGACGATTTGCGCCGCGGCCGCGTCTATTTTTCGCATTTGGAAGGCGCGGCGAAAGCGCCGGGGGCGGTCGCCGGATTCAAGAGCGCGGCGGGATTTATCCGGCGCGAAGTCGGCCGCGCGCTGGGGCTTCGCTTCACGCCCGAACTCGATTTCGAGTTCGATCCCGGCCTGGAACGCGCCGCCCGAATCGACGCACTCCTCAAGCAGGGCGCCTCGAAAGGGTAGGGGGAAGGCTTACGGCGTCCGATCCGCCGGGCGCTCGCCGCGTTTGAGGAGCGGCTCGACGGCCCCGGTAATCAGCCGCGCCCCGCGCTCGTTGCGGAAATAGACCCACGCCCATTCGGTGACCACGAGGAACCGGTTGCGGAAGCCAATCAAGTAGAAGATATGCACGAACAGCCACGCGAGCCACGCAACTAATCCGTGGAGATGAAGCCGCCACAGATCGGCGACCGCCGCGGCGCGTCCAATCGTGGCGAGCGAGCCTTTGTCGCGGTAATGAAAGGGCAGGGCGGTTTCGCCACGGACGATCCGCTCGATATTCTTCGCCGCGTGCCGCCCCTCTTGCATCGCGGCCGGGGAGACGCCCGGCACGGGTTTGCCGTCCGACTTAACCGCCGCAAGGTCGCCGATTACAAACACGCCCTCCGCGCCCGGCACGGAGAGGTCCTGGTTGACGAGCACCCGCCCGGCCCGATCGAGCGGCGAGTTAAGCGTCTTGCCGATCGGCGACGCGGCGACGCCGGCGGCCCAAATCGCCGTCCGGGTTTCGATATGTCCGCGGGCGTGCGTGATGCCGTTGTCGTCAACGTGCGTCACGGCGGAATCGGCGATCACTTCGACGCCGATTTTCTCCAATTGGCGGCGCGCGCTCGCCGAGGACTCCGGCGACATCGCGGGCAGCACACGCGGCCCGGCCTCGATCAGCACGACCCGCGCGTTCTCGGGACGAATCCGGCGGAAGTCGGCCTCGATCACGCGGCGCGCGATTTCGGCCACCGCCCCGGCCATCTCCACTCCCGTCGGTCCGGCCCCGACGATCGCAAAGGTCAGCCACGCGGCGGCGCGGCGCTTGTCGGTTTCGCGTTCGGCGGCTTCGAAGGCGACCAGCACCCGGCGGCGGATTTCGATCGCGTCCTCGACTGTCTTGAGTCCCGGCGCGGCTTCCTGCCAATCATCGTGTCCAAAGTATGAATGGGTCGCGCCGGTGGCGACGATCAGATAGTCGTACGCAACCTCGCCAATTCTAAGGCGGACGATTTTCTTTGCGGTGTCGATTGACACCGCCTTAGCAAGAATCACGGAGGCATTCTTCTGCCGGTGCAGAATTCGCCGAATCGGCATCGCGATGTCGCTGGGATTAAGCGCCGCGGTCGCGACCTGGTAGAGGAGCGGCTGGAACAGGTGATAGTTGCGCATATCGACGAGCGTTACCTCCACGGGAGCGCGCTTAAGCGCCCGCGCGGCGGCCAGCCCGCCGAATCCGCCGCCGATTATGACGACCTGCGGAAGGCGGCCGGCGCTTGCGGTCGAACCCATGCGGCCATCTTAATCGAGGTGTGCGGCTCAGATAAGGTGTGAGTCCCCCGATGGACGGAATCATCCTAATTGACAAGCCGGCCGGCCTGACCTCGTCGGAAGCGGTGCGCCGGATCAAGCGATTCGTGAAGCCCTCGCGCGTCGGCCATCTCGGCACCCTCGATCCGTTCGCCACGGGCCTCCTGCCGATCATGATTGGCGAGGCGACCAAGCTCGCGCCGTTTATCGAGGGTGGTGACAAGGAATACGCGGGGCTGATTCGCCTTGGCGCCGAGACCGATACGCTCGACCGCGACGGCGCGGTGGTAAGAACCGCCGCGGTCCCGGCGATTACGGCGGAGAAACTTGCCGCAGCGGCGGCGCGCTTCACGGGACCTATCGAGCAGGTGCCGCCCGTCTATTCCGCGATCAAGCGCGCGGGCGTGCCGCTGTATCGGCTCGCGCGCCGGGGCGATGAGGTCGAACCGCCGCCGCCGCGGAACGTCGAAATTAAGCGGCTCAAGTTGTCGATGGAAGGCCCGGACGCGATTCGATTCAGCGCGGCCTGCTCGCCCGGCACCTATGCCCGCTCGCTCGCGCGGGATATCGGCGTGGCGCTCGGCACGGCCGCCCATCTGGAGGAATTGCGCCGCACTCGAAACGGTGTTTTCTCGATTGCCGATGCGCAGCCGCTCGACGAGGTTATTGCCGCTCTCGAATCGAGTCCCGCCGCGATTCGATCGATTGGATTGAGCGATGCGTTGCCGGGATTACCGGAGTTGAAGCTCGATCGCGATACGGAACGGCGGCTGCGCAACGGCGATTTCGCCGCGCTGACCTCGCTCGTCCCGCCGGGCGCGGAGTTATTCAAGGTGGTGTCGGCAAAGGGCGAACTGATTGCGGTCGCGCGGGCCACCTCGCGCGTAACGGCGGCGATCGAGCGGATTTTCAACTCGCCAGAGGGCAATTGAGGCGGAGCGGGACATTATAAACATCAGGGCGGTTCTTTCTGGTAGGAGCGCGTCGCGACGCGCCCGTCTGTCA
>JBOHWK010000136.1:0-44136 GCA_050736715.1 Binataceae bacterium (SeqCode) | reverse complement strand
CCCTTACCGGGACCGCGGCCGCGCCATTCAAGCCGCGCAAACTAACTCACTGGATCGGCGCCAATTCGACGCGGCGGTTTTGCGCGCGTCCTTCAGCGGTCTTGTTGGTCGCCACGAAGTTGGTCTTCCCGTAGCCGTGCGGAACCAACTGGCTCGCCGGGACGCCCTGGTTCGTCAGGTAAGCGATGACCGAGTTGGCGCGCTCCAACGACAGCTTCAAGTTGTAGGCCATCGTCCCGATGGCGTCGCAATAACCGTTCACCTCCACGGTCACCCTCGGATGGGCCTTCAGGACGGGAACCGCCTCATCGAGCACGGCGGCGTCGCCGGGCCGGATGTTGTACTTGTTGAAGTCGAAGTGTACGCCGCGCAGGACGATCCTATGCCTGACCGGCGGGGGCGGCGGCGGGGGAGGAGGAGGTGGCGGAGGCGCCGGGGTTGGCGCGGGAGTGGGCTTCGGCGCCATCAAGTACCCGATGTTTGCGCCGACCAGCGCGCCGACTCCAACGCCCAGCGGGCAACCGATCTCATAGCCTTCGGCGGATCTGGAATCGTGGATTGCGGCGGTTCCGCAGCCGATTGCGCCGCCAACCAATGCGCCCGTACCGGCGCCGATCAGCGCGTAGTGCTTCTGGACCGGGGTCATCGTGCATCCCGATGCCGCCAGCATCGCAACGATTGCCGCCGCGCCGGCGGCGGTTCTCACGAGCGATTTCAATTGAATGTTCACAGGTATCGTCCT
Organism: Binataceae bacterium (SeqCode); assembly: GCA_050736715.1. Taxonomy (GTDB): domain Bacteria; phylum Desulfobacterota; class Binatia; order Binatales; family Binataceae; genus Binatus. The sequence continues at coordinate 43,394 of JBOHWK010000136.1, read as the reverse complement.
CCTCACCTATCGAATGTTCGACTGCACTAATTCGACGCGCCGGTTCTGCGCGCGCCCTTCATCGGTTTTGTTGCTCGCGACGAAGTCCGTTTTGCCGTAGCCAATCGGCATGCACTGGCTGGGATATACGCCGTGGTTCTCCAGATATTCCGCCACCGAGATCGCGCGCATATCGGAGATCGCCTTATTGATCTTCGCGTCACCGATCGAATCGGTGTAGCCGTCGATCCAAATGATCAGGCGCGGATGCGTCCGGAGCACGGCGATCGCTTCGTCCAGCACCGCGTCGTCGCCCGGGCGGATGTTCCATTGGTTGAATTCAAAATGCACCCCGCGCAGCACGATTCTCGTGCGCATCGGCGGCGGGTCGGCGAGCGGCGCGGCGGCGGCGCTACCGTATGCCGAAGCCATCAGCAGCGCTGTTATGGCCACGCTCAGCGCGGCCTTCTTTCCGAATGATTTTGCGGTTTCTAACATCTATGTGTCTCCTTTCGAAATTATTGAACCGGCGCAAGTTCGACGCGCCGGTTTTGCGCGCGTCCTTCCGGAGTATCGTTGGTGGCGACGAAATCGGTTTTGCCGTAGCCGTGCGGGACCAACTGGCTCACCGGGATATCCTGCTTGACGAGATAGTCCACGACGGCGCCCGCGCGCTCGTCGGAGAGCTTGAGGTTGTAATCCACCGTCCCGATCGCGTCGCAATAGCCGTTCACGGTGACCGTGAGGTTCGGATGGGCCTTAAGCGTGGCGGCGGCCTCGTCGAGCACGGCGGCGTCGCCGGGCCGGATTTCGTACTTGTTGAAATCGAAATGCACGCCGCGCAGGATGATTTTTTCCTTAACCGGCGGCGGTGGTGGCGGCGGGGGCGCGTGATGCGGCGGAGGCGGCGGCGGAGGAGGGGGCGGCGGCGGGACCACGTTGTCACACAGGAAATGGCCCACCAGAGCACCGATCAATGCGCCGCCCGCAGCGCCAACGACTCCGGCAATCGCCTTGTCGCCGTTGGAGCGGGTACCGGCGCGGCTCGTGTTGTCCTCGATCACGATGCCGGAGGCGGCGCCGGCGGCCGCGCCCGCGAGCGCGCCGCCAATCGCGCAGTTACCCCATTCGCGCGGTTTGCGCAGGTAGGCGCATCCGCTTAACCCGCCCGCAATAAATGCCGCACCCGTGGCGACGGCAATCGATCTGATCAGTCCCGCTTTTCGGCTCATGGAAATCCTCCTTAAGGTTGGCTGCGAGTTGCGCGGTACCGTTCCCCCCTCAAATCGCCGCGGCAGCGCGGCATTTAAGGAACAATTGTGCAAGGAATATAGGGGTATTAGGCGGGGAAATGCAATACACCCCGCCGGGTATCCGGCGATCTCAGGCACCCATTGGGAAATCGTTACGGCGGCGGGGCCGAGCGATTCGGCTCCCGCCGCCAATGAGGCCGATTAGTGTTGCTGTTCGTGATGCCCGTGGGCGTTGGCCTCGCCGTGCGAATGTTCTCCCTTGTACCCGGCGGCGTGCCCGTGCTCCGCGTGATGCTCGGCGTGTGGCATCGGCATTGCGTGCGCTTCCGGCCGCGCCGTCATCGGGTGCGGGACGCCCGGCTTGGCCATGTGCGACCATTCGGGATGATGCTGCCTAACCCAATTGGGATGATGCTCGTGCCACCAGTTGTAGTCATGCCACTCGTGATGAGCGTCGTAGTCGCCCCACCCGTGGTGTCCGTATCCCGGCCCGCCATATCCCGGACCGCTGTAGCGGCCGCCGCGGCAGTATTGACTGGCGTTCAATTTTAGCTGGGTGGCTTCGTGCGGATGGTTGAGCAAGAATTTGTGCAGTTCGGGATGGTTTTGGCGCCATCCGGGCCGCGACATCATGCAGGGATCGGACTGCAACATCCCCGCAACTTTTCGATGGTGCGCAAGAAAGTTATTCCATTCCCCGGTTCGCGGCAGGCCGTAATACTGCGCCCCCGCCGGCGCCGCCAGCGCGAGCAACAATCCCACGGCGGCGGTGAGTTTCAAAGTGTTCTTAATCATACGATGTCTCAATGTCTCCTCCAAATTTTTGCCGGACTGCGCAATGGCTTTCACGCGGTTCGATCGTTTAGCGTCATCATTGATCCTTTACGCACGCCGGCCGCGGCCGATACAGACAATCGCATTAACATCCGTTAACCCACGAGCTTTTTCTTGGAGGATTTTCCCTTTGGCGGCTGCGGGGCAGGCTGATCGAGGGTCCACACCTTCGGATGGGTTTTCATGAAATTGGCCAGTCGGCGATGTTTTGCCACCCAAGGTCGATTGTACAGCAGTTCCGGATCCGTGCGGATCGCCGCTTCGAGCTTTGGATTGTGCCTCAAAAAATGCGCAAATTCTGGCGTCCAGAATTGCGATAGCGAAGTCACCCCGGCTTTCCATAGGCCCGAATGGTGCGCAAAGAATTCGTTCACTGCTGGGTGCTGAGAGCGCCAATCCGGGTTCAGAACTTTAAAGGGATTGGTCTCCAGTTGCTTGATAAATTCGGGGTGCGCCAGTCCAAACGCTCGAAGATCCTTCAAGTCTTTTGGATGTTTGGCCAGATATGCTTGAAACGGATCGCTCTGATCGGGCTGCTGCGGGTGCTTCATTTGCCGCATTTCGTTCAGCCGATACAGCAGATCGAAGCCCGGCGCCACGCCCTGCGACAACGCCACCCCCGTCATCGCGAACCATAGAATCGCCGCCGGAGCTAATATCCGCCATCGCCGGTTCATCGTGCGAACTTTTCCGTCCCGCCTTGGCGTTTGATTCCCCCCGCCTTCGACCGATGGGAAGATGACGCTCCGTGCTTCATCCGACGGCGTACCGCACGGTGGCGATGATGCCGGTAACGATGCCTGCCATGCGTCCCTCGATGCCATTGGTGACGGCCTCCTTCCGAATGCTTGGAATCATTGGCGCCTTTGATCGGAGCGGCATTCGCAGGCGCATCGGCGGTCCCCGTATTGACCGGAATCGCCTGTGAAAGCGCGGTTCCCGCCACCGCTAAAATGGCAACCGCGGCGGCAACCGCCATGGACGCGATTTTTCCCATCTCCGGCGTATTTTCCACATTGCCGCATTGAGAGCAACCGGCGCGTAATTCCCGTGCTGAGCATATTAGATCGGTGCGGTTTGTTCCACTGCGGACTTTCCCGATCGTGCCGGAGCGCCTTATGCCGGAATCCGGCTAACGCCGGCCGATTTGGGGCGCGACGATTCTGCGGTTCGGCCCAGCGCGCCAACCCTGCTAGACTTGACCATTCCGATCATGCTGTCACTCGCGCGCGGAAAGGAAGGAAGCTTCAAACTCGTCTCGGCCTACCGGCCGGAGGGTGACCAGCCCGCCGCAATCGAGTCGATCGTCACGAATGTCCGCGCTGGACTGCCGCATCAGGTGCTCCTCGGCGTCACCGGCTCGGGCAAGACCTTCACCATGGCGAACGTCATCGCGCAGGTGAACCGGCCCGCGCTCGTAATCGCGCCGAACAAGACGCTCGCCGCCCAGCTTTACAACGAGTTCAAGAGCCTCTTCCCCGATAACGCGGTCCGCTACTTCGTTTCCTATTACGACTACTACCAGCCCGAGGCTTACCTGCCCTCCACCGATACCTATATAGAAAAGGACTCCAGCATCAACGACGAAATCGACAAGCTGCGCCATTCCGCGACCAAGGCGCTCCTCGAACGCAACGACGTGCTGATCGTTGCGTCGGTCTCATGCATCTACGGCTTGGGCGAGCCGGAGGTCTATTTCGAGATGCTGGTGTTTCTGGAGGAGGGGCAGGCGATCGAGCGCGACCGCGTCCTGCGCAAACTCGTCGATATCCTCTACGAGCGAAACGAATACGATTTCCATCGCGGAACCTTCCGCGTGCGCGGCGATACGGTTGAGGTTTTCCCCGCATACGAAGAGCGCAACGCGATCCGGATCGAATTTTTCGGCGATCGGGTCGAGGCGATTCACGAAATCGACGCGCTGCGCGGCAAACCGATTCGCAAGCTCCAGAGCGTCGCGATCTATCCCGCCTCGCATTACGTTACCACTCCCGATCGGATGGAGGACGCGGTCGCGAACATCCGCGCCGAATTGAAGGAGCGGCTGGAATTTTACCGCAAGGAGAACCGGTTACTCGAAGCGCAGCGGCTCGAACAGCGCACGATGTACGATCTGGAACTGCTCGCCGAGATGGGCTTCTGTCCCGGAATCGAGAACTACTCGCGCCATCTGACCGGCCGCTCGCCCGGACAGCCGCCGCCGACACTGCTCGATTACTTTCCGAAGGAATCGCTCTTTTTCATCGACGAAAGCCACGTCACGATTCCGCAGATCGGCGGGATGTATCGCGGCGACCGTTCGCGCAAGTCGGTGCTGGTCGACTTCGGCTTTCGCTTGCCCTCCGCGCTCGACAATCGGCCGCTCAATTTCGAGGAATGGGAAGGCCACATCAATCAAGCCGTCTATGTCTCCGCGACGCCCGGCGATTACGAATTGGAGAAGTCGGGTGGGCTGGTAGTCGAACAGCTAATCCGGCCCACCGGTCTCGTCGATCCCGAAATCGAGGTGCGCAAGGCCGGCTCGCAGGTCGATGACCTCCTCGAGGAAATTCGCAAGCGGGCGGCCGCCAACGAGCGCGTGCTCGTCACCTGCCTGACCAAGAAGATGGCCGAGGACCTGACCGACTACTACCACGACCTCGGCATTCGGGTGCGCTACCTTCATTCCGACATCGAGACGATCGAACGGGTCGAAATCATCCGCAGCCTCCGCAAGGGCGAATTCGACGTGCTGGTCGGCATCAATCTTTTGCGCGAGGGGTTGGACCTGCCGGAAGTCTCGCTGGTCGCGATTCTCGACGCCGACAAGGAAGGCTTCCTGCGCGCGGCGCGCTCGCTGATTCAGACGATCGGACGCGCGGCGCGTAACATCAACGGCCGCGTCATCATGTACGCCGACGCGATGACCGGCTCGATGAAGCAGGCGATCGGGGAGACCGATCGCCGCCGCGCCAAGCAGGTCGCCTACAATCAGGAACATGGAATTACGCCCAAGTCGATCGTCAAGGCGATCGACGCCTCGCTGGTCGAGATGTACTCGCCCGAATGGGCGGTGGTGCCGGAAATCGAAGGCAAGGCCACGAAAGAGGAGGAGAGCATCCCGGCTCACGAACTGCCCGACCGAATCACGGCGTTACGGCAAGAGATGATGGCGGCGGCGGAGGCGCTCGATTACGAGCGCGCGGCGCAGTTGCGCGACAAAATCAAGCGAATGGAACGAAGAGTATTCAAAATGGACGATTCCGCGCGCCCCGCCAAGCGCGATTCGCAGCCGCCCGGCGCGGCGCATCGCCATGCCAGCGAATCGGCGCACGGCCGCTTGGAAGCGCACAAAATCAAAGGGGTCGCGGCGCAAGGCGTTCCCATCGCGAAGCGATTCCGCAAGGGCGCGGGAGCCGCCACGGGCGCCGCATCGGCAGCGGCGGGGCAGGGCGCCCGCCCGCCGAAAGCAGGCAGAGTCAAACTGGTCCCGGACCGGGGGAAGTGAAGGCCGCTACCCGTACTCGGCTTCGGCCTGTTCCAGGGACTGCGCGAGTTCGCGGGTCAAGCGCAGCGCGGCGTCCGGATCGGTTCTGTTTGCCGCCGCTTCGAGCGCGCGGCCCAGATCGCTCATGGCCTGAAAGCCCAAGAGACCGCTGTCGCCTGCGAATTGATGAGCGAACCCGGATACCGCCGCATAATCGCCGCTTTCGGCCGCGGCCAAAATGGCGGGCAGGCCGGCGCGCTTGTCCTTCAGAAAACCGGGGACGAGGTCTCTAAAATCCGGGTCGATCTCGGCCGCCCGGGTCCCGCTTTTGCGCCGATTGGGAACTGGTGGGAGCTTAACCACCCTGGCGATCGCCTCGATCAGCGCCAGCCGCCGGACCGGCTTGCTCACGTGCAGGTCGCATCCCGCCGCCATGCAGTTTTGAATTTGCTCGTCCAGCGCCGACGCGGTGAGGGCGATTATCGGGGTCCGGGGCCGGCCGCGTTCAAGTTCCCAAGCGCGAATCGCCCGCGTTGCCGCGAAGCCGTCAACCACCGGCATGCGCATGTCCATCAGCACCACGTCGCATTTTCCGGTCTTGAACGCATCGATCGCGGCCCCGCCATTCGCGGCCTCGGTGATTTGAGCATTGCTGCCCGCAAGATACGATCTGACCACGAGGCGGTTGATGTCGGAGTCGTCGGCGAGCAGGACGTTAAGCGGCGGCAATTCAACTGTGGCCGCCTCCGCGAACGCGGCGGCCGGTTCCTCGCCGGTCATCGCAATGCGGACGGCGCCGAGCAATTCCCGCCGCCGAATCGGCTTGACGAGGTAGGCGTGGACTCCGAGCGCGCGCAGCTTGACCGGCATCGCGGCCAGTTCGTCGGAAGTGAGCATCGCGACGATCGCCGGCGGTTCTCCCTCCCCGCTGAACCGCCGCAGTCTCGATATCAGATCGAGCCCGTTCCCGTCCGGCATCCGGCAATCGGCCAGCACCAGGCGATACGGCGCCCGCGCCGCGATGGCGCGGTTGAATTCTTCGGTGGCATTGGCGGCGCCATCGGCTTCGGACACTTGCGCGCCGGCGCCGGCAAGGATTTCTTTTACGATCGTGCGGTTAATCGAGGTGTCGTCCGCGACGAGCAGGTTGACGCCGCGCAAATCCACCATCGGCTGGGCGGGCGCGGCCGGCGGCGGCGCCGGAACGGCGAACCTGGCGGTGAAGGTGAAGCAACTGCCGATGCTCGGTTCGCTCTCGACACCGATTTCGCCGCCGTAAAGCTCCACCAGCCGTTTCACGATCGCCAGTCCCAGTCCGGTGCCGCCGTAATTGCGCGTGGTGGAGGCGTCGGCCTGCGAAAAGCTCGAAAAGATGTCGCCGAGCTTGTCTTGCGAAATTCCGATCCCGGTGTCGCGCACGGAAAACCTGAGGCACACTCCGCCGTTACTTTCCGAGCTTGCCGGGTGCCGAAGCCCTGCGCCGGAGGCGAAGGGTCCCTCGCCATCGGCCGATTCGGCGCCGCGCTCGACATTCAGCGCAATCACTCCATGCGCGGTGAATTTGACCGCGTTGCCGAACAGATTGACCAGAATCTGGCGCAAGCGGAGCGGATCGCCCACGAGATTAACCGGCACGTCCGGCGCGATTCGCAGCGCGAGTTCCAGCCCCTTTTCGTGCGCGCGGATTCCCATCGTCTCGCCGAGCTTTCCAATCAGGTCCTCGAGGTCGAAGTTGGCCTGTTCGAGGCTCAAGCGGCCGCTTTCGATTTTCGCCAGATCGAGAATGTCGTTGATTAAGTCGATGAGGGAGTCGCCGTTGGCCTTCATGATATCGACATAGCGGCGCTGCTCTTGGCTCAGGCCGGTGGCGGAGAGGATTTCCGACATTCCGATCACGGCGTTCATCGGGGTGCGGATCTCATGCGACATGCTGGCAAGGAATTCCGACTTGGCGCGCCCCGCCGCCAGCGCCGCCGCGTGCGCCACCGCCAATTTGCCCATCGTGTCCGCGATCCGGATCCGGTTGCGGATGGCCGCTTCATAACAGGCGTGAACCACGAGAACGACGGCTACGACGGCGTCCCATTCGTCGATGCCGGAGCCGGGCCAGGTCAGTACGCGTGAGACCAGGGCGAGAACGATTATGCCCACGGCCTCCAAACTGGCCTGCCAGAGCCGCTCCCAGGGAAGCATGGTTGCGGCCGCAAACAAGACCACCAGAACAAATAAAATTTCGAGAAACAACGATCCCTCTTGCGCCTCCATTGTGGTGAGCACGCCGGACGAGGCGACGATCCACGCCATCGACACCCAAGTCACCGGTTTCCAGTGGCGGCGGAACCAATCGGTCCAAGTCAGGGGGATAACCACCGCGGGCCCGGCAATTTCGATCAACTGCGGCAAAAATACCTGGGTTCGCAGCGGTGCGGGCAACCGGTAGTGGTCGGAAATTATAATCAAGGCGTGATGGATGACAACGATCGCGAAGCCGATCCGGATCACCGGAATCGCCGTCGCGTTGAAATCGCCCGCGTCAGCGGCTGCGGGCGAAATCGGTAGTGAAGCCGATTCGGCGGCCGAATGCCGTTGCCCGGCAATTGGTGTCGCGTTCGGCGTCTCCGGCATGGTTGCTATTCGCCGGGATTGGGAAAACGGCGCCTTAGCTTCTCATACAACTGGTGAAAATCCACATAGGGCTTCTGGAAATAATCCAACGCCCCTTCGGCAAGGTATTCGGCCTTCTCCGGCGCTTTGAGCAGGGTGCTCATCACGATGACCGCGGTGGCGGGCAATTCCGTGCGGATCGTCCGAAACAGCAACTTCGAGTTGATCCCATTCACCAGCGGCATCAATATGTCGAGCGTAACCAATTGCGGCTGCGTGGCGCGCGCCAGCCGGAGCCCTTCATACGCGTCGCCCGCTTCGCCCACCACGCGGCACCCGGCGGATTCGAGCTTGCGCCTGAGCATTGTCCGGAATAACTCCGAGTCGTCCACTATCAGCAGGTCAATTGCCATCAAACTTCCCTCCTTTAGCCGCGGTAGGTCACTTCAACGCTGTCCAGGTAGCGCACGAGATCGCGGGTCAATTGCAGCGAGCGCTCGCGGTCGGCGTCTCTGGCCGCATCTTCCAATTCGCGGCCGAAATCGGTGACGGCGGAAAACCCGTACGATCCGCCCTCGCCCTTCAGTTGATGGGCTACCGTGGAGGCTAGCGAATAGTCGCCGGTTTCCAGCGCGGCCAGCACGGCGGCCACGTCGGTGCGTTTGCTCTGGAGAAAGCCGGGGATCAGATCGCGCAATTCCGGATCGATTACGGCGACCGGCCGCTTGCCATCTTCGCCGCCGGGGACGCCGCGCGGTTTCACCACGCCGGAGATCGCGCCGAGCAATCCCAGGCGGCGGACGGGCTTGCTCACGTGCAGGTCGCATCCCACCGCGATGCACTCCTGAACCGCTTCATCGAGCGCGGAAGCGGTGAGCGCGATAATCGGCGTGCGCGGTAAATCATGTTCGAGTTCCCACGCGCGGATCGCCTTGGTCGCGGCGCGTCCGTCCATGATCGGCATCCGCATATCCATCAGCACCACGTCGAATTTGCCGTTTTTGTACGCTACCACCGCATCGCTGCCGTTTTCCGCCTCGGTGATTTGGACGGGATTGTTGGCGAGAAACGCCTTCACCAACAGGCGGTTGTCTTTGGAATCATCGGCGAGGAGAACCTTCAGCGGAGGCAATTCCAGGGTCGCGGATTTTTCGCGCGTGGTGCTGTCCGGGTCGGCGCCGGTCACGGCGATCCGCACGGAGTCCAGCAGTTCCGCGCGCCGGATCGGTTTCACCAGGTATGCACGCACCCCAAGCTCGCGAAGCTTCGCCGGCATCGCGGTTAATCCTCCGGGTGCGAGCATCGCGACGGCGGCCGGTTCTCCAGCGGCGCCGTCCAGGCGGCGCAATTTCGATAGCAGGTCGATTCCGTCCGCGTCGCGAGTTCGGCAGGCGGTCAAAATCAAGCGGTACGGATCGTGAGCCTCGATCGCCCGGTTTATTTCGCCGGCGGCCCAGCGCGTGTCTTCCGCTTCGGAAACATTCGCACCCGCGGCAGTGAGAATCTCCTTTACGGCGGTGCGATTCAGCGGGGTTTCATCGACCACCAGGGCTTTTACGCCCTTCAAATCGACCACCGGCTTTGCGGGAACGGTTTCGGCCCGCGTTGGAATCCCGAAGCGTGCGGTGAAGGTGAAGCAACTGCCCACGCCCGGTTCGCTCTCGACCCAGATCTCGCCGCCGTAAAGCTCGACCAGCCGTTTCACTATCGCAAGGCCCAGGCCGGTGCCGCCGTAATTTCGACTGGTCGAGGAATCGGCTTGGGTAAAGCTGGAAAAGATCGCGGTTTGCCGATCCTTGGGAATCCCGATCCCCGTGTCGCGCACCGAGAAGCGGACAACGATTCCTCCACCGGGTGCCTCACCCGCGCGTTCCACATTCAGCGAGATTACGCCGCGTTCGGTGAATTTAATTGCATTGCCGAAGAGATTCACTAAGACTTGCCGCAAGCGGAGCGAGTCGCCGACCAACTCGTCGGGCACTTCGGGCGCGATCCGGATCGCGAGTTCCAGTTCTTTCTCGTCGGCGCGGACGCCCATCATCTCGCCGAGTTTCCCGATCGTGTCCTCCAGGTGGAAGCTCGTGTGTTCGAGATTCAGCCGCCCGCTCTCGATCTTGGCCAGATCGAGAATGTCGTTAATCAGGTCAATCAACGCGTCGCCGTTGGCTCGCATTATTTCGACGTAGCGGCGCTGCTCCTGGGTCATCGGCGTGTCCGAAAGCAATTCCGCCATCCCGATAACCGCGTTCATTGGAGTGCGGATTTCATGCGACATGCTGGAGAGGAATTCCGACTTGGCGCGCGTCGCCGCCATCGCCTCTTCGCGCGCGGCGCGCAGCTTGCTCATGATGTCCGCGATTCGCAGCCGGTTTCGCACCGCCAGTTCGTGGCACCATTGCGCCACGCCGATTCCCACCAGCACGGCGCCCCATTCGTAGCCGCCCGACAGCGGCCAGGCGATCGCCCGTGAGGCGAGGAACAGCGCAACCAGCCCCACGGCCTCCAAACTGGCCTGCCAGATTCGCCCCCACGGAAACAGGATTCCGGTCCCGAACAGGACCAGCACGATCGTCACGATGGTCACGAACAGCGGGCCGTATTCCCCTTCCATTCCGGAAATCACGTGAGTAAAGGCCAACCCCAGCGTCCCGTCGTCCGGGAGCATCCCGAATTGCCCCTCCTTCACCGCCAGCAGGCAACTGAAGCCGATCAGCCATGCGATCGCCACCCACGCCGCGGGCTGCCAATTTCGCCGGAACCATTTGGTCCACGTCAGGAAAAAGACGATCGCCGCGGGCACGACGATCGCGAGTTTTACCGGGAACACCTCGTTCCGCACGAAATCCGGCATCATGTACCGGTCCGAGTAAGCGTAAAAAAGCTGGACCGCGAGAACCAGGAGCAGGCCGATTCGAATCACCGGCACCACCGACGCCGTGTCCAATTCGGGCGCGCCGAAGCGGGAGGCCGGAACGGATTGCGAAACGGCGCCGGGGGCCGGGAGCCGGCCATCGGCAATCGATGCCGCGTTAGTTCCGGCCGCCATCGTGATCGCCTGCGAACTTGGGAGAATAATACTGTAATCTTTGGTGCAACTTTGGAACCCGGAACGGGACCGAATCATCCGCTATCGGCAAATAGATCGACATCGCGATGCGGTCCAATCGGCTTGAGCCTTGGCCCAGAATATCGCGAAACGATGCCCCCTACAAGCTTTTGCCAGTCAAGCCCTCCCGCCCCACGGCAGCGGGTTGAGAAGCTATTCGATAGTGCGAATTTTGAGCAAATCCATCAGGGCGGCGGACGTTACAATCCGGGTGGATTTGTGGCGTTTCAGCGCCAGCAGGCCCTTATCGCCAGTGACCAGATAATCGGCGTGGCTGGCCTCCGCCAGCGCGAGCAAATAGTTGTCGTCCGGATCGGGTGAACGTTCCACGCGAGGAAGCTTGGCAATGATCGCCGCCAAGTCGCGCAGGTCGTTCATCAAACGTCCGGCCAATGCCGGAGGGAGCCGGACATGGATTTTTGGGTAGCGGGTGACACGCGCAAGTTCTTCGATTTGTTCGGCGGCAGTGAAGAGAGCAAATTTTTTTGCGCGCCAGAGGACGATTAACCGGGCGGATGGAGAATCGCCAGTCAGCAAGGCATTTATAAAGACATTGGTGTCCAGCACAAGCCGCATCAGGCTTTGCCGAGTTTCATTTTAGCGTGCCGTTCCGTGCGGACTTCTCGTACCGCCTCGTCGATGAGGTCCTGCAATTCCCGCTGCGAAAGATCGGAGAACTTTGCCCGCACTTCGGCGAGCGTCTGATCGAAGACACGCCATTTAACGGCGTCCTCGATGAACTTCGACAGGTCGCCCTTCTTCATTCCTTGAGCGCCAAGAAAGGTGCGCAGTCTGAGATCGGTTTTCTTCGAGACCTTGATATTCCAGCGGACGGCTTCTTCCATAATGGCACCTATGCGCTTATGCGGATAAACATCTATACACCGATCTATAAGCCAAGAGTCCGCCGCCGATCAACTTGCCGGATGCGCGAAATCGCGGGAGAATTTGGGGCCTTAGCCGGCCGCAATTCCGGCTGCGGGTTGGAGAAGTGAGAGTGTTCTATGACGTCACGGCTGAAACCGTCGAAATCCTCGCGATTGTTGCCAAAGAGCAAGCGGCGCGGTGGCTTGTGGAGCGCGGGGCGCCCGATGCGCCAGGTGGCGCTCGCGGAAGTAAAAGATGGCCTGTCGCGCTTCATTCGGATGGCGGCGTCCGAGGAGATCGTCATCACGCGGCACGGAAAGCCCGCCGGGGTGTTGATTGGGTTCGAGGACGAGGACGATTGGCTCGACTACCGAATCGAGCACGATCCCGGATTTATCCGCCGAATCGCGGCGGCGCGCGACGCGCTCCGTTCCGGCCGCGGCATTCGGCTCGAGGACCTGCCGCCATAGCGATCATCATGCCTCAGCCCAAAACCCTTGCGCCCGATCTCTGGGTCTTCGACCAGCCGGATTTCAATCCCGGCGTTGGAAAGATCGGGACGCGGATGACGGTGATTCGGCTGCCCGGCGGCGGCCTGTTTCTCCATTCTCCGATCCGCCTTGACGAGGAGACCAAAGCCGCGCTCGATTCGCTCGGCGAAGTTCACGCGATTGTTGCGCCGTCGCGGGCGCATCATCTGTTTGTCGGCGATTATGCGAAGGCATGGCCCAGTGCGAAGCTGCACGCCGCGCCCGGAATCGCGGGTGAGATTCGCGACCTCCGCGCATGGTTCGGCGCGCGGCGCGACCTCAAGTTCGATTCGATTTTGGGCGACGAGCCGCACCCGGATTGGGCGGGCGCAATCGAGCAGCATCTCTTTCGGGGCGCGTCGGCGCTGAACGAGGTGGTGTTTTTCCATCCCGCGGCGCGCACGTTGATTTTCACCGACCTCGCGTTCAATCTGCCCGCCGATTTCCTCGGCCCGCGATTCTTCTTCCGGCTGCGGGGGACGCTGGGCCATTTCGGCCCCGACGGCCTGATTCGCCTGGTAATTCGCGATCGCGCCGCCGCGCGCGAATCGGTCGCGCGAATCCTGAAATGGGACTTCGACCGCGTAATCGTCGCGCACGGCGATATCGTCGAATCGGGCGGCCACGCGAAGGTCGAAGCAGGGTTCGCATTCCTGCAACGCTAATTTTAGCCTCTGCGAGACCCTCACGGTCTCGCGCTCCCGTCCTCCCGAAAACGGCGTCCCGCCGTTTTCGGACGCCTACGGGCGAAACGGGAAGCGCCCCTCGGGAATACTCTGGGCAGGCTCCACATCGATCTTAATGTGGTTTCGCAAGAGCTACAATAAATCGTGTGCCCGATTCAGAATTTCGGGTAGAATAGCGGCGCATGAATGTCGAGCGCTTAATCGAGGCCGACGTATCGCCGGAGCTTGCCGAGATACGCGAATTGTCGCTTGGCGAGTTGGAGGAAATCATCGCCGAGGCGGGACAGCCGAAATATCGCGCGCGGCAGATTCTCGCGTGGGCATGGAAGCGTGGCGCGGAATCGTTCGATGCGATGCGGGACATTCCGGCCGCGCTGCGCGACTACCTAAAGCATCGCTTTAAGATTGAATCTCCGGTTGCCGCGCACGCCGCGCGCTCATCGGATGGCACGCGCAAATTGTTGCTCCGGCTCGACGATGGCAAAGAAATCGAATCGGTTATCATCCCAACGGAGAAGCGGGTGACACTCTGCATGTCGTCGCAGGCGGGGTGCGCGATGGGATGCGAGTTCTGCGCGACGGCGCGGATGGGACTCCATCGCAATCTGACCGCCGCCGAAATCCTGGGACAAGTGCTCGCCGCGCGGCGCGAACTTGCCCCCGGCGAGGAGCTTACGAATTACGTTTTCATGGGGATGGGCGAGCCGCTCGCGAATTATCCGCGCCTGGTTCGCGCGCTCGAGATTATGACGGCGGAGTGGGGGATGGGCATCTCGCCGCGGCGAATCACCGTCTCGACGGTCGGAATCGTGCCGCAGATGGAGCGCTTGCTGGCGGAGACGCCGGTGAATCTCGCGGTCTCGCTCCATGCCACCACCGATGAATTGCGCGACCGCCTCGCGCCGATCAACCAGCGCTATCCGCTTGCCGTGCTGCTTGCCGCGTGCCGCGATCTTCCGATCAAACGGCGGCGCAGGATCACATTCGAGTACGTGATGCTCGCGGGCGTGAACGATTCGCTCGTGGACGCGCGCCGGCTTGTGAAGCTGCTCGGACAGATTCGCGCGAAGGTCAACCTGATTTTCTTCAATCCGTTTCCGGGATCGAAGTTCGCGGGAAGCACGCGGGAAGCCGTCGAGGCTTTTCAAGCGATCCTAAAGCGCGGTAACTTGACCGCCACGATCCGCGAGAGCCGCGGCCGGGACATCGCGGCTGCCTGCGGCCAGCTCTATGCGGAGCGGCACGGCGACGAACGGGAAGGCTAATGTCTGAGTGGAAAATGCGTGGCGTAATCGAAATGACCCCACCCCTAACCCCTCCCCCTAAAGGGAGAGGGGAACCAGAAAACAACAATCGCGATGCGTTCCCCCTTCCCAGAAGGGGAAGGGGGACAGGGGGTTAGGTCTCTGATACAGGACACTGACGATGGCAAACATACTGGGAATTATCGGCGGCAGCGGCTTCTATCTGATGCCGGGGCTTGGCAAGGTCGAGATGAAGGAGCTTGAGACTCCGTTCGGCGCACCCTCCGACCCGTTTTATCGCGGGCGAATCGGCGATACCGACGTGGTGTTCCTCTCGCGCCACGGCCGCGGCCATCGGCTGCTTCCTTCCGAAATAAATTTCCGCGCGAACGTCTTCGGGATGAAGCTGCTCGGCGTGACGCACCTGATTTCGGTTTCGACGGCCGGCAGCATGAAGGAGGAAATCCATCCGGGCGAACTCGTCGTGCCCGATCAATTTATCGATCGCACCTTCAAGCGCCCGCAATCGTTTTTCGGCGGCGGAATCGTCGTCCACGTATCGCTCGCCGATCCGGTCTGCGCCGATCTCGCGTGCGATCTCGCCGTCGCGGCGAAATCGGGAGGAGCGGCGGTGCATGAGAAGGGCACTTATCTATGCATGGAAGGCCCCCAATTCTCGACGCGCGCCGAATCGAAGTTTTACCGCACGATGGGCGCCAGCGTAATCAGCATGACGGCGATGCAGGAGTCGCGCCTCGCCCGCGAAGCCGAGATGTGTTACGCGACGCTGGTGCTGGTGACGGACTACGACTGCTGGCATCAGAGCGTCGCCGCGGTCGATATCGGAGAAATCCTGCGCGTGATGAAAGCCAACGTGGACAAAGCGCAGCGCGCGGTCGCGAAGCTCGCGGTTGGAATCGGCGACCGCGCCCGCAATTGCGGATGCGCCCACGCGCTGAAAGACACGATCATCACCGATCGCGCCGCCATCCCGCCGAAATTGATTGACGATTTACGGCCGTTGGTTGGGAAGTATCTGTAGTGAGGCGGATTTATTTCTTAATCGAGGTTTCCCGGTGCTGCTATGGCGGAAGGTATTCCGTACTACGTTATCCTTGACGCGAACGTATGGATCGCGGAGCGCCTGCTTCAGTCGTCGCTCGGCAGCGCCACGCTCTTCAATCTGACTCGAAGTCATGCGCTAATCGGCCTTCCCGAGATCGTGGAGATTGAGGTCAAGAGTGTCCTAACTCAGCAAGCTGAAAAAGCGGCAGAAGACCTCCGCAAGAACGCTCGGCTGTTGAGGCAACTTTCCGGACAACGGGCTTGGCACGTAGTTCCGACCTCCGAGGCAGTTCAGGAAGGTATGCAGCAGCGGTGGGCAGAGCTCTGCGGAATTTTGAGGCCATTGCCGCTCAGCTTGGAACAGGCGCGGGCGGCGCTAAAGCGGGTCACAGAAAAGATTCCCCCGAGTGGCGTTAACAACGAGCAGTTTCGTGACTGCCGCATTTGGGAAGCGGCAATTGATCTTTCTGCGGAAGGCACTGTCCACCTTATAACAAATGACTCCGCCTTTTATGAGGGCCGAGACCGTCCTCGCGGTTTGTTAGCGGAGACCCTCCGAGAAGAAACGGAGCGGGCTGGTCGGGAGCTTCGCGTTTATCCGAGTCTGCAGGTTTTTCTCGAAAAAATGGACACAGCGGTTGTCGCTCTCGAAGGGGCCGGGATTAGCGAGGTAATCGTACGAGCCGCTATGCCACGCGCAGCCGAAATAGTTGCGACAAATGCGTCAGATTATGAACTTGGGCGCGCAGGTCGAACTCGCATCAACGGATATGCGACGCCCAAGCCGTCGGTAATCGCGGTCTCATTTCAGACCAGTTTTGACCTTCAGCCGGTCGAGGCGCCCAATGGCGGCGCGAGCGAAGTCGGCGGCACGATGACTGTCGGTGGGTCTTGTTCGTATGATCCAAATCAAGACGGGGTATCTGACATTGAAATAACGGAATGGTGGACATCCCTCCAAAGAGGTCGTCTCTCGTCTGGTACGCATCACGTCTCGTCTGATACGTATCACAGTGGAGCTAAGTATTCTGAGGGGAAAACCCGCATAATCACTGACTTTTAGTGGTTTCATATCTGGGGTGTAATTGGCTAGGCGCGAGACCTTTGCGATCGGCATTTCATGCTCCGCCGACGAACTCGTTCATTGTGCCGTGCCGGATCGTCAGGATGTGGACCAGCTTGGATGACTCGCCGATTTCAAAGGTTACCCGCTGCACGCCGCAATTCATTGTCCCGCAGGCGGTCCTGCCGCCTACCCAATATCCGAGGGCCGGTAAATTGTCAGCCACTGGACCCGCTCGAAATCGCGATCGGCGGTTGCCAGATTCCGAATTGTGCGTTCTTGAGCGGCGGCGGCGATTAGCGAATCGTTCGTCAGCAGTCCGTGAACGGATCGAAGGCGATACGCGCGCCGGACGCGGGCCTCGTCAAGCGCCAGCACGGTCAGATTGAGATCGAAAATCTCTTCGACCCGCATCCAATAGCTGGTTAGTCTTGCGATCTCCGCCGCCTTCGAGCGCAGAGCGGGTGCGGAGATTTTATCGATTATGCCGCGCTCAAAAGCCTCCATGAGCATCAACCGGTGGCAGACCTCATTGACCGCTTCGATGGTTGTGCAGGCGGCTACTTCCCCGCGCTGGGACCGCTCCAGCAGCTTTCGGCATTGCTCCGACCGCCCGGTGAATGCGTAGATGAAAATGTTGGCGTCAAGCAGAATTCCGGCGCGGGCGGGAAGTGCCGAAAGCGGATGGGCCGGCATTTCTAAAGATACTCAAGCTCTTTATCTTCCGCGATGCGGACGATCGTTGCGGTATCGAGGCGCTTGAATATTTCCGCGCCATCGGCGAACAATCGCTTAAGCGTCTTGCCGCCATTTGCGATTCGTTTAACCCGCGCTTGGGCGTTAACGCGTCCGGACTTGGACGTTCGTTTTGCGCCGGCCGAAACCCTAACTCGCGCCGATTCCTTGGCCGCCAGACTTTTTGCACCGCTTCGCCGCATGTCAAAACAATACCACGTCCGCCTCCTCGCCAGCCAGCGAATTGGCCGCGTTGTCCGGCATCCACCGTTATGCAAAGCTCCTCGCTGGACTTGATTCGTTGAAAGGATATTCTGCATGAGCATCGTGGTGGTTGGGTCGGTTGCCTACGATACCGTCGAGGCCGGGGGCAAAACGGCGGTCGATGCGCTCGGCGGGTTGGCCGCAGGTGCGCTTCGGAACGATCGATTCAAATTCTCGCAATCGGCAGCCGGCGAATGCGCATCGCCGCTTCTTCCATGGTAACGATCGCGCCGCGCTTTAGCGGTTCTTCAATCTCCGTCCATGTGTCTGCGATGCGGCGAAATATCGCGGACCTGTCGGCCCGGCGCAGCCGGAAGATGATTGCCGACGGCCTCGAGTCGCCGGAAAATGCGAGCAACTGGCCATAATCGAGATCGTGCGTGATCACGCATTCGCCTTGCGCTTTCGCTTCGCCGAGAATTGCGGCGTCATTGGCGCGTGACATCCCAGCGCCGGCCGCGTGCCGCCACTCGTGGCCGGCGGCGGCAAGCATCGGACCGAGCGACGGCGGCATATTCATGTCGAGCAGAAATTTCACCGATGCTCGGCCGGAACGACCCGCTCTTCCATGAGCGTGGCCGCGAAGCCCAGCGCCTGATAGATGTCCTCGCGCTCGAGTTCGGGCCATTCCTTGAGCATCTCGTCGATGGCCATGCCTCCGCTAAGGTAGGCGAGGATCGACGCCACCGGCATCCGAAAGCCGCGCACGCACGGCTTACCGAAGCATTTCTCCGGGTCCATCGTGATTCGATCGAACAAATGATGGCGGATTTCCATAGCTATCGGTTAACCTCACCCGAAGAATTTGAGACGCAACGCTTGAATTATACTCCGGCGCCGCCTCGTCGTCATTCCCGGCGCGTTGTCCGCGATGGCCGGTTGTGCAAAGCTCCTCGCTGGACTTGATTCGTTGAAAGGACATCTTGCATGAGCATCGTGGTGGTTGGGTCGGTCGCCTACGATACCGTCGAGGCGGGCGGCCAGAAGGTCGCGGACGCGCTCGGCGGCTCGGCCTCGTATTTTTCGGTGGCGGCGCGCTTCTTCACGCCGGTTAGCATCGTTGCCGTCGTCGGTTCGGACTTCAAGCCGGAGGATCGCCAACTGCTTTCCGAGCGCGGGATCGATTTACGCGCGCTCGAACAGCAGCCGGGCAAGACGATGCGATGGCATGGGCGCTACCACGAGGACATGAACCGCCGCGACACGCTGTCGATCGAACTGAACGTGTTCCAGGACTTCAAGCCGAGCCTGTTGCCCGATCAGCGGCGCTGCGACTACCTGTTTCTCGGCAATATCGCTCCCGCGCTGCAGGAGCATGTGCTGACCCAGACCCAAAGCCCCAAGCTCGTCGCGGGTGACACGATGAACCTGTGGATTAGCGAGACGCGGGCCGATTTGCTTCGCCTACTCAAGCGGGTCGATCTGCTGACGCTGAACGACGAGGAGGCGCGGCAGCTTTCCGGCGAGCACAATCTCGTCAAGGCGGGCCGCGCGATTCTAGCGATGGGGCCGAAGACGCTGCTCGTCAAGCGGGGCGAGTACGGCGTGCTCCAGTTCAGCAAGGAGGGGATGTTCGCGGTGCCGGCCTATCCGCTCGAAGAGGTGCTCGATCCGACCGGCGCGGGCGACACCTTCGCGGGCGGGATGATGGGCTTTCTCGCGCGCGACGGACGAATCAACGAATCCTCGCTGCGCACCGCCGTCGTCTATGGGAGCGTGATGGCGTCGTTCGTGGTCGAGCGGTTCTCGCTGGAGCGGCTGCTCGGCCTGACTTGGGACGACATTGACACGCGCTACCGCGCTTTTATCGATCTCATCGACTCCCACCATTCCAAATGGATCTCTCAGTAGTCATCCCGTTCTTCAACGAGCGGGACAACCTCGCTCCTTTGTACGAGGAGTTGACCCGCACGATGCGCGCGCTGGGGCGATCCTACGAACTCCTGTTCGTCGATGACGGCAGCACGGACGGGGGAATCGAACTGTTGCGCAAGATGAAGGAGTCCGATCCCGCGGTTCGTGCGATCCGCCTTGCGCGCAATTCGGGGCAGACCGCGGCGCTCGTGTGCGGCTTCCAGCGCGCGGCGGGCGGCATAATCGTGGCGATCGACGGCGACGGCGAGAACGATCCGGCCGATATCCCGAAGCTGGTGGCGAAGCTTGACGAGGGATTCGATCTCGCAACGGGATGGCGCACGCAGCGATGGACCGGCGCGAAGTTTACGCGGCGGATTCCGTCGCGCGCGGCCAACGCACTCATTTCGCGCATCACCGGCGTCCGGCTCCACGACTACGGCTGCACGCTCAAGGCGTACCGTGCACCGCTCGCGAAAAGCCTCAAGCTCTACGGCGAGATGCATCGCTTCGTCCCGGCGATCGCGGCGGAGCAGGGCGCGCGCATCGCCGAAATTCCGGTGAATTTCCGGCCGCGGCGCGCGGGTGTATCGAAGTACGGGCTGGGACGAATCCTGCGCACGATGCTCGACTTGATCACGGTGAAGTTCCTGTCGGCCTATTCGACCCGTCCGATTCAGGTCTTCGGCGCGATTGGGCTGATTCTCGGCGGAGTGGGATCGTTATGGACCCTAATGTTGGTGCTGGAGAAAATCGTCCTGGGCTACCATTTGGGCGATCGGCCGGCGCTTTTGCTGGCGGTGTTGCTGGTGGTGGTGGGCGTGCAACTTATCGGCATCGGATTGCTCGGCGAGATGATTGCGCGCACCTACCATGAATCGCAGGGCAAGCCGATTTACGTGATCAAGGAGGAGATATGACCCGCGTCGATTTCGCGCGCCCGGTCGTCTCGAATGCGGCAGGGCGGCTGTCCATCGCACCAATTTCCGTATAGCCTAAAACGGTTGTGCCTCGGAAAGGGAACTCATGAATATCGCCATCATCGGTACTGGATACGTCGGGTTGGTGAGCGGCACCTGCTATGCCGAAAGCGGCAATGAGGTCGTCTGCGCCGACATCGACACGCGCCGGATTGCCGCACTCAACGAAGGCAAGGTGCCGATCTACGAGCCGGGCCTTGAGGAATTGGTCCGCCGCAACATCAAGGAGGGGCGGCTGCGCTTCACGACGGACGTTGCGGAGGCGGTGCGGCAGTCGATGGTTTCGTATATCGCCGTGGGCACGCCGATGAGCGCGGCGGGGGCGGCCGACTTGAGCGCGATCTTCAAAGCCGCCGAGGAAGTTGCAAAGGCGGTGACCGGCTATCACATTATCGCGGTCAAGAGCACGGTGCCGGTCGGGACCAACGATCGCGTGCGCGAATTGGTGGGGAAAATCGCCAAGCATCGGGTGGATGTCTGCTCGGTGCCGGAATTTCTCAAGGAAGGATCGGCGATCGAGGATTTCATGCGGCCCGATCGCGTCGCGATCGGCAGCCTGAGCGAACGGGCGACGGCGATTTTGAAGGAGATTCACAGCCCGTTCGTGCGCACCGACAACCCGATCCTCGTGATGGACCCGCGCTCGGCGGAATTGACGAAGTACGCCTCGAACGCGATGCTCGCGCTTAGAATTTCGTTTATCAACGAGATCGCAAACCTGTGCGACGCGATCGGCGCGGACATCAATTCGGTGCGGCGTGGACTGGGCGCCGATCGTCGGATCGGATCGTCGTATTTGTTTCCGGGCGTGGGCTACGGCGGCTCGTGCTTTCCCAAGGACGTGCAGGCGCTGATCCATTCCGCGGCCGAGCACAACCTCGATTTCGCGCTGCTGCGCGCGGCGGAAACGATCAACGAGCGGCAGAAGCAGCTGATTCCGGGGCGGGTGAAGCGTCATTTCGGCGACGACCTGACGGGCCGCGTCTTTGCGATTTGGGGGCTGGCGTTCAAACCGCGCACCGACGATATGCGCGAGGCGCCCGCGCTGGTGGTAATCGAGGAACTGCTCGGCGCGGGCGCGCAATGCCGCGTACACGATCCCGAGGCGCTCGACAACGCCCGCAAATACCTGGGCGAACGAGTGACCTATCACAAGACCAATTACGAGGCCCTCAAAGGCGCGGACGCCCTGATAATTCTCACCGAATGGAACGAGTTCCGCCATCCCAACTTCCAGCGCATCAAGTCCGAACTCAAGCAGCCGGTGATTTTCGACGGCCGCAACCTGTATGATCCGGAATTGATGAAGGCGCTCGATTTTCGCTACTACTCGATCGGCCGCCCCCCGGTTTTGGAGCCAACATGAGAATACTTGTCACCGGCGGGGCCGGGTTTATCGGCTCCAACACTGTCGATGCCCTCGTCGCGGCGAAGGCGGGCGAAATTTCGGTTCTCGACGACTTGTCCGCCGGCAAACGCCATCAGGTGAATCCCGCGGTGGCGTTTTATCAGGTCGATCTGCGCGACGCGGCGAAGATGGCCGCCGCCGTGGAACAGGCGCGCCCCGAAGTAATCGTTCATTTTGCCGCCCAGATGGACGTGCGGCGCTCGGTTGCCGATCCGGCCTTCGACGCGCAGGTGAATCTGGTTGGCTTCCTGAACCTGATGGAAGCCGCGCGCAAGCACGGGCTGCGGCGCGTGGTCTTTTCCTCGACCGGCGGCGCGATTTACGGCGAGCAGGAAAAGTTTCCCTGCGGCGAGGACCATCCGTGCCGCCCGGTCAGCCCTTACGGTATCGCCAAGCTTTCCACCGAATCGTACCTGTTCTTCTATCGGGCGGAATACGGAATCGATTACCTGGTGCTCCGCTACGCGAACGTCTATGGGCCGCGGCAGGACCCGCACGGGGAGGCGGGCGTCGTCGCGATCTTTTGCGGCCGAATGCTGGAGAAGCAGCCGTGCGCGATTTACGGCGACGGCGAACAGACGCGCGATTATGTTTACGTGGGCGACGTGGTGCGCGCGAATCTGGCCGCGGTTGAGGCCAAGGCAACCGGCGCATTCAATATCGGCACCGGAATCGAGACCAGCGTCAACACGCTCTACCGGACGCTCGCCGCCGCGGCGGGAGTTTCGGCCGCGCCCGAATATCGCCCCGGCCGGCCCGGCGAGCAGCGCCGTTCGGCGATCTCGGCCGCGCGCGCCGAAAAGGCGCTCGGCTGGCAGCCGGAAAAGACGCTCGCCCAAGGCCTGGCCGAGACGTTCGACTATTTCAAGCAGCAGCGCGCCCGGCTGGGTTGAAATGACCGATTCCGCCTCGATTCGCAACTTCTCGATTATCGCGCATATCGATCACGGCAAATCCACGCTCGCCGATCGAATCCTGGAGCGCACCGGCGCGCTCAGCAAGCGCGAGATGCAGGCGCAGTTCCTCGATTCGATGGACCTCGAGCGCGAGCGCGGCATCACGATCAAGGCACGCTCGGTGCGGCTCAATTACACGGCCAAGGATGGCAAAACTTACGTCCTCAACCTGATTGACACCCCCGGCCACGTCGATTTCGCGTATGAAGTTTCGCGCAGCCTGGCGGCCTGCGAAGGCGCGCTGCTCGTGGTCGATGCGAGCCAGGGGGTCGAGGCGCAAACGCTCGCCAATGTTTACCTTGCGCTGGATCACGGTCTTGAGATCGTGCCGGTGATCAACAAAATCGATCTTCCCGGCGCCGACCCCGATCGCACCCGCCATCAGATTGAGGAAACGATCGGGCTTGACGCTTCGGATGCGATCCTGACCAGCGCCAAGGAGGGAATCGGAATCGACGAAGTGTTGGAGGCGATCGTCGCGCGAATTCCACCGCCCGCGCCGCCCGCCGATTCCACCCTGCGCGCGCTGATCTTCGACAGTTGGTACGATTCTTACGAAGGCGCGATCGGCCTCGTTCGCGTCTTTAGCGGCGAACTCACGCGCGGGATGAAAGTGCTGCTGATGGGGA
Source organism: Binataceae bacterium (SeqCode) (assembly GCA_050736715.1). Classification (GTDB taxonomy): domain Bacteria; phylum Desulfobacterota; class Binatia; order Binatales; family Binataceae; genus Binatus. Next base: position 19,871 of record JBOHWK010000136.1, on the reverse strand, counting down.
CCGGCAAGACCGGCGAAGTGATGCGCTTGGGCCATTTCACTCCCCACGAGCAGGCGGTCGAACGGCTTGGCCCCGGCGAGGCCGGATTCGTGGTGGCGGGCATCAGGACCGTCGCCGATATGCGCGTGGGCGACACGATCACCGGCGCGGAGCATCCCGCCGCCGGCCCGCTGCCGGGATTCAAGGAACTGAAGCCGATGGTTTTCGCGGGGTTGTATCCGACGGAGGCCAACCAGTACGGCGCGCTCCGGGACGCGATCGAAAAGCTTCGGCTCAACGACGCGAGCCTGTTGTGCGAGCCGGAAACGTCGCAGGCGCTCGGCTTCGGCTTTCGTGCCGGCTTCTTGGGCCTCCTGCACATGGAAATCGCGCAGGAGCGGCTGGAGCGCGAATTCGGGATCAATCTGATTGTTACGGCGCCGACCGTCGCCTACCGGGTGCGCACCGTATCGGGCGAACTTCTTACCGTCGATAATCCGGCGTTGTTGCCGGAGGAGAACCGGATCGAGGCGATCGAGGAGCCGTTCATCCTCGCTTCGATTCACATGCCCGAGGAATTCGTCGGCGCGGTGATGAAGCTGTGCGAGGAGCGGCGCGGCGTGCAGCGCGACTTGCGGTATCTGGGCGACAAGCGCACGATTCTCCATTACGAGTTGCCGCTGGCGGAGATCGTTTTCGATTTTTACGACCGGCTGAAATCGGTCAGCCGCGGCTATGCGTCGCTCGATTACGAGTTTCTGGACTTCCGGGCCGGTCCTCTGGTTAAATTGGACATCCGGATCAACGGCGAGGCCGTGGACGCGCTGTCGGTAATCGCGCACCGCGACCGCGCTTACGAACGCGGCCGGGCGTTGTGCGAGAAGCTGCGCGGGCTGATTCCGCGCCAGATGTTCGAGGTGGCGATTCAGTCCGCGATCGGCGCGAAAATCATCGCGCGCGAATCGGTGAAGGCGCTGCGCAAGAATGTGACCGCCAAATGCTACGGCGGCGACATCACGCGCAAACGCAAGTTGCTCGAGAAGCAGAAGGAAGGCAAGAAGCGGATGAAGCAGGTCGGACGGGTTGAAATTCCGCAGGAGGCATTTTTGGCCCTGCTCAAGGTCGGGGAGTAAGAGCAGATGCCGGAACCCGCCCGCGATATTCCATCATATCGTCCGTCGGCCGCACCCCGCCCCGGACCGCCGCCCAAGCCGGAAAAATCGGTTACCCGCGAATATGCCGAGGCGCTGGCGATCGCAATCGTCCTCGCGCTCGGCATCCGCACCTTTTTGTTCCAGGCCTATAAAATTCCGTCCGGTTCGATGGAACCGACGCTGCTCATCGGCGACCATATCCTGGTCAACAAGGCCGAATTCGGGATTCGGATGCCCGATTCGCTTTTCGGCACTAATTTCGTACCGTTCCCGTATGGGCATTACCTCATCCGCTGGGGACAAATGCGGCGCGGCGACGTGGTGGTATTTGTGTATCCGGGAAACCGCCAACTCGATTACATCAAGCGGATCGTCGGAATCGCCGGCGATACGATTCAGGTCGAGGACGGCCACGTATGGCTCAACGGCGAGCGGATTCCCGATCCGCATGCGCATTTCGAGGTTCCCGACAACGAGCGCTCGAAAGCCAACCCGCGCGATTATTTCGGTCCGGTCACTGTCCCCAAGGGGAAGCTGTTCATGATGGGGGACAATCGCGACCGGAGCTCGGACAGCCGCTACTGGGGCTTTGCCGGCCAAAACGACGTCGAGGGCCAGGCGCTGCTGATCTATTTCCCGTGGGAGGAGGAACTGGCCGATAACGCGCCGGTTTGGCGGCAGACGATCTTCTGGTACAAATATGTCGATTGGGGCCGGCTGGCAAAGCTGATCCATTGACCCGAGGGGGACGCAAGTGAACGACGAAGCGGCGGGAAGAATCGGCGCGATGCTCGAGGAGATGAGCGCGCGCTTCGACCTTGTGGTCGAGGCGGTATCGGGATTCGGCGGCCGGTTCGATTCGCTGCGCGAGGAGATCCGCGGCCAGTTCGCCGAGGTCGGCGGCCAGGTTAGGTTCCTCTCCGAGCAAATCGCGGAAAACCGCCGCGGCATGACGGTCGCCCGCGGCGATCTCGGAACCGAAATCGCGCGCATCGGGGAGGCGCTAAGCCAGGCGCGGGTCGAATTCCGGACGCAACTGGCGGAATCGCGAACCGCGCGCGCGCCGGCGGTACAGCGGGGCGAATCCGCCGCCGCGGTTCCGCGCGAGGAATTGAAGCACGACATCTCCGAGGCGGCGGAGGCCGGCGCAAAGAAGCTCGCCGCCGAACTCAAGAAGACCCACGTTTCGCTCGCAAACCTCGCGCGCAAGTTCGATCGCTTCGACGATCGCGTCACCGTCCAGACCCGCGACCAGGATCAGCGCCTCCGCAAGCTCGAACGCAAACGCAGCGCCTAGGGGTGCTTGACGGCAGCGCCGCACACATCAAGAACCCAAATCGAAATTAATTTCTGCCGTGCGGCGCGAATCACGACGCCGCGGGTGTGACCGCTTCGCCGTCGCGGAGGATGGCGGGCGGTTCGACGATCACCATCTCGCCGCCGCTCAACCCCGATTTGACTTCCACGCCGTCCTGAAATTCGCGACCGAGCGTAATTGCTTCTGGATGCGCGGCCCCCTCGCGCACCACCCATACGGAATGCGAGGCGCCTTCGGTGACGACCGCCTTCTTTGGCACCAGGACCATCGGTGCGGCGGCCCGCTTGACGCTGATTCCCAGGAAAGTGACCTTCGCGCTCATCTCCGGCTTGACGATCGAAAGATCGGGATGAAGGATATGCACCTCGACTTTAACGGTGCCTTTCTGGCGGTCGGCTTCGGGGTAGATTTTCACCACTGTGGCGCCGAAAGATCGATCCGGATAGGCGTCGGTGACGACGGTGGCGGGCGCGCCCAGCTTGACCTTGGCGATGTCGCTCTCGTTGATATCGACTTCGCAGCGCATGTCAGAAGTGTCGGCAAGCTGGACGATGTCGGTGGTGCCGCCGCCGGCCTGGATGTCGCCGCCGTAGTTAATCGTGTCGCCGACTTCGCGGTATTTCTTCAGCACCACGCCGGTTATCGGCGACGCGATGACGCATTGGTTCACGTTGAATTTCGCGTAATCGACGGCGCCCTGCGCGTTCTTTAGCTGCGCCTTGGCGACCGCGAGCTGGTTTTCGGCGTCGTCGAGCGAATCCTGCGACGCGACGCCGTTGCGAAACAGCGCGCGCGTTCGGCGCGCCCGGTCGCGATCGAGGGTGAGGTTGGCGTGGGCGAGATCGCGGCCGGCGAGCGCCTGCATCAATTGCGCCGCGTAGTCGCGGTCGTCGATTCGCGCCAGCAGGTCGCCCTTCTTCACGTGCTGGCCCTCTTGAATCGGCTCGGCGATTATTTGGCCGAGAATCTTCGTGCCGATCACGATGTACTTGTCGCGGGTGACGATATATCCGCTGCCGGTCAGCACCGCGCCCGCCTGATCGGCGCCGCGGACCGCCACGATTGCGGTCTGGACCTCGGGCGGACGCCCAAGGGTGTGCCGATAGACGACGAATCCGGCACCGGCGACAATCGCCAGCACCGCCACGCCGATAATAATCGGGACCAGACGGCTCGGCTTCTCCGGTTCCGCCGCGCGCTTGATCCGCAGGGATTCCAGTTCGTGCAGGTTGGGGTTCTTCGGCGATTCGGCGGGCATTGCGTCACACCCTCCGTAGGGCATCGGCCACCGTCAGCCGCATCGCCTGCCGCGCGGGGAGCCATCCGCCCACGAGGCCCATGACCGCGGCGAAGACGATTGCTTCGATAATGATTGTTGGCGTCACGCGGAAGCTGAAGGCGAGCGTCGAGAAGGTGACGAAGTTGCCGAAGGTGGTCGAGAAGCCGTCGATCGGCAGCGCGAGGAGAATCCCGATTGCGCCGGCACCCAGCGCGAGCACGAGCGATTCCACCAGGAACGAAGTCATCACTGCGGCGGGAGCGAATCCGAGCGCGCGGAGCGTCGCGATTTCCGGCGTGCGCGAGGAGACCGCGGCGTACATCGTGTTCATCGCGCCGAAGATCGCGCCGATCGCCATGATGATCGCGACCACCATTCCGAGCGCCCGCATCCGGTTCGCCACGATTGCTTGGTCCTTGTAGTAATCCGGTTCGGTCTGGGCTTGCAGATTGATTCGCGGATCGTCGGCGATTCTCCTGATTAGTGCGGGTACGTCGGTTCCCGGCTTGAGCTTGAGCCGCACCGACCCGTAGTAGGCGCCGCGCTGGGCGTCGTCCTGCACGTTATGGAGATCGGCCCAGACCTCGGATTCGAACGAACTGCCGCCCGCGCTGAAGATTCCCACGACTTTCCACTTGCCCCGGCCGAAGCGCAGCGTCGAGCCGATTTTGCAATGTTTGTAGCGGCCGACGAGTCCCTTGCCGACGATCACCTCGTTGACCGAGGGCTTGAACATCCGCCCCTCGATAATTTTCACCTTGTCGTGAACTTTGAGCGCAATCGGCAGCACGCCGCGGACGACGATATAGTCGGTGCCGCTGCCCGCGCGCTCCATCGCGAGTTGCACCGCGAGTTCGGGGGAGGCGTCCACCCGGCCGTCCGGTTCGCGCCGGATTTGCGGCAGGTAGCGCATCGCGTCGAACTGATCGAGCTGGATCGCGGAATAGGTTTCGGTGGTGGCGCCGCGCCGCAGCACGATTAGATTGTCCGGCTCACCCGTGTCCGCGATCGCGGAATTAAGTCCCGCGACCAGCGCCATCACGATTACGAAGACTGCGACCACCAGCGCGATGCCGCCCGCCGTCATTGCCGTCGATACCCGCCGCACGAGCAGGCTGCGCACGTTGTATTTGAGCGGAATCGCCATGTTACGCCACCATCCGCAGCGCCTCGGCGATATTCCGGCGCGCGGCGGAAGAGGCCGGCACGATCGCGCTGAAAAATCCGATTAGCAGAGAAACCGCGATTGCTCCCACCAGCACGATCGGCGGCATTCGCACCAGGCTGAACGGCCCCATTACGATATTCCCCAGCGAAAAAGCCTTGAGCGCGCCGTATGCCGCCGCGGTGCCGACAATTCCGCCGGTCAGTCCAATCAGCAGCGACTCGGCGATCAACAACGAGAGAATCGTGCCGGAGGGAAACCCGATCGAGCGCATCACGGCGATCTCGCTGCGCCGCTCGCGAATCGACATCGCGGCCGTGTTCGCGGCGACCAGCCCGATCGCGATTACCACGATAAAGCCCAGCATCTCGGCCATCCGGAAGAAGGTCCGGTAGCTCTGCATGAAATTGCCGATAAACGACGCCTCCGATTCGCTGAGCGTCTCCGACGGCGCATTGGCAAATTCCGAATCGATCGCGGCGATCACCTTGGGCACGTTGGCCGGCTGGTCCACCCGGACCCACATATTGTCCACGAAGCCCGGCTGGCCGGCGGCCTCCTCCAGATAGTCGCGCCGGAAAATTAGAAACGACGGCGGCGCCTTGCCCGATACCGTGCCGACGATATTAAGCGTCACGTTGAACGGGTAGAGCGTGCCGCGGAGCATGATTTGCTGGCCGACATGGAAGCCGAACCGGCGCATCGTCTCGCTGCCGACCAGTGCGGCGGTGCGAATCTTCTGGAATTTCGCCAGCGCCTCCTTGGAGATGCCCCAATCGGGCCACATCACGCCGACCTGTTCCGGATCGACGGCGAGGTTGGGGAACTGATCGGAAACCTCGTGGTAGATGCCGCCGAACCAGCTTTCGGGTACGACCGCCACGACATGCGGGATCGTCTTGATGTGTTGTTCGTAGGCGATCGGGATCGAGTAGGCGAGGCCGGCCTTGTTGTGGCACGCGATCCGCGTTGAGGAGGCGGAATCGCCGAGGATTTGATTGGCCACGGTCGGCACGCTGACCAGAATCGAAAAAATTAAGATCGACACCGCGATCGAGACGATCGTCAGGATCGTGCGCCGCTTGCTGCGCAGCAGGTTCTTGAATACGAGGGCCGCGTACTTCATCGGCATAGCCACTGTGGACGAAACCTAACCCCCTGTCCCCCTTCCCCTTCTGGGAAGGGGGAACGCAACGCCATCTTTCCTGAATGGTTCCCCTCTCCAAAAGGGAGAGGGGTTAGGGGTGAGGTTGCTGTTATTGTGCCGTGCATTACTGACCCCCCCCCGTTCAGGCGCCCGCCGCCGCGGTCTCGGACGCCGGCGCCCTCCGGGCGCCAGGCTCGACGCCCGCGAGGATGCCCTTGTCGAGCCGGTAGACGGTATCGACGAAGCGCTCGGCGCGCGGGTCGTGCGTAACCATCACAATTGTCTTGTGAAACTCGCGGTTTAGATCGGTCAGCAGGTTCAGGATGTCCTCGGCCGATTTGGCGTCGAGGTCTCCCGTCGGTTCGTCGGCGACGACGATCGTCGGGTCGGTGACGAGCGCGCGCGCGATCGCCACGCGTTGCTCCTGTCCGCCCGAGAGTTGGCGCGGATAATGGCCGCTGCGATCCGCAAGTCCGACTACGCGCAGCGCCGTTTCGACATGCTCGCGGCGCTCGGCCTTGGTGAGTTGCGTTAACAACAGCGGCAATTCGACGTTTTCGAACGCGGTCAGCACCGGAATCAGATTGTAGAATTGAAAGACCAGGCCGATATGCCGCGCGCGCCATCCCGCCAGCTCGCGTTCCTTCATCCCGGTAATCTCCTCGCCGCCGACCGCGACGTGGCCGGAGGTGGGATGGTCGATGCCGGCAATCAGGTTCAGCATCGTGGTTTTGCCGGAGCCGGACGGCCCCATGATCGCGGCGAACCGCGCGGCGGGAATCTGCATCGTCACATCGTCGAGCGCGCGGATTTCGAATTCGTCGCGCCGGTAGAGCCGGGTGACGTGCCGGAGATCGATTGCGTACTTTGCGTCCATGACGGATTCCTCACGCTCGCTTGGCGATTAATTTGCCGCCGGACGGGACCGCTTGGGAGCGCGCGCGGCGGCGGGGTTTGGTTTCGCGTTTGAGTTGGGCGATTAGCCGCGACAACAGGTCCGCTTTAACCGCAATCAACTGGCGGCCGAAATCGACCACGGCGATGCGCACGGGGGACTCGCCGGAGCGGCGCATATGATCGACGGCCTGCGCCAGGAACTCGCCGCGCGCGAGATCGTCCTGACGCGCACGCTCCATGTGTTCGACTGCGATTTGCGGTTCGCCGCCGGCGAAATACATCTTCACCTCGGCCTCGTCGAACACGAAGATCGGTTGGGCCGGCTCGCGCAGCATCCGGGCGAATTGCGCGCGGCCCGTCTCGGTAATCGCGTAAATCTTTCGCGCGCGTTTGCCGCGCCGTTCGGTGCGGACCGTGACCAGCCCGTCGCGCGCGAGCTTCTTGAGCGCGGGATAAAGAGAGCCGTCGCTAACGCGGTAGAAAAACCCGATCGGATGGATAAAGCGGCGTTTCAAATCGTAGCCGGTCGCCTCGGATTCCATCAGGAAGCCGAGCAGCGGAAACTTTACGTCCATCCGCGGCAGCGGCTCGGCCGCCTCGCGGAAGAAATCGGCGGGCATTCGCGCGGCGGGATGCATCGCGGCGGCGCGGGCGGGGAATTGGCGGACGATGGCCTTGCTCGATGGCTCGTTCATACCTATCAATCCAATACCTCGGCTTGAGGCATATGTCAAGCGGCGCCGAAAATCGCTGGAATTGCGCGACAGTTAGGCGTAGGCGATCAGAAACAGGCGCCGGAAGGGGAACAGCCGGCGGCCGTTCGCGCTTGGCGGGTAGGCCGCGCGAATCGATTCGAGATAATCGGCGGTGAACCGCTCGCGATCGGCGGGCGAAGGCAGCGCATCCAGAAACGGCCTCAGCCCGCTGCCCTTGTACCATTCGACGATCGCTTCGGCGCTCTCCATGACATGGAAATACGTGGTCTTCCAGAGGTCGATGCGGCTCGCGTGCGGCGCCATCGCTTCGTAATAGAAGGCCGGTTCGTGGACGTGCCATTCCCGGATTGCGCCCCGCGGAAATTTTTCGCGCCACTCCGGCGAGGCCGCCAGCGTGCGCATCGCGGTGTGCGCCGGAGAATCGAAATTCCCCGGCATCTGCGCCGCAACCGCTCCCCCTTTTGCGGTGCGCGTGAGCAGCATCGGAAAGATGGCCGCATGATCCGGCAGCCATTGGAGCGCGGCATTCGAGAACACCAGATCGAATTGCTCGCCCTTCGATGCTGCCCAATCGGCGATGTCACCCGCAATCCATCTGCGATTTGGATAGGCCGCTCGCGCCTTGGCAATCATTTCGGCGGAACCATCGAGGCCGGTTAGTTCCGCATCGGGCCATTTTTCGGCGAGCACTGCCGTGCTGTTGCCGGGACCGCATCCGAGGTCGATCGCGCGGCGGACCTCCGGAAGCGAGATTGCGGCGGCGAGATCGCGGCAGGGGCGGGTTCGCTCGGCGGCGAAGCGAAGATACTGATCGGCGTTCCAGGTCGGCATCGGATGGCGATGATATGGCCGCCAGTCTTTCGCGGGCAAGCCCTCGCATGGCGGGTTTTTTGGCGGCAGGTTTTTGGGTATCATACACGCTTTGCGCGGATGCGTGCCGGCCGGCCGCGCCGAGCGGGCGCGGATTTATGAAAAAAATGTCGAATTTAGGCGGAGACTTTTCGTCCGATATTTCAGATGAACCCAATCAGCCAGCCTGCCCGATGACGCAGGAATTTCCAGGAGGAGCACATGAGTAAGCGAATCGCCGCGATCGCCGGCGGCGTCGTGATCGGCATCGCAATCGCCTTCGCGCGCGCGGGCGCATTCTGGGGCTTTAGCGGGAGCAGTCCCAGCCCGTCCGCGGCACCGGCCGTATCCACGCAAAGCGCGCCGGTTGCGGGCGTGCCCAAAATCGGCGGCCACGAAGGCGTAATTTACTCGTTCGCGCCGCTGGTCAAGCGCGCGATGCCGACGGTGGTCAATGTCGCCGTCGTGCAGGACATCAAAATCTCCGGCGGGCCGTTCGGCGGCAATCCGTTCGGCCCCAATGGCGGCGAAGGCGGCCAAGGCGGCGATCAGGGCGGAGGAATGCCGCCGGGATTCGGCGGTGGACCGTTTCAGTTTTTCTTCGGCCAGATTCCCCACGAGTACAAACAGCACGGCCTCGGCTCGGGCGTAATCGTGTCGCCCGACGGCTACATCCTGACCAACAATCACGTGGTGGGCGATGCCGAGTCGATTCACGTGACGCTGATGGACAAGCGCGAGTTCACCGCGAAGGTGATCGGCAAGGACGCCAAGACCGATCTCGCGCTGATCAAGATCGACACCAAAGACCCGCTCCCGGCCGCTGTCCTCGGCGATTCCGATCAGACTCAAATCGGCGACTGGGTAATCGCAATCGGCAATCCGTTCGGCTTTTCGCTGACCGTGACCGCGGGTATCGTCAGCGCCAAGGGACGGATTTTGGGCGGCGCGTACGACGATTACCTCCAGACCGACGCTTCGATTAACCCCGGCAATTCGGGCGGCCCGCTGTTCAACACGCACGGCCAGGTGATTGGAATCAATTCGGCGATCTACAGCAGCACCGGCACCAACAACGGCATTGGCTTCGCCATCCCGATCGATTTGGCCAAGTACGTGATGGCGCAATTGAAGGCGCACGGGCGCGTCATCCGGGGATGGATCGGCGTCGAAGTGCAGGAGGTGACGCCGGACCTGGCCGATTCGCTGGGGATGAAAAAGCCCCAAGGCGCGCTGGTCGCGGGCGTGGAACCGGGCGGGCCGGCGGAACGCGGCGGCGTTCAGCGCGGCGACGTGATTCTGAAATTCAACGGCCACGATGTGCAAAGCGAGCACGATTTGCCGGAATTGGTCGCGCAAACGCCGATCGATGCGAAGACGCCGGTCGAAGTGTTCCGCAACGGAAAGAACGTGGCCTTGCAAGTGACCGTCGGCGAGCAAAAGCCGAAGCGGACGCGGACGGCCGAAGCCGGGGAACCGGGCAGCAACTGGGGGATGCAGGTCGGCGGCATCACACCCGAAATCCAACGGGAGTTGCACCTCGGCAGCGACCAGGGAGTGGCAGTCACGCACGTAACTCCCGACAGCCCGGCGGCGGACGCGGGGCTTCAGCCGGGCGACGTGCTGTTGGAAATGAATCACCAGAAGATCGAATCGCTCGACGACTTTGCCGCGCAGGCAAAGCAAATCAAGCAGGCGAAGAAAACCGCGCTGCTGCTGGTCGAGCGCGGCGGCGTGACGATCTACATGGTGATCAAGCCGTCCGCTTCGTGAGCCGGATCGTTCGCGCGGCGGCGTTTCATCCCGGCCGCAAAGCGGCTAACGTGCTGGATTGCCGTTAACGCGGCATTTGACGATGGCGCAGGCGCATCGCACGAAATCCAAACGGGGGGGCGCCGAGCCGAGCGGCCTCTTTGCGGCGCAGATGGCCGCCAAGGCGCTGCGCGGCGAGGGCCTCACGAAGGTCTATGGCGGCCGCGCGGTCGTCGATCACGTCAATGTGAATGTGCGGCCGGGCGAAGTGGTCGGGTTTCTGGGGCCGAACGGCGCCGGCAAGACCACCACGTTCTATATGCTGGTCGGCCTCATCAAGCCCGATTCGGGCCGGGTCACGATCGGCGCCGACGACATCACGAAGCTCCCGCTCTACCAGCGCGCGCGCCGCGGAATCAGCTACCTGCCGCAGGAGCCGTCCGTATTCCGCAAGCTGACCGTCGAGGAAAACCTGCTCGCCGTGCTGGAAACGCTGCCGCTCACCGCGGAGGAGCGGCAGGGCCGCCTGCAATCGCTGCTCGACGAACTGGGAATCGCCAAGCTCGCCAAGTCCAAGGCGGGCGTGCTGTCCGGTGGCGAGCGCCGCCGCGTCGAGATCACGCGCGCGCTGGTGCTCGATCCCGCCTACTTGTGCCTCGACGAGCCGTTTGCGGGAATCGATCCGATCACCGTCATCGAAATCCAGCGCATCGTGACCTACCTCAAGGAGCGCGGAATCGGCGTCCTGATGTCCGATCATAACGTCCACGAAACGCTGTCGATCATCGATCGCGCCTACATAATTCATGCCGGAAAGATTCTGTTCGAGGGCAAGCCGCGCGAAATTGTCGCGAGTGAGGAAGTCCGCGAAGTCTTTCTGGGCGACCACTTCAAGCTGCGGTAAGAATCACGGGCCGAAAGATCCCGGCGGACCCCACGCGGGCGGTGGATAGGATGGATATCCGCCGAACCCGCCGTAACCCGGCCCGTACCCGCCAAAGCCGCCGCTTAATCCCCCGGAACCGGCATTGAAACTTCCACCGCCCATCAGTAACGGCAGCAGCAGCATCATCAAAGGCGACGAGGTAGAGCCATACATGCCGGACGGTGCCCCGAACGCGCCGGGCGGGCCATACTGCTGAGCCTGCCGCGCCAGGTACGCATCGGCGCCCGGCATATTCGGGGTTCCAGCCGATCCGGAAGCGCCGCCATTGCCGGGCGCGGAACCCGGTCCCGCCGCGGCGTCCGCATTCGGATTGTTGGCAAGCGCCGGACTTACCACGATCCGATTGTCCACGACGAGCGACGGATTCTTCATGTAGCTGCGCGCCTTATGCTCGGCGTCGGCCTTGCCGAATTGCCGCGCGGCGTAGCCGTACAATATGACCTCCTCGCCACCCGAAGAATCGGTCACCACCTGCGCCTTGACCAGCGGGAGGCGATGCTGTTGCAGATACGCGGAAAGCGCCTTGCTGCGCCCCGAATCGATGGTTCCTCCGGTAACCGTTCCGGAGTCCGAGGTCAGCGCACGCGGCTTGCGGCCGCCGGACGGCGCCCATCCGCCCGGCGAGCCGAGCTGGGAGCTTCCGCTCGCGCCCAGCGGCGGATAGGACGCGGGCGGGGTCATGCACGAGGACAGCCCCGCAAGCGCCAAGGCGATCGCCGATGCGGCAATGATTTTCGCGGCGTGGACCATCGTCTCTTTAGTATATGCCAGCGCGGCGCTTCCAACAATTTGACGCCCTCCCGCCACTTTGGTTTCACGCGGTGCGCGCGGCGCCCAAAGCACGCGCGCGCGGGATGGCTTCGGCGGCACCGGACGGCAGACCGCACGCCCTCTCGATTGAGCACGGCGAACGATATAATTCTTGAACGTGAACGCATCCACGCGAAAACCGCCTCCGGCCGAGAGCCGAGGGAACCGCCGGCCCCCCGATCTCGAGGCCGCGCTGATGGCGGTCACCCCGATCGACGGGCGGTATCGCAAGCACACCCGCGCGCTCGAAAGTTATTTCAGCGAGTTCGCGCTAATCCGATACCGCGTGCGCGTCGAGATCGAATGGTATCTCGCGCTCGCGGCGAATCCCGCGATCGATGCAATTGCGCCGCTCGGGCCCGCGGCGGAAAAGAAGTTGCGCGCGATAAGCGGGGCCTTCGCGCTCGCCGATGCGCGCCGCGTGAAGGAGCTTGAAGCCGCCACCAACCACGACGTCAAGGCGGTCGAGTATTTTGTCAAGGAACGCGTCGCCGCGATCGATCCGAAGTTGCCGTGCGAGATGGTCCATTTCGCCTGCACCTCGGAAGACATCAACAATCTTGCCTACGCGCTGATTCTGAAGGACTTCACCGCGGACGAGCTGGCGGCGCGAATCGAAAGAATCGTCGGCGCGATCGCGCAACTGGCGCATCGCTACAAGGCGCTCCCGATGCTGGCGCGGACGCATGGGCAGGAGGCGTCGCCGACCACGATGGGCAAGGAGATGGCGGTATTCGCGGCGCGCCTCGATCGCCAGCTCGGCCAAATCCGGCGAACCGAATTTCTCGGCAAGTTCAATGGCGCGGTCGGCAATTTCAACGCCCACGCCTTCGCCTATCCTGAAATCGACTGGTTCGATTTTTCGCGTCGCTTCGTCGAAGGGCTGGGGCTGACGTGGAACCCGCTCACCACGCAAATCGAGAGCCACGATTTTATCGCGGAACTATTCGGAACCGTGGAACGCGCCGGCACGATCCTGATCGGATTCTGCCGCGACATGTGGAGCTACATCTCGATCGGCTACTTCGCGCAAAAGGCGGTGGCCGGCGAGGTGGGCTCCTCGGCGATGCCGCACAAAATCAATCCGATCGACTTCGAGAATTGCGAGGGCAACCTCGGCGTCGCCAACGCGATTTTCGCGCATCTGGCGGCGAAGCTGCCGATCTCGCGATGGCAGCGCGATCTTACCGACAGCACCGCGATGCGCGCGATGGGCGAGGCGTTCGGCCATTTCGTCGCCGCGCTCGCGGCTCTGGAACGCGGGATGGCGCGCGTTCACGTCGATGAGGTGCGAATCGCCGCCGACCTCGACGCGGACCAGGCGTGGGAAGTCGTCGCGGAGGCGATCCAGACGTTGATGCGCCGAAAGGGGATTGCGCGCCCGTATGAAACCCTCAAGGAATTGACTCGCGGGCGGAAAATCGACCGGGCCGTTATGGACGAATTTATCGGCCAGCTCAAATTGGACCCCGAATCGAAGGCCGCCATCCTCGCGCTCAGCCCGAAAAGCTACACGGGCCTTGCCGCCGAATTGGCCGAACGTTTCGCACCGCGCCGGCGAGAATCCGCGAGCAGGCCGCGCGGTCGAAAATGAATCCACAGCGACATGATCTTTCTGTGAACAAAATACGCGGCGCGGTTTGTTAGAATTATCCGGGTGCGCTAGTTGAAGATAAATTCTCCCACGGAGGCATTACGATGGAAGCAACGCCGAATAAACTCGAGATGTTTTACGAGGGCAAGGCGAAGAAACTCTACTCGACCTCGGACCCCGATCTCGTAATCGCCTACTTCAAGGACGATGCGACCGCGTTCAACGCCAAGAAGCGCGGCACGATTGAGGAGAAGGGCGTGATGAACAACCGGATGTCCGAACTGTTCTTCATGCTGCTTGAAAAGAACGGCGTGCGCACGCATTTTGTGCGCCGCCTCGACGATCGCGAAATGCTCTGCAAGCGGCTCGACATCATCCCGGTCGAGACCGTCGTGCGAAATATCGTGGCCGGCTCGATGGCGAAGCGGCTGGGCCGTGAAGAAGGTGAAGTTCTGCCGAATCCGATCGTGGAGTATTACTACAAATCCGATCCGCTCGACGATCCGCTGATTCTCGGCGCGCACGCGATCGCGTTCGGCTGGGCCACTGCGGATGAACTTAAACAAGTTGACGCGATGGCGCTTACGATCAACGGAATCCTGAAAAAATTCCTCGACGAGCGTGGCGTGATTCTGGTCGATTTCAAGGTCGAATTCGGACGCCATCGCGGCGAGATACTCCTGGGCGACGAGATCTGTCCCGACACCTGCCGCTTCTGGGACAAGGAGACCCGCCAGAAGCTCGATAAGGATCGCTTCCGCCGCGACTTGGGCGGTGTGGAAGAGGCCTATCACGAAATGCTCCGCCGCGTGGAGGGGTAATGTTGTTGGGTAGGAGCAGTCGCAAAGATATCGTGAACGGGATCGGAAGAGGAATGTCAAAATTTCCGGCCGGAAACAGCGGTCTCCGGGGCGCGCCAACGGCGCGCCAGGATATTAGCCCAGGGCAACGCCCTGGGTTATCGGGTAATTTGAAAAGTTCGCGCCCTGTAGGGGCGCGAGGATTCCTCCCGCCCTTACAGGGCGGGACTGATTTAATTCGTGTTAACCCAGGGCGTTGCCCTGGGCTGGAATCCTTCGGCGCTTTCAGCGCCGAGGCAATGCCGGAATTTCCCGAAAAGATGCGGCCGGCGCCATTTATGAGACTGCTTCTAGGCATTTCTCGTTGGCGTTCGGCGTGGCTACGGCGCCCGCACGGAGTATCGGCTTGCAGGTAAAAGTTTTTGTCACCCCGCGCAAGGGGATTCTCGATCCGCAGGGCCGCGCCGTCGAAAGCGCGCTCAAGAGCCTCGGCTTCAAGAACGCCTCCGAGGTTAAGATTGGGCGTTACGTCACGCTCGAAGTCGCCGCATCGTCCGCGGAAGAGGCCCGCGAGGAGGCGCGCCGGATGTGCGAACAATTGCTCGCGAATCCAGTGATCGAGGAATTTCGCTTCGAGGTCGAAGACGAATGAAGTGGGGTGTCGTCCGCTTTCCCGGCTCGCTCGACGACGCCGACGCGCGGTGGGCGCTCGCGGACGTGATGGGCGAAGAGGCGTTCCCCCTCTGGCACAAGGAGGAATCGCTGCGCGGCGCGGAATGCGTCCTGCTGCCGGGCGGATTCAGCTACGGCGACTACCTGCGCACGGGAGCGATCGCGCGCTTCTCTCCAATCATGAAAAGCATTACGAAGTTTGCCGCCGATGGCGGCCTCGCGATCGGCATCTGCAACGGCTTTCAGATTCTGTGCGAGGCGCATCTGCTCCCCGGAGCGCTCACGCGGAATCGCTCGCTCTCGTTCATTTGCGAGCGCGTCCACGTCCGGGTTGAGAACGCATCGACGCCCTTCACCCGCGCGGCAAAGCAGGGCGACGTGCTGCGAATCCCGATCAAGCACGGCGAGGGATTGTACGTTGCGCCGGACGATGAACTCCGCCAGATGGAGGAGCGCGGGCAGGTGATACTGCGCTACGTCGATGCGGCCGGGCGCGAGTCGGACGCCGCGAATCCGAACGGCTCGATGCGCGCGATTGCGGGCGTCGCCAACGAACGGTTCAACGTGTTCGGGATGATGCCCCATCCGGAGCATGCGGTAGAACCGATGCTCGGTGGGACGGATGGTCTCAAGATTTTCCAATCGATCGCCGGGGCCCATTGATGAGCCGAAGCCCTGAGCTTGTCGAAGGGGCGCGGCCCGTCTCGCTTCCGGGCGAGCCGCGGGTGGACCGGGACGAGGCGCGCGCTCACGGCCTCACGCTCGACGAATACGCAAAGATTGAGCGGCTGCTCGGACGCACCCCGACCTTTACGGAACTCGGCGTCTTCTCCGTAATGTGGTCGGAGCATTGCTCGTACAAATCTTCCCGGCTCCATTTGAAGAAGCTCCCCTCGCGCGGTGAATTGGTCGTTCAGGGGCCGGGCGAGAATGCCGGCGCGATCGATGTTGGCGACGGATGGGCGGCGGTGTTCAAAATCGAAAGCCACAACCATCCCTCGTTCGTCGAGCCGTATCAGGGCGCGGCGACCGGCGTCGGCGGAATTCTGCGCGACATCTTCACGATGGGCGCGCGGCCCGTCGCCAGCATGGATTCGCTGAAGTTTGGCTCCTTCGACCATCCGCGCACGCGCTACCTGTTGGGCGGCGTGGTCGGCGGAATAGGAGGCTACGGAAATTGCGTCGGCGTGCCGACCGTCGCCGGCGAGACGATGTTCGACGCGGCCTACAATAACAATATCCTCGTCAATGCCTTCTGCCTGGGCCTCGTGCGCAAGGACGAAATGATGAGCGCGCGCGCGCGCGGCCCCGGCAATCCCGTGCTCTATGTCGGCTCGGCCACCGGCCGCGACGGAATCCATGGCGCATCGCTGCTCGCATCGGCCGAATTCGGCAAAGAGAGTGAAGCAAAGCGCCCGACGGTGCAGGTCGGCGATCCGTTCACCGAGAAATTGCTGATCGAAGCGTGCCTCGAAGCCGGCCAGACCGGCGCGATCGTCGCGATTCAGGACATGGGCGCGGCGGGCCTCACGTCATCGTCCAGCGAAATGGCGGCGCGCGGCGGACTCGGAATCGAGCTGGACCTCGATCGCGTGCCGTTGCGCGAGACGGGCCTTACTCCCTACGAAATCCTTCTCTCGGAATCGCAGGAGCGGATGCTGATTGTCGCCGAACGCGGAAGATTGGCCGAGCTTCAGGCGATCTTCGAGAAATGGGACCTGCACGCGGCTGAAATCGGCCGCATCACCGATGATAAGCGCTGGCGCGCGCGATGGCATGGCGAAGTCGTCGCCGACATTCCCGTTGGCGCGCTCGCCGACGAAGCGCCGCTGTACGAGCGTCCGGTGGCGGCGCGGAACCTAACCCCCTGTCCCCCTTCCCCTTCTGGGAAGGGGGAACGCATGTCGTCCGTATCTGGGCGAGCGGGGGTTACGGGTGAGGTTTCCGCCGAGTCGGCGCTACATGCCCTCCTCGATAGTCCGAACGTCGCTTCCAAGAAGTGGGTTTTCCGCCAGTACGATTCGATCGTGCAGAGCAACACCGTCGAAGGGCCGGGTGGCGGCGCCGCCGTCCTTCGGATTAAGCATTCCAAGCGCGGAATGGTGCTCAAGGTCGATTCCAACCCGCGTGCCTGCTCGATCGATCCGTATATCGGTACGATCGCCACCGTATGCGAGTGCGCGCGCAACATTGCCTGCGCGGGCGGCCGGCCGGCGGGAATCACTAATTGCCTTAACTATGGAAATCCCGAGCGGCCCGAAGTGATGTGGGAGTTCGTCCGCGGCGTCGAGGGCTTGCGCGACGCGGCGGATGCGTTCGGCGCGCCGGTCGTGAGCGGCAACGTCAGCTTCTACAATGAGACGCAGGGGCGCGGAATTCCGCCGACGCCCACGATCGCAATTCTGGGCGTGATGGACGACGTATCGAAGCACGTCACGCATTGCTTCAAGAGTCCCGGCGACATTATTGCGATCGTTCGCACGGCATGCCCGTCGCTCGCGGCGAGCGAGTATGCCACGCTTTTTGGTATCGAGGGCGGCGCGCTTGCGCCGATCGACCTCTCTCGCGAGCGCGCTCTCGTCGAGGGCTTGGTTGCCGCCGCCGATCGGGGCCTGATACAATCGGCTCACGACGTGTCCGAAGGCGGGCTGGCAGTGACAATTGCGGAAGCCTGTTTCAATCCAGATAAGAATCTCGGCGCCGAGATCGATTCCGCGCGAATCGGCGGCGCCGATCCGGCCAGCCTGTTCGGCGAGGGTGCATCGACGGTGGCGATCTCGTTCAAGGAGAGCGATCTCGATCGCGTCGCGGCCCTGTTCTCGAAGCTCGAGTTTTCCATGATCGGACAAGTTACTTCCATGCCGCGCCTTAAGATTGCGCCCGCGCTCGACGAGGATATCGCGGATTTGCGCCGGATTTATGAGGAAGCGATTCCGAGGAGAGTAAGCGGCGGTGGGTAGAGTTTACCTAACCCCCTGTCCCCCTTCCCCTTCTGGGAAGGGGGAACGCAAGGCAGGATCGTCATTGTGAAGCGGCGGAGATTCACGCTGTGAGAATCACCCGTAATCAGCACGTAGCTGGCGAGAAGCTCGACCTCGCAAAGAAGTTGCGCAAGTCGATGACGCGCGAAGAACGTGCGTTGTGGCGCGTGCTCAAGACGGAATCGCTTGCCGGAGTTCATTTCAGGCGGCAGCAGGTGATTGCCGGCTTCGTTGTTGACTTCTACTGCGCATCCGCACAATTGGCGATCGAAATTGACGGCGCGTCCCATTTGGGTACTAAGGAATACGACTGCGATCGCGATCGAGCGCTCGCCGATTTGGGAATTCGAACATTGCGCCTGACCGACGAATCGGTTGATAAGGACTTTGAGGGTGTGTTGCGGGAGATCGTAAAAGCGGCGACCTCACCCCTAACCCCGCTCCTTTCAGGAGAGGGGAACGAATCAGGGACAAGAGCGTTGCGTTCCCCCTTCCCAGAAGGGGAAGGGGGACAGGGGGTTAGGTTCTCCTCCCTCGATGCGTTCCACGACGAATGCGGCGTGTTCGGTGTCTTCGGCCATCCGGAGGCCGCTAATCTCGCCTATCTCGGCCTCTACGCGCTGCAGCATCGCGGGCAGGAATCGGCGGGAATCGTCTCCTCCAACGGCGAGGCGCTGATTGCCCATCGCGGGATGGGCTTGGTCGCCGACATTTTCAAAAGCGACACGCTCGCCAATCTCCAGGGCGCCGCCGCGATCGGCCACAACCGTTACTCGACCACCGGCTCGGCCACGCTCACCAATTGCCAGCCGCTGGTGGTCCAGTATTCGCACGGCGCGATCGCACTTGCGCACAACGGCAATCTGGTGAATTTCAAGGAGCTGCGCGATCGCCTCGAAGCGCGCGGCTCGATCTTCCAATCGTCGTCCGACAGCGAATTGATCCTGCACCTGATCGCCGGTTCGCACGCGCCCGCGATGCCCGAGCGGGTGGCCGAGGCGCTGACGCAGGTGCGCGGCGCCTATTCGCTCGCGGTGCTGACCGAGAAGTCGCTAATCGCCGTGCGCGATCCGCACGGCTTCCGCCCGCTGGTGCTGGGCCGCCTCGACGGCGCGACGATTGTCGCCTCGGAGACCTGCGCGCTCGATCTGGTGCGGGCCGAGTACGTCCGGGAGATCGAACCGGGCGAAATGATCGTGGTGGACGAATCCGGGATGCGCTCGATGCGTCCGTTTGCGCCCGCGCCCGCGTACCGGTGCATCTTCGAGTACGTCTATTTCGCGCGGCCCGATAGCCTCCTCTACGGCCGCAACGTCTATTCGGTCCGCAAGCAGCAGGGGAGGGCGCTTGCCCGCGAATGCCCCGCCGACGCCGATATAGTGGTGCCGGTGCCCGACTCCGGCAACGCCGCCGCGATCGGTTTCGCGGAGGAGTCGGGGCTGCCGTTCGAGATGGCGCTGGTGCGCAGCCACTATATCGGCCGCACGTTTATCGAGCCGCGCCAGTCGATTCGCCATTTTGGCGTCAAGATTAAATTCAATCCGGTCGCCGAATTGCTGCGCGGCAAGCGAATCGTGCTGATCGAGGATTCGCTCGTGCGCGGCACCACGCTCGCCAAAGTGATTCCGATGCTCCGGCAGGCGGGCGCGCGCGAGGTCCACATGCGAATCGCCGCGCCGCCGACGATGAATCCCTGCTTCTATGGAATCGACACGCCCACGCGCGAGGAATTGCTCGCGTCGTCCCATTCGGTGGAGGAAATCCGCCGCCATATCGGCGCCGATTCGCTCAGCTACCTAAGCTGGGACGGCC
>JBOHWK010000135.1:0-3410 GCA_050736715.1 Binataceae bacterium (SeqCode) | reverse complement strand
CTGAACAGTTCATCCCTGAACTAGTTCATCCCCATGCCGATGCGGCGGGATAGAAGCGACCTCACCCCCTGTCCCCCTCTCCCTTTTGGAGAGGGGGAACGCAATGCGCTCTTCGCTGTCTGGTTCCCCTCTCCTGAAGGGAGAGGGGTTAGGGGTGAGGTTTTTCTGTTTTGCCTTCAACTTACTGCTTTGTGTCAAAAATTGCGCGGGCCGAAGAAGACCGCGTTGATGCCGCGCTTGGACGTTGCGATGGCATCGGCCGGCATCGATGCCATCGTGGTGGCGACCTCGCGCGCCGTCGCCATCAATTTATCCGGCGCGACGACGCGATTCAGCATCCCCATCGCGAGCAATTCGGATGCGTGGTAATGCCGGCACATGAGAATCGCCTCCTTGGCGCGCCACGGACCCATTCGCGCCGCGATCGCATCGGCGGGCGCGCCGCGAAACGGCATCCCAAGTTCGACCTCCGGCACCCAGAATTCCGCGCCCTCCACTGCGACGCAAAAATCGAATCCCAGCGCGAACGACCACCCGCCGCCGATCGCATGCCCGTTAATCGCGCCGACGGTGAACTGATCGAGATTCGCCAGCACGTCGAAGGCGCGCCCGATAAGCCGCGGCATTCGCCGCCCGAGTTGGGCGAGCTTGCGGCGGCGCTCGGCGGGATCGGCGATTTCTTTGACTGCGGAAGTATCCATCCCGGCGCAGAATGATGTGCCCGCGCCCGTGACGATCAGCGCGCGACATTCGCGGTCATCGCGGATGTTTTGCAGGTGATGCTCGAATTCGAGGATGGTTGCCTCATCGAGGCAATTCCGCCGCTCCGGGCGATTGAAGGTGAGGGTGGTTACGGGCCCGTCTCGCTCGATTAGGAAGTTTGAAGCCATCCCGCGTGATTTATCGCGCGGCGGGGTAGATGTCGAGGTCCAATCCGCCAGCTTGACGCGATGAACGGCTTGGCCCTATGTTCCGATCGGCGCGGGAATTTCCCGCCAAAGGATGCGACCATCATGCCGATTCGCGAATATTCATCGTTTGACGGCATCGCGCTTGCGGAACTGGTTCGCAAGGGCGATGTCACCCCCGTCGAGCTCCTCGAAGAAGCAATCTCACGGGTCGAGAAGCTCAACCCAAAGCTGAATGCGGTCGTGTTCAAGGCCTACGATCAGGCGCGCGCCGCCGCCAAGGAAAAGCGCGCCGGGAGCAAGGCGCCGTTCGAGGGCGTGCCGCTCCTGCTGAAGGACATCCTGGCCGAATGCGCCGGGATGCCGAATCGTTCCGGCAGCCGCTTCGTGCCCGATACGCCGGGCTTCGCCGACGCTGAACTGGTGACGCGATACAAGCGGGCCGGGTTTATTCCCTTCGGAAAGACCAATGCGCCCGAGTTCGGCATCCTGCCTATCACGGAGCCGGATTTGTACGGACCGGCGCGAAATCCGTGGAACCTCGACCACACGCCCGGCGGATCGAGCGGCGGCTCGGCGGCCGCGGTTGCGGCGGGCATCCTGCCGATCGCGCACGGCAACGACGGGGGTGGATCGATTCGCATCCCGTCGGCATGCTGCGGGTTGGTCGGCCTCAAGCCCACGCGCGGGCGCAATTCCACCGCGCCGGTTCCCACCGATGTCGCCGGCGGGCTGGTCTGCGATCATGTTCTGACCCGGACGGTGCGGGACACCGCCGCGGTCCTCGACGCGACCTGCGGCAACATTCCGGGCGATCCCTACACGCCGGCCGCTCCCACCGGGCGGTTTCTCGACGCGGTTAAAGATTCGCCGAAAGGGTTGAAAATCGCGTTCTGGACGAAGGGCTTCATGGGCGAGACGATCAATCCCGAACATGAGGAGGGCGCGCGGAACGCGGCGAAGCTCTGTGCGAGCCTTGGGCATCATGTGGAGGAGGACGCGCCGATGCGCGAGTTCTCCAGCATCGCGCCGCACTTTCTGAAAATTTACACCTGCGAGATTGCCTTCGGGATCGATGCGACCGCATTCCTCACCGGCCGCCAGCCCAATCGCGAATTGGTGGAGGGGCTGACCTGGAGCCTCTACGAAATGGGCAAGAGCATTAGCGCCCCGGATTACCTGCTGTCGCAGGCAATCCTCCAGTTGTTCACGTGGGAGGCGGCCAAATTCTTCGAGAAATACGACCTCTGGCTGACGCCGACGCTGGCGATTCCGCCGGTGAAAATCGGCGCAGTCGATCGCCAGAACGCGATACCGGGATTGATGGCGGAGAATGTCGCCGGCCTGGCGCATCTGAATCCGATCTACAACATCACGGGGCTGCCGGCAATTTCATTGCCGCTCTACAACAGCAAGGCGGGTTTGCCGATCGGAATCTGCTACGGCGCGAAGGCGGGCGCGGAGGCGTTGCTGCTCCGAATCGCGGGACAACTGGAGCAGGCGCTCCCGTGGGCGAATCGCAAGCCGCCGCTGTATGGGTGACGGCGCTTGAAAATTACGCGGCGACGCGCGTCGAGGCACGAACGCGGGAGCGCGGCTTTGGGCTGACGCGAATCTCAACGTCCTGGCCGAGCGCGTTTAGGAACTTGATCAGGCGCGCGATCGAGAACCCCGCCGGATGAATATTCATCAGCGCGCAGACCTTGGGCTGATCGACGCCCAAAATTGCGGCGGCGGCGCGCTGGCTCAGCCCGCGCGTGCGAATAACGCCGGCGATTCTGCGCAGCAGTTCCGTCTCGATAAGCAGTTCGCCGGCGTTGGGCAGCCCCAGGTCGGCGAATACGTTCGGTCCGCCCTTCACCCATTTTTCTTTTGCGTGTGGCATTGTTCGGCCCAATTGAGCCTCTCCTTGATCAATCCGATGTCGGCAAGCGGCGTTTCGATTCCGCGCTTGGACTTCTTTTGAAAGACGTGCAGGACATAAACCGCGTCTTTGAATCGCACCGTATAAACAGCCCGGTATGCGTTTCGATCGAAATCCTCAACTATCTCCAAAACTCCGGCGCTTCCAAAACCCTTCAGCGGTTTGGCGGAGGGATGCTTGCCGCCGGTCTGCGCCAAATAAAGGGCGCGCCCAAGGGCGGTTCTTACCTCCTTGGGGAAGTTTCGAATGGACTCAAGCGTTCTCGGCGCCCATAGTAGTGGTCTCACCGGCCCGGAGTTCGTCATGCCGCCTCATCGCTCGCTTGCCATGATGCCATTATTAGCATCGCACAGCCGTTCGATGCAAGCTCCGGCGCGCGCCCCTGTTGCGAACAATTAAAGATGTCCGCGTCATAAACATTGGAGATGTCCGCTGGATCGGGATCATGGAGTTGTGGAACATGCGGGATCGCCTCCTGAGTTTGGGGTAATAAACATTTTTCCGCCCGGGCTCTCATCGGGGGCGGGAGCGCGGGCGGAAAAATGTGGATTCCGGGTTCGCGCCGGCCAGTGCGATGC
>JBOHWK010000134.1:0-39125 GCA_050736715.1 Binataceae bacterium (SeqCode) | reverse complement strand
GTCGCGGTCGGCGTGGCAGTGGATGTCGCAGTCAACGTCGCCGTCGCGGTTTGAGTCGGGCTGGCGGTTTCGGTCGCGGCCGGCGTGGCGGTTGCCGTAACGGTTGGCGTTCCGGTGACGGTCGCCGTCGGCGTGGCAGTGGGAGTCGCAGTCAACGTCGCCGTCGCGGTTTGAGTCGGCGTGCCGGTTTGAGTTGCTGCCGGGGTGCTCGTGATTGTAGCGGTCCAGGTGGCGGTTGCAGTCGTGGTTGAGGTTGTCGTCTGAGTGAAGGTCGCCGTTGGCGTGGCCGATATTGTCACTGTAGGTGTCGCGGCCAGCGTCGCGGTGGCAGTGGCAGTTGAAGTCTCGGCTGGAGTGAAGGTGGGCGTGGGGCTGGCGCATCCGACGCCCGCGACGAACGGCGGCTGCTCGGTGCCCGGCGGCAAGGAACCTTTGGCGCGGCCTTTGAGTTTGACGGTGATTTCCCCTTTCCCTTTGGTCGCGTCGCTGCCGATCGGAACCGCACCGGCAAACTTTCCGGCAGCACCAGGCGCAAACTCAATCGTCACCGTCGCCGAGGCGCCCGGCATAAGCTCAATCGGGCCGCATCCGGCGACGATCGCGAAATCCGGGCTTCCCGTTGACGCGCCAACCGTCGCGGTCAGCGTTTCGGTTCCCTTGTTCGAGATCAGGATCGATCGCGTCCCGGAGGTTTGCCCGCTTGAGAGATCGAGTTGCTTGAATCCCAAGACATGCGGCTTGACCTTCATTCGGCTAAATGGCGGCTGCGACTTCGCGGGCGCACCACCGCGCATCGGGGCCGCTACGGCCGCGGCAGCCGGACCTGCCAGCATCGTTACAGACATGGCGAGGGCCAGTCCACACAACAACAATCCAGCGACTGCGATGCGCCTTTCTACGTTCATTACCCCCCAGAAAGAAATCATGCGGGCACGATAGATACCTAATATCGTTCCTAAAACAATTTCACGGCGCGTGTACCGTTGCAAGAGATGGAGCGAGCGACGCTAAAATCCGCTCGCCGTGGCTCAATTTTGCCCGGTAGTCGAGGAACAGGAAAGAACCCGCAAATCGCTCAGGCATCGTACACAGGAAGCATCCCGCGCGGGCGGGTCCGATAGCGGCGATGCGTCCATAAGAATTGTTCCGGATATTGCCGCACGATGTCTTCGATTGCGCGCACGAACCGCGTGGTGTTTTCAACGATGTCGCCCTCGCGATCGGAGGTCCGGCGCTGCTCGATTTCTGGAGAAATTTCGATCGCATGGCGGCGTCCGCCGGGCTGGCGCACCAGAAAAGCGGGGACAACCGGCGCTTGCGAAATCATGGCGATTCGCGCCAAACCGCCGATCGTCGCCGCCGGTTCGCCGAAGAACGGCACCCAGATCGCCTCGGAGCGCTTGGCGTTTTGATCGAAAGCGATGCCAAGCGTGCTATCTTCGCGCAGCGCCTTGAGGACGGCGCGGGCGGCGGAATGCTTGCGAATCGGTTCGACTCCGGCGCGTTCGCGCACCCAGGTCACCAGCGCGTCGCCGGCCATGAAACGCTGCGTGTGATGGACCAGGCCGATCCGGTGGCCGAACATGGCGTGGGCCGCGGGCAGCAGTTCGAAATTCCCGAAATGTGCCGTGAGCACGATAACGCCGCGGCCGGGATTACGCCGGTGCGCATCGGCTAAATGTTCCCATCCGCGATATTCAACCCGGCGCTTTAGCCGCCGCCAGAAAAATCCGCCGAGCCGGACGTACTCGGCGGCCGACCGGCCCAAGTTGGCGTAGGAGGCGTGCAAGATGCGGGCGCGATCCGCGGCCGTCCGCTCGGGGAACGCGATCTCCAGATTTTTCATCCCGACTCGCACGTGGCGGAGATCGAGCCGATAGGCGAGACGCCCGGATGCGTCGCCCAGCGGATACAAAATGAAATCGGGCAACAGGCTGAGCGCATGCAGCATCGCGAGCATCGAGCCGAACGCGATTCGGTCCTTGAAGCCGAGCGGCAATTTGGACGAACGGAGCGGCCTGCGCCTTGCGTTTCCCGCAGCCGAAGCATCGGCGATTTCCTCCGCCGCGGAGACACCGCCGTTCGTGGGCCGCGGCGGCAAATCCCCGTGCGGGAGGGGATCGGCGCCGCCCGGAGCACCGCCGGGCGTGAAAGGCGTCATGGTCACAGAACCACCCGCTCGCGTTTGGGGCCTTTGGGAATCACGACCAGGCCGGAATCGGTCACGAAGAATCGCTTTCGATCGCGCTCCAAGTCGTAGCCAATCTCCTCGCCTTCGGGAATATAAACGTTTTTGTCGACGATCGCCCGGCGGATTTTCGCGTGCCGCCCGATGTCCACGTAGTCCATGATCACCGAATCCTCGACCAGGCTGTACGAATGGACGAACACGGAGCGGCCGAGGACGGAATTGCGCACGGTGCCGCCCGACACGATGCACCCCTCGGAGATCACCGAATGCAGCGCCTGGCCGCGCCGCCCGTTCTCGTCGAACACAAACTTCGCCGGCGGCTGTGCGTAATTGGCGGAACGCAGCGGCCAGTAGGGATTGTACATATTGAGTTGCGGCCGCGCGTCGCGGAGGTCCATGTTGGCCTCATAGTAGGCGTCCAGCGTGCCCACGTCGCGCCAGTAGCTGAGGTTGATCTCAGAATCGCCGCGAATCCGGTTGGTCATGAAGTTGTAGGCGTACACCGGCATCCGGTTGATTAACGCCGGCACCAGATCGTGGCCGAAATCGTGGCGGCTCTTCTCCCGAATCGAGTCCTCGATCAGCGCCTCGCGCAGCACCTGGGGATCGAACAGGTAGTTTCCCATCGAAGCGAGGCAGCGTCCCGGCGCGCCGGGCATCGGGCGGGGATTGTGCGGCTTTTCGTCGAAAGAATGCACGCGCAATCCCGAATCGACCTCCAAAATGCCGAATTGGTCCGAATCCTCGATTGGCACCGGCAGGGTCGCGACGGTCGCCGCCGCCTTCCGATCGACGTGAAACTCGATCATCTGCTGAATGTCCATCCGGTAGATGTGGTCGGCGCCGAAGACCGCCACCACGTCGGGCTTGGTGTCGTCGATCAGGTTCAGGTTCTGGAAGATTGCGTCAGCCGTGCCCTGATACCATGTCTCGCCCATCCGCATCTGCGCGGGCACGGGAATCACGAAGTGATCGGCGAGCATCCCGCCAAATTGCCATCCGTCCTTCAGATGCTCGATCAGCGATTGCGAGCGCCATTGCACCAGTACATAGATCGCGTAGATGCCGGAGTCGATCAGATTCGAGAGCACGAAGTCGATGATGCGGTACTTGCCCCCGAACGGGACCGCCGGCTTCGCGCGGTCGCGAGTGAGCGGATGGAGCCGCGTCCCCTGTCCGCCGGCCATTACCAGCGCAAGCGTTCTCATCGCCGGCAACACCCCTGTTTGCGCATCTTACGGTCCCGGATTCAGGCGGAATACCGGGCTAGTATAGGCTGTGGCGGCGCGCATCGGAAGCCCATGCGGCAATACTGTCTCGCCGGCGGGCCTTGCACCAAACCAAAGCGGCCGGAAAGCCGGGTCCGGGCTACGACGATTTCCCGGCGTTTCGCGGGAGGCGCGGCTTTTCGCGCGAGACCGCGTAGGTGCGGGACGAAATGCCGGTTATCCTGCGCCAATTCATGACCGCGTCGCGCCGGCGCCGGAGCGCGGCGAGCATTGGCGCGTGCAACTCGACGGCTTCCAAGCCGGTATATCTGGCATATTTGTTCCACTGGACGGCCCGGCTATAGACGCACCACGGCGCGGTTTGCGGCGGCGCCTGCCACGGCCCCGGGATCGAGGCGAGAAGCGTCCGGATTTTGCCGTACGGGCCGAACCATCCCACCTTTTGCGGCAAGACCCGGATTATCGCCATCATGCCGCCGTCCTCGTGCGCCAGAATGTGGCAGTGATAGACGAAATCGCCGATGTCGGGGCCGCGAAAATCCATCCGCACGGTAATGCTCGGATAGGGGCCGGAGCCGCTCCAATAGGGGACTTGATAGGTATCGTAGAATTGCTGCTGTGCGGGCGGAACCGGCACACCGTTCACCGCCAACAGCAGAAAGTGAATCTGATGAATGTGAAATTCATGGACTTCCGTGCTGCGGCTCGCGATGGTCCAATCTTCGACCGAACCCTGCGTGGTGACGATCGCGGGCGGGTTATCGGGATTGAACAGTTCCGGCGTGGCGCCATCCACGGTGATGTAAAATTGCGTGTTGAGCCAGTCTTCGGGGTCGCGCTCGTCGGTGATCACTTCGGAAAAATAGAGGTTGCGCGTCGCGGTCACCTGCGCATCGGCCAGCCCCTCGAAGCGCTGCGGCCACGGCGGTCCCGAAACGGCGGGCATGACGAGTGCATTAGGGGAGGTTTCGGCGCCGCGGCCGCGATTGCGCGCGACGGCGCCATTCTTCGGGTGGCCGGTGGTCTCAATCGTGGCCAGCGGCCGGGTCGGATCGACGTCTCCGATTGGGCCGGTATCGACATTCAAGGTCAGGAAGGTGGCGTTCTTGACGTCCTTGCTCGGTCCTTTGACGATGAACTCCACGCGCCCCGCGCAGGGTACGAAGATGTCGGTCATCGGAATTAGCTTGCCGCGCCGGGTTCCGTCCTGCGATCCGGCCGGGACGCCGTCGTAGCCGACCACTTCGAGTGTCTGCGGCACCCCGTCGTATTGGACTTGAAGATCGAGCTGCGTATCGGCGGAGGCATTCACCACCCGCCACAATTCTTTCTTGCCCGGCTTCATTTCGAGGATCCCGGGCGTGTAACTCGGATAGGGCACCGGAACGTAGTTGACCGCCACGTCCCACGACGGCACGTTGTTCGGACCGCCGGGAGGCGGCTCCCCGGCGACATTCTGATCGCGAATGTTGAAAATCCGCTCCCGCAGTCCCGCAACCGCCGGCTGGATGCGCTCCAGCCCATTCACCACGAGCGCGCCCGAAGCGCCGCCTTGTACCGCCGCATCGGCTAACCCATGAACATGGGGATGGTACCAGTAAAGCCCCGGCGGCTCGTCTTTGGGGAATTTCAGGTTGTAGGTGAATGTTTGTCCGGAATTGATCAGCGTGTGAATTACGTCGTCCTGATGGCAGGCGGGCGAGGTGTTGGTGCCATGAAAATGTACGTTGACCGAATCAGGACCCTCCGACGCCGCGCCGCAAACATCGAACTCCGGTTCCGGCGCGGGCACCCGCTGGCCGGGAAGCGGCGCCGGCAGGTTATTTATGATTTTCATGATGAGGCGGCCGCCGGGATGCACATGGAGCGTTGGCGCTTCTTTCCCGTTGGGGGTCATGAAACAAAACAGCGTCCGGCCGTCCGCGTCGGTCTCCGTGTTGTAGAGCAGAGTCACCCTAAGAACTCCGTTGTGGCTGAAGATGTTCGGCGGATTATTTATGACGCTGCCCGGCGCATATCGGGGGCAGGGATCGGTGGGCGGCTTTCGTGGCGGACTGGTTGTTTCGCCGCCGGGGCCTGCCGACGGCGACAACGCCACCATCAATGCGATCGTCAGGGCCAGCCCAACGCCGCGTTTTGCAATGCGTAAGAAATCCAAGCGGATCGGCATAGCAGTCTCCAGCGATTTAAGGATTCCTCTCATTTTCATTTGCCCTTGCCCACGAGCATCACGGTCTGTTGGCCGGTTCCCGCATTGTCGGTAAGCGTCAAAATTCCATTTCGCTTGCCGGACATCGCGGGAGTGAAACCAATTGCGATCACGCATTTGCCCTTCGGCGCGATCGGGCCGGCGAGGCAGGTTGACGCGCCAGCTCCGACGCTGAAGTCCCCGGGGTTGGCGCCACCGGCAACCTGCGCGCTGAAAATGGTTAGCGGTTCCTTGCCCTTGTTTTTGACCTTCAGGTCCTTCGTTCTCAGCATCCCTACGGGCGAATTCCCCAAATTGAGCTTCTTCGGCACCGTAATCGAGGTGGTCGCCGACGAGGTCGGCGTCGCGGTGGCGCTCGGAATTGGAGTAGTTGTCGGCGTCGCGCCCGGAATCAGATCGAGTTCCGCCACGAAAACATTCGCATACGCGCCGGAGCCGTGGTTGACCGTTTGGAACGCACCGGCAGTGACCGGAAAATCGGCCGAGCGGGCGAATCCGGTCACATAGGCGTCGCCTCCGGAATCGATCGCGATACCCGAACCGTAGTCGTACGTGCTCCCGCCCAAATAGGTCGAATAAGCCAACTCCGAACCATCGGCCGCCAGCTTCGTTACGAAGGCGTTTGCACCGTCCAAGGCTCCCGCCCGATTGGTGGTCTGGAATGCACCCTCGGTGGTAGGAAAGCCAGTCGAGTAAGTGTAGCCCATCACATAGGCGAACCCGGCGGAATCGACCGCAATGCCGTTGCCTTGGTCTTCGAAGCCGCCGCCCAGATAGGTTGAATACGCCAGCGCCGAGCCGTCGCTCGACAGCTTGGTTATAAAAGCGTCGCCGGTGCCCTTCAGGGAAGTCTGAAACGCGCCATCGGTGGTGGGAAAGTCGGACGAAAAAGCGCGCCCGGTCACGTAAGCGGAGCCTGCGGAATCGACGGCAACCGCGTCAGCTTGATCGTTCCCGCTGCCGCCCAAGTAAGTCGAATAGGCCAGCCCCGATCCATCGGTGTTGAGCTTCGTTACAAAGGCGCTCCCGGAAGGGAAGCTGGAATGATTAGTGGTTTGAAAGGCGCCGGCGGTGATCGGGAAACCGGCGGAATGAGTCTGCCCGGTTACATAGGCGAAGCCGCCGGAATCGACCGCGATGCCATTCCCCGCATCGCCGTCGCTAGGATCGTCGCCGCTGCCGCCCAAATAGGTTGAATAGATTAGGCCGGTGCCGTCCGTATTCATTTTCGTTACGAACACGGCATAGCCGACCCCCGCCGGAGTGGTCTGGAACGCCCCCGCGGTGGTGGGGAAGCTGGGCGAGCCGGTCGTTCCGGTAATGTAGGCGAAGCCTGCGGAATCCACCGCGATGCCATTTCCGTAGTCGCCGGTTTCCAGGGTGCTGGGACCGCCCAGGTAGGTCGAATAGATTAGTCCCGATCCGGCCGCATTGAGCTTGCTGACAAAAGCGCTGCCGACTCCGGCCAGCACCGTCTGAAATGCGCCGGAGGTAACGGGGAATTCAGGCGCGGCGGTGCTCCCGGCAAGGTAGGCGTTGCCTGAGGAATCGACCGCAATCGCGGCGCCGGAGGTGCCGCCGAAGCTGCCGCCCAGATAGGTGGAATAAACCAGCGCTGAACCAGTGGGATTAAACTTCGTAACGAACGCATCTTCGACACCGCCCGAGGAGGTCTGGTAGGCGCCCGCCGTCGTGGGGAAGTCGGCCGAGCCGGTATAGCCCGTCACATAGACATAGCCGGATGAATCGAGCGCGATGCCGTTGCCTTCGTCGCCGCCGCTCCCGCCCAGGAAGGTCGAAAAGACCAGCCCGGGATCGATATACACCGCGCGCCGATGGTCGTAGGACGCCAACTCAAAGCCGATCGTGTTTTTGCCGCGCGTCACACACCGGCCCGCGATCTTTTCGCGCCTTCCGTCCCGCTCCTGATAGATCGCCGGCGCGCGCTGGACCAACTCGACCCCATCGGCGAGCCCAATGCTCACGCCGCCATTGCGCTTCAGCGTGAGCCGCTCCGCGCCGCCGAAGCGCATCGCGATCCGCCGCGGATTCGCGCCGGGCGCGAGGATGAGATCGTATTCGAGTTGGCGCCGGTTCGTCCCATAATAATAGACCAGATCGATCCCCGGATAGACGTTGCGATACCGGACCCGCGCGTAGTTCGGAATGCCGGTGCGCCACGCCTTTGGATCGTTGCCGATGAAATAATTCGATTCTCCCGCCAGCCGATCGAGACCCTCTATTTGCGCTTGCGGATTCGCACCGATCGGCTCGATGCGGAGAACGGCATTTTGCGGGAGGGGCGGCTGAGCCTGCCCTGTGGCCGCCGAAGGGTGAGCCGCCTGTGTATGATCGGCGGGCGCGTCCCGACGACGCGCCCCTGCGAAGTCACCTACCGAGTCAATCGCCGATGGCGCCGGCTTGCGCAGCGCAAGGACGGCGGCCTTCGCGGTCAGAAATAGCGTGTAGCCGCTGCCGCGAGACAGGAACTTCACACGGCCATCGGTCTGGCCGTCGTTGCGTTCGAAACCTTGTCCAGCGCGGAGCCGCGGGATCGGCGGCAATCGTGCGAACCATCGGCGGGATGCAGCCGCCGCCGGATCGGAACGGAAGCGCGGTGCGGCTCCGATCGCGAATAACACCGCGGCAAGCGCGGCCACGCCGGCGACGGCAGTCACCGCTCGGCGCAATCTGGTTTTATCCTCCTCCATCGATGGGTTCCCTTCTCGTCCGGCCGCTCCAATCTTCAACAGGGAGAAGATTCTAATGAAAAAGATTCTCAATGTCAAAATGGCCGAAGTAGTCTCAATTCGGGATTACCGCCGGCTCCGCGTCTTCACCCGCACCGATGAGACTAGCCGATTGTAGCAAAACGCGCAGGGATTTTGGCGGAATGACACAGGTTCAACGCAAGCATTTCTGAACCGGCTCCGAAATTTGGCCTGATTTATTCAGGTTTATTCCAGTTCAAACCAGCGATCCAATCGGCACCGCGATTGCTTGAAACTTTGCTGAGGGATTTACGTCTAAGAATTTGAGCCGGTCATTGGGGCCGGTCAAAGACTTCTCAGGCTGAGGAGGTACGCATGATGCAAGCAACATTAATAAAGCATGAAACCAAAGGCGCAGGCAGCCACGGAATCGTTTACCGCACCATCTGCCAGAATCCCGGCTGCGGATTCAAGTTCGATCTCAGAATAACCCCGGAGAACGCGGGCTTATTGGGCGGGTCGATCGCCTGTCCGCATTGCCGGCGGCATGGCGGCTTTCTGAAACCACAGGGAAGAATCGGCGACAAGCTGTTCGCGGCCAAGCTGTCGTTCCATCTGACCGGTATTGGGCCATCCCGCGGCGACGACGACGATTCGCCGAGCGAGTTCTCCGCGCCCCGCTATTAAGTTTCCCCGGAGGATCGGCTAGCCTAAAAGCGTCGTCTTTATATCCGCCAGCCTTTCATGAGCGCGCGCGATTCGGAGGTTTCCGGATCGCGCGCGCATTTGAGGCGAGTCCAAACTGGAGGCCAGGGCGACCCTTTGCTCATCCGCCCGCAATCGGAACTGCGCCGGCGCCCTTCAAGCCGGCGACGCTGGGCCGCTCCCGCATCCGCTTGAGCCAGGCATCGACTCCGGCGCGGCCGTTGCCGGCCACGTCGATTCCCAACTCGGCCAGCACGAGCATTCGCGGTGCAAACCCGATGTCCGCGATGGAAAACTCCCCGGCCAGAAAGCCATTGCCGCCGAGTTCGTGGTTCAAGTAGTCGAGCACCCGTTCGATCGACTGGCGCAGCCGCGCGACGCGGGCGCCGTCGCGTTCGGCCTCGGGCTTGGCCAGCTCCGCGATCAATTGGCCGGCCTGCGGCGTAAACGAAGTGTCGGCGAAATCCTCGAACAGGCGCGCCCGCGCGCGCAGCGCGCTCTCGCCGACTGGCGGGAGCACGGGCGGTTCGGGGTATTCGTCCTCCAGATACTCGTTGATGGTTGTGGAGTCGTACACCGTCGCCTCGTCGTCGGCCAGCACCGGCACGCGGCCGAAGGGATTGAGCCGGAGAAATTCGGGCTTGCGATGCTCGTTCTGGGCGAGATCGACCGCTAGGAGTTCATAGGCGAGACTCTTTTCGGCCAGCACGATACGGACCTTCTGGCCGTAGGGACAGGAGAGGCAATCGTAAAGTTTGATCATGGCGGGCCAGTCCTCATTCAGGTTGCGGCGCGACGGTAACCCGGAGGCCCGCCTCGACTTCGGCGTCAAGCTTGATGGCGACGGTGAATTCGCCGAGCGATTTAATCGGCTCGGGCAGCAGAATTTTGCGGCGCTCGACGTTGACGCCCTGTTCGCGGAGCGCGCGCTCGAGATCGATATTGGTCACGGAGCCGAACAGTTTGCCCTCCTCGCCGGCGCGGGCGGGAATCACGAGCGCGAGCGCCTCGATGCGGGCCTTGAGGCCAAGCGCCTCGGTCTGCTTGATTTCGCGCTTGCGCATCGCGAGGCGCTTTTGGTGCTCGAAAGCGCGCAGGTTGCGCTCGCCGGCCTCGACCGCGAGCTTGAGCGGGAGGAGGAAATTGCGGGCGTAGCCCGCCCGCACCTTCACCACGTCGCCGGTCCTGCCGAGGTTCGGCAGGTCTTCGTTAAGAATCACTTGTACGTTCATCGTTTCCTCCGCCTCATTCTAACAACGCCTTGGTTATGGCAACCGCTCCAGTTTGTGGGCCGGCGGCCCGGCCGAATTGATCCTGCGAAAGTCAATCCAAAGATCGAAGATTCCGGCGACGCAGACGATCACGGCCAACTCCGGCTGCGCGAACACGATCAGGTAAATCAGGCCGCGCACGATCCGCGGCGATTTCATCGCCTGAAAGTAATAGGCGATAATCGCCAGTCCCTGGCAAAAATAGACCGCGGCCAAAATTACCAGGCTGTTGAGTGCGACGTCCTTCACTGCGGGAACCGGCACGAATTGCCAAGCGAAGCCCGCCGCCAACAGCGGCCAGATCGTCCATTCCGGCGCGGACCAGCGCTGCAGGTCGCCGAACAGATTGTAACTGAGCCGCCGCGACCCCGCCCACTGCCAAAACACCCGCAGACTTAACAGCACCGACAGGGCGGCGGCCAGCAGCACCAGCGCCGGGCTTAGCCGTACGACGAGCCGTACGATTAGGGCTTGGGTCTGCGGAGAAATTGCCGGTTCGAGCCGCAGAAATTTGTAAAATTGCGGTCCGCCGGTCTTCAGATGCAAGAGCCAGCCCAGGAAAAACGGCTCTTGGGTAAGATCGTGATAGATCGTCCTGACCACGCCGGCCGTGCCGCCCTCCGCAATCAGGCCGGCGCACACCATCGCGATGAACATCGCGCAAGCGCCAACCGCAACTATCGCTTCGAACGGGCGCCGCCGTTCCACCATGAAACCGATCAGCACCGTCGGAAGCCCGAACGAAAACAGATAATTCAAGCTAACCAGGGGCGACCATAAAACCGCCACTAGCCCGGTGGCAATGAGCGCGGCGGCGAACGCGCGCCGGTTCGGGTCCGGCCGGCCGACGGCGAAGATCAGAACCGGCGCCGGCGAAAACAGCATCGCCACCGTGCCGATTGCCGGCACCGCGGCGCTGGAGAGAAAGCAGGCGGCGGACAATGCGCCCGCGCGGCCCATCCCGATGGCATCCTGGCGCGTCACGGCGGTGCGCGGTCAACCCCCAAGCGTTGAGAATGGCAGCAGGGCCAGCACGCGCGCGCGCTTGATCGCAATGGCCAATTGGCGCTGATGCTTGGCGCAATTGCCCGAAGTGCGGCTGGGAACGATTTTGCCGCCCTCGCTCAGGAAGCCGCCGAGAGTCCGCACGTCCTTGTAATCCACCTTGAGGGATTTGTCGGCGCAAAAGCGACAGACTTTGCGCCGTCCGCCCGGCCGCCGCCGCGGCCCGCCGCGTCCCTCGCCGCGCTCCCCTCGGTCGCCCTCGGCGCGGGAGCGTCCGGGTCCGGATTCAATGGCTTGATCTTCGGTCATTTTCAATCCTTGTCTTGCGGCCCGGCTTCGTACCGGGGCCGCGAAAATCCTCGTCGTTGTTAGTCCATCGGCTCGATCGATTCGGCGATCACTTCGAGCGCCGGTGCGCCCAGCGCCTGCCCTGCTCCCCGCTTTGCGGCCCCGAGCGCTCCCGCCACCGTAATCAGCCGCCCCGCGCCCAACCGCGGCTTGAGTGCGTCCGCGCGCCCGCCCGTCATCACCACCGCGATCCTGAATCGATCCCCCGGCGGGCCGCATTCCAGGACCGCGCGCAGGACCGGCGTCCCTGCCGGAGTCACCCGCAACTCGGGTGGGCCTGCCAGGCGCCCCTGCAGTTCAATCCGATTCCTTTCCACCTTCGGGCCCGGCAATCTCCTCCATTTCGCCCGCGGTAATTTCCTCGGGCGCGTCCTCGATTTCTTCCCGCGCCGTCTCCGCCTGCGCCTTCGCGCGGGCCTCCGCGGCGGCTTTCGCGTCCGCGAGACGGCGATTGCGCGCGCTTATCTCCTCGCGCGCTTTGGCGGCATCCGCCTCCTCATCGACCATGACCGAGAGGTAGCGGAGCGCGGCGTCGGAGATTTTGAGGTTGCGCTCGACCTCGTTCATGGCGGCGCCCGGCGCGATATAATCGAGCCGGACGTAAAAGCCGCGGCGAATGCCCTTGATCCGGTAGGCGAGTTCGCGCGCGCCCCATTGGTCGGTTTCGATCACCTCGCCGCCGCCCGTGGCGATGATTCCCTCGAACCGCTTGATTGTTTCCGCGATTTGGGCGTCGCCCAAATCGGGACGAAGAATAAAAATAGTTTCGTAGCGCCTCACGCGCTTGTATCCTCCTTACGGATATCAGCCCCAAGTTGGAGCAAGGAGCAACTCGACACGATACCAGCCGGCGCCGCCCGGCTCAAGCGGAATTTCACCCCGCTAATGGCCCGCGCGACTCATCGCCTCGGTGGTAAAGAATTGGCGATCCACGGCGCCCATATTGATGTACCAGCATTCGCGCTCGGGTGAATCGGGGCCGGGAAGATAGCAGGTGTTGCTCATCCCGCTCTGTACGTCGAGGCTGGTGGCCGCGATATTGAATTCCCGGGGGAACGGATAAATCGCGACCTTCGCGTCGGGCACCGGGCGGTCGCGGTAGGTCATCAGATAAATCTGCGTGTGCCACAACTCGCCCTTGCGATCGTAGCTGTCCACATAAGGGCTGAACCACGCTTCGCCGTCGATATAGACGATGGTCTTCGACTGCAGGACGTTCCCCGCCCGGCCCGGCCGCGGCGTCACTTGAACCAGATACAGGTCGCGCATTTCCCAATCTTCGGGGCAGGCGGTCGCGCCCCCGTCGTAGCGGCAGGGATGCTCCGGCGAGGTTTTCGCGTGAGCCACGCCCAGCATCTTGCGCTGGCCCAAAAACTTGAAATCGTACTCCTGCGGCTTGGCGGTGAACCCGCCCACGTGATCGGCATCCCAAGTGGAAAGTCCCGGCGACATGCTTAGCACCGATTCGTCGAGGCGGCGCACACGGCGCACGCCGGGCAGATAGATCCAAGCATCGTCGCCGCGATTTGGATCCCAATAGCGATAGCGCAATCCGCCCGCGCCGCGTCCCTCGGCGGGGGACAGCACGGGATAGGCGGCGGCGCGCCTCCAGATGCCGCTGGTTTTGAAATCCGGATCGGTGGGCAGCGGCTGCACCTCCGTCCGTCCAATTTCCGAGTAGGCCGCCAAGTGGCCAATCATGCTCTGGGTCAGCAACTTCTGCGAGCCGCCGGGATTTTCCGGCTCGACCTGGCATTCGAAATACCGGAGGTCGGCGTCGTCGGTCGCGATCGGCTTGAAGTACTGGTTCCACATGATTTTCGTGCCAACATAGGGATCGTTGGGATCGAGCAGCGGAAACGGCTGGCCCGCCACGTAGCCCACCAGATTGCGATGGTCCGGCGCGAGGCGCACCTGGCTCGAATACTTCTCGGTCGCCTCTTGGTACGGCGGCGGCCAATTTATCCGCGACGGCGCGACGATATCCATCCGCATCCCCTTCTTCACCGCGACCAGCGTTCCGGGACTGACGAGGTCTTTGACCAAGTCCGCGTTTTGCGGGGTAATAATGTCACCCGGCTTGACTTGTGCGGCGGCGCGGCCGCCCAAAGAGGGAATGAACGCGGCAATCGCCAACGCGATACATATGAGACGGAGGTGTTGCTTCATTTTCTCTATTCCGCCCCGATTCAGACGATCGCAGGACTCCCCGGGCATTGGGGGCCCAATCCGGCCGCAACCTGCGGCACCATAGCATACCGCTCGCGAAAATCATCCCGCCCCGCCCGACAATGGAATTGCGCGTGGTCTGATATATTTGCCGCCGGGACTACGGGGCCGAAATGAAAGTCACAACTGCCGAACCTGAGCGGCCGGGCCGCGATGCCCGCGCATCGGTCTTGCGCGATCGGTGGGGACTGCTCCCCTTCGCAATCTATTCCGCAATTTCGTTCCTGATTTTCGGCCGCCAGTTACTCGGCCATTTCCATGACTTCCACATCGGCGGCGGCGGCGACCCGTTCGTCTTTATGTGGTACTTGGTTTGGTGGCCGTTCGCGTTGGTCAGCCGGCTCAATCCATTTGTCACCTTCTTCATGTTCGCGCCGGTCGGCATCAACCTGACTTGGGCGACGTGCATTCCGCTGCCGAGCCTGCTGCTGTGGCCCGCGACCGCGGCGGTTGGCCCCGTTGCGTCGTTCAACATCATGATGCTGCTCGCGCCGCCGCTGGCGGCGTGGAGTGCCTTCGTGCTGTGCCGCGCTCTGTGTAAATCGTGGTGGCCTTCGCTTCTCGGCGGCTACGTCTTCGGCTTCTCCGCCTACATAGGGCATGAAATGCTGTCCGGGAATCCGCACACCACGCTGGTATTCATTGCGCCGCTCGCGGTGCTACTCGTGGTTCGCGCAATCGAAGGCGAACTTGCGGCGCGCCGCGTAACCGCACTTCTCGCCGGAATCCTGGCCGCCCAATTTCTCATCTCAATCGAAGTCTTCGCGACCATGACGATGTTTGGCGCGATCTCGCTCGCACTGGCCTGGTGCTTCGAACCGTCCGGTACCCGCCGGCGGATAGTTAACGCTGCATATTCCATTGCGTGCGCATACGCCGCCGCGATTGTTATAATCAGCCCGTATCTCTATTGGCTATTCGCCTTCGGTTCTCCGCATGGCGAAATCTGGCCGTTTCTGCTGGAACACTTCAACCTCGGCAATCTCATTTTTATTATTCCATCCGGTCAGCCGCTAACGATCGTCGCTTTGGCATACGCCTGGCGGGAGCGCCGTTCGCCCGCCGCCCGTACGCTTCTCGGTACGCTAATTGCCGTCGCGATTCTGATGGGAGCGCCGCGCTTCCATTTCGGCGCCGCATCCATTCTCACGCCGGCAGGCCTGTTGATGAGACTGCCGGTGATCAACAAGGCGCTGCCGTTCCGTTTCGCGGCGTACGCCTACTTGATCTTTGCGATTATTGTGTCGCGGTGGCTGGGATCGAATGGCTTCAAGCCGGCCGTGAACACCGTCATCGGTATCATCGTGGTCGCGGCTTCGTTTGCCAGCTTGCGGGGACGATGGGTGTTTCCGGCCCAATCGCCGGCTTTTTTCGCAAGCGATATGTATCGCGATTACATAAAGCCGGGCGACAACCTGCTGATCCTGCCGTTCGGCTATCGCGGCAATAGTATGTTGTGGCAGGCGGAAACGGGGATGTACTTTCGGATGGCCGATGGATGGGTCGGCGCACACCCGGCGGAATTCGACGGCTGGCCGATTTTCAACGCCTTATATGCCGCCGCCTATCTGCCGGACGCGCGCGATCAGTTGGGAGCGTTCATGGCGCATCACGGCGTGGACGATGCCGTAGTCGCGGATAGCGATCCCGCCGCGAAATCATGGAATGCCCTTTTCTCGAATTTCTCGGCGGCTCCGAAGCACGTTGGCGGCGTTACGGTATTCCGAATTGTTCCCGCCTCATTGGCTCCGTATCGCAATGCGGCCGCGTTTCAAATGCGCCGCCAAGCCGCGGCCGCCGCCGTCGAAACCATGCTCGCCGCCGCCGGCCAATGGATCGCGGCGGGCCGCAACCTCGCGCGGTTGACTCCCTATCGCGCGCTGCAATTGGGAGCGCTCAAGCCGCAATGGTTCGTGGGATCGACCGCCGACGTGTACACCGGCAAAACCGTCGCCGCCGCACCGGGATCGAAAGGCTTCCTTTACACCGGCGCATGGATGGGAGGGACCGCGGACGGGCGCGCAAAAGTAGTCATCCGCGGCACGTACAACGACCTCGCCCCGGTCATCGGCCGGTACCGCAAATTCGCGGCCCATGTTTACTTTCCCTATCCGAACGATTTGTTGCCGCCCGGCGCTGCGATTCCTCCCCGCAACCAGCCGCTGTATCTGGAAATGGATTTCGATCGGGAACAAATTGCCGCGATCGCCGCGCAGCTTCATTCGCCCGTGCCACAATAGCCGCGATCTTCCGGCGAGCCGCGCATCGCTTCACAGTTCACGCCGATAAGTCACGAAGTTGCCGGTGATCCGCGCGCCGAGCGCCGCCGCCGTGCGCCGCGACGCCCAATTGTCGTCGAGTACGAGGGTGTAGCCCGCATAGCGCATCCCCTGCGCCGCCATCGCCAGAAACGATCGCGCCGCCATCGCCATCGCCGCGCCATGCCCCCGCTCGCGCTCGATCACTCCAATGTTGATCAATGCGCCGCGCGTGCCGCCCCCGCGCTCCGGATCGAGCCGTGTTCCGGGCGTAAGCCGCACGAGCGCGGGGCTTAGGTCGGGCACGGAAAAAACCGCCCCGATCGCCTCCCCGTTGCGCACGGCAATCATTGAAAGGTCCGCCACCGGGGTCGCTTCCAGCGGCGCAAGCATCGGCCGCACTTCCTCGCGGGTTACCGGGTTCCATCCCCAATGCCGATCGAACGCCGCGTTGGTTACGGCGGTCCATGCGCCGATCGCGCCGGCAAATCCAAATTCGCGCCAACTGCGAACCTCAATCCCCGCCGGATTCGCGGCGGCAATCGTCCGGTATCGATCGAGAATTTCCCGCGCGAGCGGGATCGTGAAATCCACCTGTCCCTTTTCGGTAACGAAGCCGGCGTTTTTCAAGTGGCGATGGTAGGACGGCGGATTGCCGCGCAGTAGGAACGACGAGAGCGCCTCGTAGTTATCGATCGCGTATGGATAATCGAGAAACGCGGCGAAGCCGCTCCGCACCGCGCGCATTCCGCGCTCGCGCAGCCATCCCGCGGCGGCATCGAGCATCGCGGCCACGGCGGCGTCGTAACCTTCGAGGGTTTCGAAAGAGATTAGATGACCGAGCGGTTCGTTCCAATGTTCGATATAGCGCCGATTCACGACCGCGATCGAACGGGCCACGATCCTCCCCGCGGCGCGTACGCACAGCGGCTCGATTTCAAGATGGCGCGACAGTGGACTTTTTTCCGACAACAACGCGATCTCGTTACGAATGTCGGGCGGCCACCACGCATCGCGGCCGCGATAGACTAGGAATGGCAGCCGCGCGAACTCCTCGAATTGATGGAGTCCGCGGGGCCGTTCGATTCGGATGCTGTCGCCGGTCATGGAAGCCGCGCCCGGAAGCAAGCATCGCATCCGAACGATCAAGACTTATAGCCGCACGGCGCGGAAAAATCATCCGTCAAGCGGCCGCGGCGGGGGCGGCGAGCAGAATTCCGTCCGCGAGCCATCGATTCAGCAATCGCGAGGCCTCCGCAACCCGATCGGACTGGCCCGCGTCAGCGCCAACCACCTCGCAAATTCGGGCGAACGGTTCGCCTCGCGATGCCGCATCGAGCGCGCCCGCTTCGCTTGGTTCCAGATCGCGATGGAAGACCCGGCAGTTGTGCCGCCATACGACGGTGCGTGCGGGACCGCGCATGACCGGCCCCGATTCGGACCCGTTCTCCACGGCGCGGACCGACTCCGAGACGCGCCAATCGAGGGTCAGAATCGCCACGGCCGGATGCATCGCGAATCGCAATGCCGGCCAATCCGGAGCCGGAATCGAGCGCATCGCGGCGGCATCGAGCGGGGCCGCGTCCGCAGCCTGGAACGATTCCACGAGCGCGCGTTCGAGCGCGGCGAGATCGGC
The DNA here is from genome assembly GCA_050736715.1 of Binataceae bacterium (SeqCode). Lineage (GTDB taxonomy): Bacteria > Desulfobacterota > Binatia > Binatales > Binataceae > Binatus. The sequence goes on along the minus strand of JBOHWK010000134.1, from coordinate 21,333 downwards.
CAGATATGGAAACTTCTCCCGGAGCGGATGGCCGCGCAGATGCGCCGCGAGATGGCGGCCGCAATAATGCACCGATGGTTCCGTTGGCGGGTATTCCAGCAGGTAGCCGGTCACGAGGTTGTGGAAATTGGCATCGCCGATGGCCTTGAGCGTTGCGGGGAAATCATCCTTCAGCACGTCGAGGAGGCGATAGAAGTACATATTCGCATAGATACTAACGCGCTCGAATGCAGGCAGCCGCTCGTCGCCGCGCACAATCGCCTCGAGGCCGCCGGACGGCAGGCCGCGCTCGGCTGCCAGTCCCTCGGCAACGCCGTTAGGCGCGGCGATCAGCCGGCAGAGGAGCTGTTCCAGTTCCTTTAGTTGCATCGCCATTGCGATTCTCCGGCGGCGGCGCCGCATTCAGGAAAATACGCCGCGCCTGGTCCGCCGTTTCAGCCAGTTCGGAAAATTCAGGAATGTGGTCGTCCCACTCGACGATTGCCGATACCGCACCGAAGCGCCGCACGGCGCGTTCGTAGAGTCTCCACACCTCATCGCGCACGGGATGGTCGTGGCTGTCGAGCAGATAGGTTCCATGATCGCTATGGCCGGCGAGATGATATTGCACGACGCGCTCCGGCGGGACCGAATCGACATACCGATTCGGGTCGAAGCGGTGGTTGAACGCACTGACATAGATATTGTTGATGTCGAGCAGAATCCCGCAATCGGCCTCCTCGGCGACCCCCGAAATAAAATCCCATTCGGTCATGGTGGAATCGACGAACGTCATGTAGTTCGACACGTTTTCGATCAAGATCGGCTGTTCGAGCGTCTCCTGCACTTCACGAATCCGCCCGGCGGCATGGCGGAGCGCCTCCTCGGTGTACGGCAACGGCAGCAGGTCGTGGAGATTGTGCCCGCCAACTCCCGTCCAGCAGAGATGGTCGGAAATCCACGCCGGATTGAAGCGCCGCGCAAGGCCGCGCAGCTTGCGGAGATAATCGCGATTCAGCGGGTCCGTCGATCCGAGCGACATCGAGACGCCATGCAGCGCGATCGGATAGCGTTCGCGCACGGCGCTCAGCACTTCGAGTGGCCGCCCGCCTTCGCCCATAAAGTTTTCTGAGACGACCTCGAACCAATCGATCGGAGGATGGCGCTCAAGAACGTGGCTGTAATGCTGTCGTCTCAGGCCGGCCCCAAAACCCAAAAAGGCGAAGCGCGCCCGGAAGGAAGCGGTATTACTGGAACCGGTCATCCCGGAACCGTCGCGCGCTTCAGTCCGCCTTGACCGCCGATTCCGGCTTGCCGCCCGTTTTGACGCAGCTTTCGGCGTCGGCGGTGTAAATCCAGCCCTTGCCCTTGCAGGAGTTGCTGCCCTTGCAACTGGTGGATGCCGTCTGGCAGAGGCTTTGCCCCTTGCACGAATTGCCGCCGATGCATTTGACCTGCGATGCCGCCATGCCGCTCGACGCGGCAATCGCCATCCCGGCGCCCGCAATAAACGCCGCGGCGACGGCGGCCGCGATCGCCGCTCCGGTTAACGCGGCCTTTCTGCTCTTGTTCATAGTTCCTGATAAGTCTCCTTCGTTTTCGATCCACCGACCATACTACATCAGCCGCCCGGATGCCATGTTTTGCAAACCTGCCCGATGGGCGCCCCTAACCGCATGGCGGCGGCGAAAACGGGTGTTACAAACGGAAATATCGCCAGTCCATAAGTGGCGCGAACGGATACACATACGGCGTGGAAAAGTCCTTGCCAACACCGATTCTTTACGGTATTCGTGGCGCATACCGCATCCGCGTAAACGGTGGCCCAGCGCATCGATCCGGCGGCCACACGCAATGCAAGGTGCTTGGGGGCAAAGTCCTGAATCCGTGATTTTGCGACGGACGAAATATCCGCAGCTAATTGCCGTTTTAGGGGGCATCATCATGGCCGTGAGCATTCGCGCTCAAGCCGCCGCCCGTATCGATCCGCCATCGGCCTCCGCGGATGCGCGACCCGTCATCGCCCAACCGGCAAGTGAGTTGTCCAAAGCCGCGCCGGAGGCGGCCGGGCCGGCAGCCTACGTCGGCGACCAAGTGTGCGAAAGCTGCCATCGCCAAGCCGCGCACACTTTTCTCCAAACGGCGATGGGCAAGCTACTGATCGAGCATCCGCGCGATGCGGCGGAAGCACGCGGCTGCGAGTCCTGTCACGGTCCCGGCAGCCGCTATGTTCCCGAAATGGCCAAGGCGATGGCCCACGAATCTCCCGACGCGGTACCGCACGGGCCAAGCATCGCGGGCGTAACCAGTTTCCGCCCCGATTCCGGGGAATCGGCGGAACAGCAGAACGCGGCCTGCTTGAATTGCCACAATAACGGCGCGCAGGCCTTTTGGCGCGCGAGCGTCCACGCCTTTCGCGGCTTGCGATGCACCGATTGCCACACGATCATGCGCAAGCTCAGTCCGCGCTTTCAGCTTGCGTCGGCGATGGAATCGAACCCGTTCGTAATGACCCGCCCCGAGACCCAGGTCTGCCTGCGCTGCCATCTGAAACAGAAGACGCAAATGACGCTGCCCTCCCACATGCCGCTGTTCGAGGGATTGATGACCTGCACCGATTGTCACAATCCGCACGGCGGCCCCTATCCGGACCAGCTTGTTCGCGCGACCGTGAATCAGACTTGCTATATGTGCCACGCGGAAAAGCGCGGGCCGTTTCTTTGGATTCATCCGCCAGTGGCGCAGAGCTGCCTGAATTGCCACAACCCGCACGGCTCGATTAACCAGGCGATGCTCAAGTTGCGGCCGCCGCGGCTCTGCCAGCAATGCCACATCGGTACGTTTCATCCCGGATCGCCGGGCGCTCCGGGTTCGGTGTTCGTATTCGGCCGTTCGTGTACCAACTGCCATTCGGCGATCCATGGATCGAACGCTCCGGGCGGAGTGGATTTGACCCGATGAGAGCGCGGAGCCGCGGAGGGCGAAAAGCTATGAATCTTGCACGTTTCATACTCCCGGCGGCGCCGATCGTTATGACGATTCTCGTGCTGATGCCGCAGACCGCCGCGGCACAGGTGAATCTCGGCAATTACACCGCCACCGGTTCCGCCGAGGCCGGAGGCTTTCCGCAGCCGGTCCCGGACACGAACAACGCCAAGTTCCGCGAGTATCAGGATTTGGCGCAGCAGATCGTCGCACCGGAATTGAAGCTATTGCTTCACGATAAGAACGATACCGTCTTCGCCGAGTTTCGTGCGCTCAACGTCGGCCAGACCAACGAATTGTACGACCTGCATTTCGGCGAGTATGGATTGCTCGACATTGACGCGCAGTGGCAGGAAATTCCGCATTTTCTGAGCGATGGGGTCGCGCAAACCCCCTACGAACAGAACGGGGGCAATTTTACGCTCCCCTCGCGGCCGGAGGCGCCGTCCGGCGGTTCACCGCCCGGATCGAATATCGAATCTTGGGCGAATTCAACCGCCCATCCGCTTTCACTGAGCCTCCTCGAGGGCATCGCGAACCTGAACATTCGCTATACGCCCACTCCCGAGTGGACCTACTCGGCATATTTCAATTTCCTCAATCAAAGCGGCAACACGCCTGATGGCGAAATATTCGGCCCCAACCCAGGCTCATATAATGTAAGCGAACTCGCCCAGCCGATCGAATACGATACCTACAACTATGGAGCCGGAGTGCAATGGGCCAATGGGACTTGGCTTGCAGGCTTGCAGTACGACGGCTCGTTCTTCAAAAACCAGTACAGCACGCTGACTTGGCAGAATCCGAACACTTGGGACCAAATGACCGGGCCGGGCGGGGCCTGTGCCGATTCCGCGACGTATCCTGGAGCGACCGGCGGCAATGGCCCGTGCGCCGGGCGCGATTCTACTTATCCTGACAACGAAGCCCACACCTTCACCGCCACCGGCGGCCTGGCATTGCCGATGGACACGCACCTGATGGGCAGCGTCTCTTACGGCTGGTGGCTCCAAAACCAGAGCTTCATTCCGTTTACCTCCAACTCCGCGCTTCCCTTCCAAGCCTTGCCGCGCCAGAGTCTTGGCGGCGACGTGTCGCCGTTCTTCGCTAATTTCACGATTGTCAGCCGTCCAATGGACAAACTGCGGCTAAAGGCCACCTATAGCTATTTCGACTACGCCAACCACGATCCCGCCGTGACCTTCAAGGACATTACCAGCCTGAACGACGTATCGTCCGCGTGGAGCGCCACCGCATATCCATTTTCCTTCTCAACCCAAACCATTCAGGGGGAATCGAGCTATAATGTGACGGAGAATCTTGCCGCAAGCCTGGTGGGCAGAATCGAGACTTATCACAATGGCGGCTTGATGACGCCGCAGGAGGACATGACTTCATACGGGCCGGTGCTCGATTGGGATCCTTATGAATGGCTCGGCCTGCGCGGCTCCTATCAGCACGCCTTCCGGGATTCTCCCGAATACAACAACGATCGGAGCAATCTCATTGCGCAGAACGGCGGCACGGCGGAATTCAGCGATTTGAGGCGCTTCGACGAGGCCACGGTCCAGGTCGATAGCTTTTCCATTGGCGCGAACGCCGAGCCTTTTCAGTCCCGCGAGGGCGGGCACTGGGTTGCGGCGAATCCGTGGCTAAGAACGCTGGCCTTTCACGCCGAGATGGATTATGACAACTACTCATATCCCGCTTCGGATTATGGCCTTCAACACTGGTCGAACTATGTTCCGTCGGCGGGCATTACTTGGAATCCGTTCAAAAACGTGAACCTCGACGCCGACTGGTCATGGACCGCCACCGATTGGAATCTGAAATCGTTCCAGCGCCAATCGGGAGGCAAGGGCGAGCCGAATTGTCCCTCAAGCCCCGGCGATCAAACCCCCGAGGTCTGTCCCGGTCAGGTCTGGACCAGTTACGGCCGCGAGCAGGGAAACGCGATCGATTTTGGGTTCGACACGGCCATCCCCGCCAACCGCATTCTGCCTCATCTGTCGCATCTGAAGGTGCGGTACAATTACACCGTTACGACGGATTTGACCCACGCCAACGGCGACGCGGCCTTGGGCGGCGCGGCGGTCTTTCCGAACGTCGGTACCCGCTTCAATCAGTTGATCGTGAATTACACCTATCCGATCGAAAAGAAAATGGCGCTCAACATTGGATATATGTTCAGCAGCTTCGGCGAGAACGATTTCGGATACGATAACCTGGCCCCCTCGATGGCTTCGTCGCCGCGTTCGCTATTCCTGGGAAACACCAACTGGACACCGTACACGGGTAACGCCGCTTATATCAGCGTCCGATATAAATTCTAAATTCACACTTACCGGAAGGAGCCAACATGAAGCACTATCGCAAGACTGTCTCCGCGCTCGCCGCCGCCGCGGCCTGCTCGCTATTGAGTTTCGGCGCAACCGCCATCGCCGCCGGCAACGGCGCGGCGCTGTACGTCCAGAATTGCGCCGCGTGCCACGGCGATGCGGGTCACGGCGACGGCCCGGCGGGTAAATATCTCACACCGCACCCGGCGGACTTCGCCACGTCGCTCAAGGGCAAGAGCGATGCGTGGATTGCGAAGGCAATCAAGGGCGGAGGTCCCGCGGTCGGCGAAGCCGCCGTGATGCCGGCCTACAAGGACCTGAGCGATCGGGACGTCACGGACCTGGCTGCGTACGTAAAGCAGTTGGCCGGGCAAAAATAGCCCGCGAATCGCAATGTCGCGCGGCGTCAAATTGCTGCTATTCGCCGTGTTCGTCGTCATCGGACCGGCGGCCGGGGCACTGACGGGGACGTATTCCTTCGTTGGGGCGGAGCGATTCAGCTTCTGCGCCTCATGCCATACGATGACGCCGTGGGTTCGGGACATCGAAGACCCGAATAGCAGGTCGTTGGCCGCCCTTCACTATCGCAATCACTTCATCCCCCATGACCAGTGCTATACTTGTCATGTGAATTATGGCTTTCTAGGCCCGATCGACGCCAAGATCGGCGGCGTCCGGCACGTCGCGGTTTACTATTTCGGCCATCCGGTGCCGAGAAAAATCAAACTCTATGCGCCGTTTCCGAACCGCAATTGCCTCGGTTGCCATGCCGGCGCCGCTCCATTCCTGCGGAATCCCGCCCATCACGCCGTGATGGGCCTCATCGTGGCCGATCGGATGAAGTGCGCCGTGTGCCACGAGCCGATACACACGCCGCAATTCGAGACCGCCGCGCGCCCAATCCCTCCGCGAACCGCGATGGCTTACGAGGCGCCGCGATGAGCCGATTGCCGCTTCTAATCAAGGCCGGTCTCGCGCTCTACGCGATCGGAATCGCGATTTCGGCCATTTGCCTCCTCGACACGACCGCCCTCACCATGACGATCTTCTTTTCCGCTGGCGTCGGCAGTTTCGGGCTGGGCTTCCTTGCCTACGCCAAGGCCGTGTGGGACGACCTCCGCGCCCACGGCGTCCTGTAGATGCTGAATCAAAGCCGCGGCCGCACGGCGGCGTTTTCCGTAGCCGCCGGAATCGTCCTGATGTTTCTGGCGGGGCCGCTCGTCAAGCTCGTTGTAACGAGCAACCCGCATTTATTGATCGGCTCGTTCGCCGACCCGGACGTGCTGCGCGCGATCGGCCTCAGCATTGCGGCGGCGACATGGGCGACTCTGCTCGGTGCAATCCTCGGATTGCCGCTCGCCTATCTGCTCGCGCGTCAAGAATTCTCCGGCAAGGCGATTATCGAGGGACTGATCGATTTGCCGATCGTGGTGCCGCATCCGATCGCCGGAATCGCGCTCCTCTTCATTTTCGGGCGGCGCTTCTTTGTTGGCCACACCTTCTCATTGATTGGAATCCATTTCGCCGGCGCGGTCCCGGGAATCGTGATCGCGATGCTTTTCGTCAGCGCCCCGTTCCTAATCAACGCCGCGCGCGACGGCTTCCGCGCGGTCGATCCGCGGCTCGAAGGCGTCGCGCGCACGCTCGGACACGGGCCGTGGGCGGCATTCTTCGGCGTGACGATGCCGATGGCGCGCGGCGCGATCGTGTCGGGCGCGGTAATGATGTGGGCGCGGGCGCTTTCCGAATTCGGCGCGGTGATCGTGCTCGCGTACTATCCGATGACGGCGCCGGTATTGATTTACGATCGATTCGAGAGCGCCGGGCTTTCGGCGGCGCAACCGATCGCGGCCGCCGTGGTGATAATCGCGCTCGCGCTTTTCGCGATGCTCAGATGGTTCAACCTGCGCGAGGCGGTGGAGTGAAAAATCGTCTTGGCCGGCTGGCGGCTAGGCGAGGCCCATCCGCGCTCGCGCCCGATTCGCCGCTCCGCCGGTAATCGACCAGCGCATGACCGCGGCGGCCGCAATGAACGCGGGCCGCGCCACCACCATCGGGATGGTTTGCGACCGCCGCAGATTAGTCATTTCGAGCGCCCATTCGGGCAGGAGGTCGATTCCCACCTCGATAAAGAGCCGCAGCCCAGGGCCCATTCCCGGCAGCAGCGACGGCGTGCGGAATAGGAAATCGATCGACTCCCTAGCCTGCGAACCCCAGATCAGCTCGGGCCGCATCGTCTGAAAATAATCGCGGACTTGCGCCACGCTGGCTGGAACGTCGCGCGCGCCAAGCCCCTCGGCCAGACGCGCGACCTCCGCAAAGTATCGATCCTGTTCTTCCGCGGTGAGCGAATCGCCGGAATAGGCAAGGTATGACTTAAGGAAGCTTGCAACCTCCGCAGTATGCACCCACGTCAGCAGGCGCGGATCGTTGGCGGAATAAGCGCGGCCGTCGGGCGCGGTGCCGACGACGCGCTCATGGATGCGCCTGACCATCGCGATCGACTTCTCGGCAATCGCGGTCGCCGCGTAGCTGGTCGCGCCGACGAACGTCGCCGTCCGCCGCAGGCGCAGGAGCGGGTCCTTGCGAAAATTGGAGTGGTCGTACACGCCCGCCATCGCCAGCGGATGGAGCGCCTGCAGGTAGAGCGAACTCAGCCCGCCGGCGAGCATCGCGGGAAAATCCGAATGGACCCGCCAGGTGACGCTGCCGGGGCCGAACAATCCCGGATCGCCGCGCGGATTGTCGTAGTCGATTACCGGCGCGCCGTCCCCGGCCACGAGGCTTTCCAGCGCGGCCTCGATTCCGCCGCGCGCCCAGTCCACCACTCCGAACAGCGAAGGGCCGCGCGCGGCGGCATCCGCCGGGCGATTTGCGGCCGTTCTGGCTTTGGAGGCAGGAGAGGAACGCATACGGTTGCGCGCGGGCCGTTTGGCTTGAGCTTGCATGGCTCGACTATTACAGCAAATACTGTTACGGTGCAAGATGTCGTGAAGAAGCTCCGCGCCAGGACACTCGCAATGACAATCGACGAACTGGCCCGCCGCACCGGGACCACGAGCCGCAACATCCGGCTCTACCGCACCGAGGGGCTTTTGCCCGCGCCGAGCCTCAACGGGCGCGTGGCAGCATACACCGACGATCACTTGAGCCGCCTGAAACTGATTGCGCGATTGCAGCGGCGCGGATTCTCGTTCGCTTCGATGCGCGAGTTGTTCGACGCCTGGGACGAGCGGCGCGGATTGGGCGGCATCCTGGGAATCGGCGAGCGGATCGTCGGCGGATGGAACGAGGAGCGGCCCCGCGCCTTCGCGATGCGCGAGTTGGCGAAGCGCTTCCCGCGCGGCACGGATGTTCGGACGCTGGTTAATCGCTCGGTGAAGGCGGGACTCGCGGAAATGCGCGATGGAAAAGTCTATTTCGCGCGGCCAAGCCTGTTGCGCGCGGCGGAGGAATTGATTGGAGCGGGCGTTCCGGTCCGCGCGGCGTGCGATGAGCTGGAACGGGTGCAGGGGCGCATCGGCAAAATCGCGGAGGGCTTTGCGAACCTCTTCGCCGCGCACATTTGGGGACCGGCGTCGCGTTCGGGATTATCCGCCGAGCGGATGCGCGAAATTGCGGAGACGCTGGAACGCTTGCGCCCTGCGGCAACGCTCGCGATTCAGGCGATCTTGTCGCAGGAACTGGAACGCGCCGCCGCCAAGAAGGCCGCGCAAGAGGCCGCCAAATTCCGCCGCACCACCCGGTCCGCAAGCCGCGATCTTCCGCGGCAGCACCGGTAATGCGTCTTTGCTCCGCGGAGGATCCGGCGATTCAATATCTTTAGTGAGTTTCATGCCGCCCTTCGAATCACCGCTCAGAGCCAGCCCTACGAGCCACCAACCGAACCGAAATCCTGGCACATCCATGAGAACGGGAACGCGCTAACCCGTCTACAAGTCGTGCAACGGAACGACTCAGTCATCAAGAGCCTTGCGGCATTGTGGCGCGACACACGCAGCCTTGATTTACAGTACGTACATGAGAGGTCCGGTGACAAGAGTTCGCCAATTGCGCCTTGAGCATCTTCACTACCTTTCTCTTCTAGCAGCAAGAATCCAAGGACGCTTCGCAGGTAAAACATAACCATTACCCCCTTCTCCATCGCTTTCATCCGGTCGAACAACCCCACAACGACGTGCGACAGGAGCAATAGAACGTATGGCAAGGCGTTGTACACTCGATAATAAACATCGTCATCATTGTGATTCTTGAAAATAAAATTGAAATTCTCTGGCAATGTCTGTAGCTCTATGCGCTGTACGGTAATAAGGTGAACAGCGTGCTGAAATAGGGCCTCCAACCCATTCTCGTTTTTCCGGTCGAACAGCAACTGCAGAAGAAGCGTCACGTCTGCAAACCTGGCCAAATTCGTTTTATCGATCGCCTTGGAAAAAATCTCGGAACGACTATTTCCAAGCCTGCTCTGCGCGAGTCTTTCGGGATGGCCTCTCGTAAACTCCCTATAGAAGTGATCCTCATCGCCAAGTATCCACGACAAATAGGTGAAGTTATCCTTAAGCGGTTTCCTTAGAAGATTCAGCGCCACCACGACTTTCCGCTTTTCGAGGCATTTTAGGGCTTCGAATACATGATGAAGGCAGTCCGACACCATCGCCATTGTGATTTGGTTTAGAATCACCCTCTTTGCTTCGTCCGGGTACCCGGTTTTACGCAGGGCTTCGATTGCATCTTTTGATTTGGCGATCTTCTGAAACTGCTTTGCAGTTATCTTGCTCGGAAATTTCACCGTCACGTCATGCGCGCGTGCGTCTTCGTACTCCTTAAAGACACGAACGCATTCGTCATGTAGAAAGAAGCAGTACTCGTGAGTTAGCCGTAGTTCTGGCGGAATATTCCGCAATCTGCCACGTGAAATTAAAAGCATTTTGCCCCCAACTCAGCTAAGTTTCGATGCTCGAAGGGATAGCGAATCTCGGTCCCTGCCCTCCAAGTTCCAGTCGCGCCATCCATGCGTCGGCTTCCACTCCGGTTACGTGCCGTCCGGTAGCCTGATACTCGGCCCACGCCGCAAGGGCGTCATTACAAAACTGCTCACGCCGTCTGCTCTTTCGCGACGTTCGGGATGATTTTAACGGAATCTTCCTTGTGCTCATAGGATGCTCTCGCGCATTCGCCAGTCCCGTTCCCCCCGCGCAGTCAACTCGCTACAGATTATTATACTTCTGCGAAACCTCAGCGAGGTTTCGCGCTTCCCTTCCGATTAAGACAGGAAGCTTGAAACCCCGTTGGGGTTTCAAAGGGCTAAAGACCTGATCTGGGCGCTGCGCGCCGAGACCCCCTCACCCGTGGGCGTGGGATTTGGCGGCGGTGGCGGCTTCGCGGGCAGCCTGATGCTCCTTAATAATCTTGTCCGCGACGGGGGCGGGCGCCTCCTCGTAATGCGAGAAGTGCTGCTCGAACGAGCCGCGTCCCGACGTAATCGAGCGGAGCGCCGGGGCGTACTTCAGCACTTCCGACATCGGCACGTTCGCCTTGATCGCCTGACCGCCTCCTTTGCTGTCCATTCCGAGCACCCGGCCCCGCCTTGAGTTGAGGTCGCCAATCACGTCGCCCATGCATTCGCCCGGGCATGAAACCTCGAGCGCGATTATCGGTTCGAGGATGATCGGCTTCGCTTTTTCCATCGCCGCCTTGAAGCCCATCGAGGCCGCGATCTGGAACGCCATGTCCGACGAATCGACGTCGTGATAGCTGCCGTCGAAGACCGTTACTTTCACATCGACGATCGGAAAGCCGGCGAGGAAGCCCTCCGTGAGCGTATTGCGCACGCCATTTTCGACCGAGGGGATAAACTGGCGCGGGATTGAGCCGCCCACGATTTCGTCCGCGAATTCGAATCCCTTGCCGCGCGCTTGCGGTTCGAGCTTGAGCCAGCAATCGCCGTATTGGCCGTGGCCTCCCGATTGGCGTTTGTACTTGCCCTGCGATTCGGCGCAGCCCTTAACGGTTTCCTTGTACGGAACCTTGGGTGCCTGAAGTTCGACTTCGACATTGAACTTCCGCTTCAGTTTCTGGACCGTCAATTCGATATGCATCTGGCCGGTGCCCGACAGGATAATTTCGTGGGTCTGGGCGTCCCGATGCGTATCCAGCGCGAGGTCTTCCTCGACGAGCTTCTGGAGTGCCGCCGAGGCTTTTTCCTCGTCGCCCTTGGTTTTGGGCCGGATTGCGAAAGAGATAACCGGCGCCGGCCGCACGAGCGGCGGCATCGCGAGTACCGGCGATTTCTCGTCGCAGAGCGTATCGCCCGTGGCCGTATCCTTGAGCTTGGCTACGGCCGCGATTTCGCCCGCGATCGCGGTTGCGATCGGCGCCTGCTTGCGCCCCTCCAGCCGGAGCAATTGGCCGAAGCGCTCCTTCGATTCGCGCGAGGCGTTGAGAATCGGCGCGTCGCTGTGGGCGGTCCCCGAAATCACGCGAAAGATTGAAAGCTTGCCGGCGAAGGGATCGATTATCGTCTTGAAGACCAGCGCCGCGAAGGGCGCCGCCGGATCGGCCGCGCGCTCGACCGGCTCGCCCGTCGCGGGATTTTGCAATTCCACGATTTTGCGCTCGTTGGGCGCGGGCAGGAACGCCGCGATCGCGTCGAGCAGCGGGCCGACGCCGATATTTTTCGCGCCCGATCCGCAAAAGACCGGAACGAGTTTGCATTCGCGGACGGCGGCATGAAGCGCGGCGCGGACTTCGTCGTCGCCGAGCGCGCCCTTATCGAGGTATTTTTCCAGCAGCGCGTCGTCGGTCTCCGCGACCGCCTCGACCATCGCCTTGCGCGCCGCCTCGGCCCGCGCCTTCAATTCGGGGGTAAGTTCCTCTTCCTTATACTTGCCCGAGGTGTCGGCATAACTCAGCGCCTTCATCGCGAGCACATCGACGACGCCCTTGAACGCCAGTTCCTCGCCGATCGGCAGCGTCATCGCAATCGGGCGCGCGCCGAGCACCTTTTCCATGTCGGCGAGCGCCGCGTCGAAACTCATCCGCTCGCGGTCGAGCCGCGAGACGAAGGCGATTCGTGGAATTTTCAACTCGCCGATCGCGCTCCATAATTTTTCCGCTTCGACCTTCATGTCCGCGCCCGCGCTAATCAACATCACGACGCCATTTACCGCGCGGAGCGCGTTGATCGTTTCGGGCAGGAAGGCGCTGTAGCCGGGCGTATCGGCGAAGATTATCTCGGTCTTTTCCCAGTTGAGATGATGGAACGCGGCGCCGATCGAAACGTGATGCGCGGTTTCCTCCGGCTCGAAATCCATCTGCGCCGAGCCGTCGTCGGGGCGGCCGAGCCGGGTTATCGCCCCGGCGGTGAAGAGCATCGCATCGGCGAGTTGCGTCTTGCCGCTTCCGCCCTGGCCAATTATTGCGATCGTCCTAAGCCGTCCGATTTCCTCGACCGCCATGCAGAATACCTCCGTATGGGAACCCCTCCCCATAAATGGAGAGGGGAACCGTCGATCGGTTCAGCATTCCCCCTTCCCATTCATGGGAAGGGGGCAAGGGGGTTAGGTCTATTCCCTTCAATCGTACGCTCCTTCGACACTCACCTCTCCCGCCGCGATCCGCTCGATTCGCCCGTTCCCCAGGTCGAGCAGGAGCGCGCCGCCGCCATCGATTCCCCGCGCGATTCCCCCGTAGCGGACGCCACCGCCGTTCATTATCGTCACGCGCCTCCCCGTAAGCGCCGAGTAGCGCTCCCATTCGGGCCGCACGGCCGCGAAGCCGTGCGCCACAGTTTCTCTATAGCGAGACTCAAGCCGGGAAAAAAGCGAACCGGCCACCGCAATTCGGTCGCAATTACGGCCCGTCGCGATTCGGACCGAGGTCGCCTTGCCGCGCAGTTCGGGCGGCAGATACTCCGCTTCGAGATTCAGGTTGAGGCCGATTCCGAGCAGCACGCACGAAAGATTGCCCTCGGCGGAGGCCACGGCTTCGGCGATAATGCCGCCCGCTTTACGCCCCGCCAGCCACACATCGTTGGGCCATTTGAGCGCGACAATGTGCGGCGCGACGGTTTCGAGCGCCTCGGCAGCGGCAACGCCGGCGATGAGGCTCAATCGCGCCGCCTCGGCAATCGTAAGCGGAGGGCGAAGAATTATCGTCGCGTAAAGATTGACGCCCGCGGGCGAATGCCACGTCCGGCCCATCCTGCCCCGCCCGGCAGTCTGCGTCTCCGCGATTACGACGGCGCCTTCCGCAATCCCACCGGCCGCAAGTTTGCGCGCGGCATCCTGCGTCGAATCGATCTCGCCGTGGTAATCGATCCGCCATCCGATTCGTCCCGGCGCGCCGCGCTGAATCGGAAGGTATGGGTTCGAGCCAGTCTGATAGACCCCTCCCCTAACCCCTCCCCCTAAAGGGAGAGGGGAACTTTCGGATTTGCGTCCCCCCTTCCCTAAAGGGGAAGGGGGACAGGGGGTTAGGTCTTTCGTTTCCGCCAAGCTCTGCACCAGCTATTTACAAAACTAACCTTCACACTTCTTCGATTCTCATGCTGAGGTCGGCGGCGCGGGCGGAATGGGTCAGCGCGCCGACGGAAATCAGATCGACGCCGGTCTCCGCGATCAGGCGGACATTCTGGAGCGTCACGCTGCCGGATACTTCGAGGATGACGGCATCGCCCGCCATCTCGCGCGCCTGCCGGATGTCGGCGAGCGCCATGTTGTCGAGCAGGATCGCATCGGCATGGGCGGCGAGCGCCGCCTCGGCCTGCACGAGCGTTTCGCATTCGACCTCGATCTTGAAGGTGTGAGGCGCGCGGCGGCGCGCATTCTCAATCGCCACGTCGATTGAGCCGGCGGCGGCGATATGGTTGTCCTTGATCAGGATGCCGCTATCCAAGCCCATGCGATGGTTGCGTCCGCCGCCGATTCGCACCGCGTATTTCTCGAGCGCGCGAAGTCCCGGATGAGTTTTGCGCGTATCGACGATTTGCGCGCGCGTCCCGGCGACCGCATCGACGAACTCACGCGTGAGCGTCGCAATTCCAGACATCAATTGCACGAAGTTGAGCGCGGTGCGTTCGCCGATGAGGAGTCCCGCGAGTTTTCCCTTGAACTCGGCGAGCGTCTCGCCCGCCTGAAGTTGGGCGCCCTCCTGCGCGAGGAAGATTTTGTGAGGATCAGCCCCGGACAGCCGGAAGACCTCCTCAATTAGGAATCCACCGGCAAGGGTCATGTTTTCCTGTTTGACGCGGATAATCGCGCCGCCCGCCTTCCCTTCCGGGACGGTCGCGGCGGTCGTGATATCCCCCTGCCCCACATCCTCAGCCAGCGCCCGCCGGATGAGGCCGGTCAAATCGAGTTGTCGAAGCAGGTCCATGATCATTCCCTCTCGCCGAGCTCGCGAAGGCTTTCCAAATCCTGCTCTAGCCTCAGTTTTAAGGCACCGTTCGTTCCGATCCTTTGCGCTATCTCTGCTTGTATTTCTGGCGAAGCTTTTGCCGCAAACCCTGAATTTTCGAGCTTGGCCCTGTCGGCTTGAATTCGAATTGTTACCTCTTCGAGGTCCTTTTTTAGGCTCTCTCGTTTCTTAGTAAAATTGAAATCTTCTGGAGCTTTGACCCAAACGACGCAACCCTCAGGTAGATGAGACGGCACCCATGTTCGCCCGGGCCTGGCGTCGTCAATTAGGTCAAGCGACTCAGCGCGCCCGAGCGTCATGGCGTAGCTTTTCCACAGGGAAAACGTCGAAGCGAATGCTTTTCTCTCGGACGACGGCGGCGTCACCAAAACCGACGCGCGCTGTCCCGGGTGGAACGCAAGAAGAGCACGCTGGCTATTGATGGCATCGGCGATTAAAAAGCAAAAGGTTGTTGCTCTGCCTTCTCCCGGAGATAGTGAACTAGTAACGGTTGGGCTCGGCACTAGCTGCCCCCCCCTTCGCAGCGCAGCTATTTCTCTGAGATTTCGCCTGAATTCAGGAAATTTCGCTACCGGAAGGTGTGGCGCGAGATTTTCCTCACCCAGATAAGCGTGAATTGCATGCCATACCTCTTCCGTGACGAAGGGCATAAACGGATGGAGTAATCGAAGCAAGTTGTCAAAAGCAAACGCAAGGGTCCAGCGTGCGGCGGCTTGTTCCTTGCCTCCGGCACGGAGGGGCTCCTTCACGAGTTCGATGTAGCGATCACAAAATTGATACCATGCGAAAACGTAAATGTGCAGAGCGGCAACGTTGAACTCATAATTATCGATCTCGGTTGTTACCTCTCGTATCGCTAAATCTAATCGGTTGAGAATCCATCGGTCGGCCAGGCTCAAATCAGACTGTGGTACTGCCTCGAGCGGTTGCGGCGCGCCTTCCAGATTCATCATCACGAAGCGGGCCGCGTTCCAAATTTTGTTGGCGAAGGCGCGCGATGCGGCGAAACGGTCGTGCGACAAAATCACGTCGCGCCCCTGCGCCGCCAGTTGCGCTAGCGTGAAGCGGACTGCGTCGGCGCCGTACTGTTCCATCAGATCGAGCGGATCGACGACGTTGCCTTTCGACTTGGTCATCTTCTTGCCGTATTGGTCGCGGACCAGTGGCGTGATGTACACGTCTTTGAACGGGACTTGGTCCGTGAATTCGAGACCGAACATCATCATCCGCGCGACCCAGAAAAAGATTATGTCGAACCCCGTTAGCAACAGGCTCGTCGGGTAATAACGCTGCAACTCGGGCGTATCGTCGGGCCAGCCCATCGTCGAGAAGGGCCACAGCCCGGAGGAAAACCAGGTGTCGAGCACGTCGTCGTCCTGAATAATGTCCGAGCCGCCGCATTTGGCGCATTGCGCGGGGCGCTCCATCGCGACCACGAGTTCGTCGCATCGCGCGCATCGGTAGGCGGGAATCCGATGGCCCCACCAGAGCTGGCGCGAGATGCACCAGTCGTGGATGTTGTCCATCCAATTGAAGAAGGTGTTCTCCCAGAATTTGGGATGGAAGGTCGTCTCTCCCTCGCGGACGGCCTTCGCGGCGCGCTCCGCCATCTTTTTCATTGAGAGGAACCATTGCTCGGAGAGCATCGGTTCGACAATCGTGTCGCATCGCGAGCACACGCCGACGGCGTTGGCGTGCGGCTCGATTTTCTCAAGTAATTCTTGAGCTTCCAGATCGGCGACGATTTTTTTGCGCGCCGCCTCGCGCGAAAGCCCTTGGTACGGCCCCGCATTGGCGTTCATCCGCGCCTGATTATCGAAGATGGAGATTTGCTCCAGACCGTGGCGCTTCCCAAGTTCGAAGTCGTTGAAATCGTGGCCCGGCGTGATTTTGACCGCGCCGGTCCCAAAGGCGGAATCGACCGCCGCGTCCGCAACGATTTCGATCTCGCGATTCGTGAGCGGTAATTTCAGCGGCTTGCCGACGGCTGATTTGTAGCGCCCGTCGTCCGGATTCACCGCGACTGCGGTGTCGCCGAGCATCGTTTCGGGTCGCGTCGTTGCGACGGTAATCGACCCTGAACCATCGGCGTAGGGATAACGGATGTACCAGAGATGTCCCTTCTGTTCCTTGTGATCGACTTCGAGGTCGGACAGTGCCGTCTCGCATCGCGGGCACCAATTGATTAGCCGCTTGTCGCGATAGATGAGCTGCTTGTTATAGAGATCGACGAAGGCCTTGGTGACCGCGCGCGACAGCCCGGGATCGAGCGTGAAGCGTTCGCGGCTCCAATCGCAGGAGGCGCCCAGCCGCCGCAATTGATGGAGAATCCGATCGCCGTATTCGTTGCGCCATTGCCAGACCCGCTCGACGAAGGCGTCACGCCCCATCTGATGGCGATTCTTGCCATCCTTCGCCAGCATCTTTTCGACCGCATTCTGCGTGGCAATTCCGGCGTGGTCGGTGCCGGGCAGCCAGAGCGTGTTGTAGCCCTGCATCCGGCGCGTGCGGACGATAATGTCCTGCAGCGAGACGTTGAGCGCGTGGCCGAGATGCAATTGCCCCGTCACGTTGGGGGGAGGGATTACAATCGAAAAGACGAGGCCGTCGCGCGACGGGTCGGCCTTGAAGTAGCCGCGATCGATCCAGAGCTGGAACCATCGCTCTTCGGCGGCTTTAGAATCGAAAGTTTTGGGCAGTTCGATCGCGGACATGGGGAACCGATCATATTGGCCCGATGCGCGCCTCTCAAGCGCAATCGCCCTAAATCGCCACGAGCGTAACCGGGACTTGTTTGGCGGCGTAATTGATAATATCCTGCTCGAATCATGCGTTGCTGGGACGCATCGAACCAGGCGGGGAGGATCGTGATGGTCAAAACGCCGATTATGCCGCGGATCGCGGCAATTTGCGGAGCGATTGTTGTCGCGGGTTGGATTTCGGGATGCAGTCTGATCGCGAAGCAGCCGGTCGATTGCAAGACGGTCGCGCTGCAAGCGGAATCGGGCCGCGTTAACAGCGAAATCGCGGCGGAGATGGACACGAGCTTGGAAAAAGTTACCGCTTGCCGCGAAACCGAAAAGACCGCGTCCCTTGATGATTCCGCCTCCCTTCCCTAGAATTCCCCCCACTTGCGAATGCCGCCGCAGGTTTCAGCCGCCGGCGTGCGATCGTAAGGATGAGTTTCTGTTACAATCGCATATTGGAATGAGGAGGACGGCATCATGGGAACATCGGGAAGTCTCGTTACGAGGCGGGACCTTTTAAGGTCGGGAGTATTGGCGGGCGCGGCGGCCTTGCTCGCGCCATTGCTCGGCGATTCGATTGCCAAGGCGCAGATCGAAGGCTGTCCCACGCCAGTTCCAGGCAATTGCAATTCGGATCGGCCCACAAGTCCGAGCGCCGCGTTGGCCGAATTGATGGACGGCAACGGGCGATGGTCCACGATGACACAGGAGCATCCAGGGGAAGACATGGCGCGGCGATGTTGCGTCATCAACGGGCAGCAGCCGTTTGCGGCGATACTATCCTGCTCGGATTCGCGCGTTCCGCCGGAATTGCTCTTCGATCAGGGATTGGGCGATCTGTTCCCTATCCGGGTTGCCGGCAACACCAATACTCCGGTCGGACAGGAGAGCCTAGCCTATGCGGTTACGGGACTATCGACGCCCGCGCGTTTGCTCTTTGTGCTCGGCCATCAATCGTGCGGCGCGGTGAGCGCGGCGGTGAGCGCCTACCCGAACCCGCGCGTGCCGCGATTCGTAAAGAACATTTATCCGGCGGTAAAATCCGCGAAGAAAATCCTCGCGCGAACCGGCGGAAATCCCGACGATAACAGTCAGGTGATGCCGGTTGCGGTGGACCAGAACGCGATTCTGACCGCACTCAAACTATCTAAGGAAAAACCGTTTCGCCAAGCGCTGAGCGCGGGCACTTTGCTTGTCGCGAGCGGCCGCTACGATTTAACCACGCAGCAGGTGACGGTTCTGAGTCAAATCTCCGATTAGGTGAAGGCTCGCGCGCGGACGTCGATCGCAATCATCCGTGGCGATCAAACCATTCGTACATCTTCTCTCGATTGCTGAGATCGAGTCCCGGGATTGCGCCGCCCGCAACCGTGACTAAATGAAATTTCTTGCGCTTGCGCCGTGACTTGCCGGGCCGCGCTAACTGCGCGCGAAGCCCGTCCGCGATTAGCGCCCGGAGCGGACGGCGCAATTCCGCGGCGCGTTTCTTTGCCCGGATCAACAGATCGTCCGGCAGATCGACCGTCGTCTTCATCCATAAAACCATAAAGCGATATTTATGGCAGTGCAATCGAAGCGGTCCGCCGGACGCGAATCGGCCCCGCCTACGGACCGGCGGCGATGCCGCCGGCGCCGCCGATAACGGCGCTCAGCCCCACATTGCCGATGCCGCCGGCGGGGTAAACCACAATGCCGAGGGGCGGCTGCATAACATAAAATATTGCCGCCACCGTCAACGGCGATGGTGGCCGGGAAGTTGGGGCCGGTATTCGCGCCGGCGATGGAACGGCCGCTATGCGCGCCGTGGTTGGTGCGAGAGGGGGGACTTGAACCCCCACGAAGTTGCCTTCACAAGGTCCTGAGCCTTGCGCGTCTGCCATTCCGCCACTCTCGCGCGCCGTGGAATTATACCGTTTAACCGGCCCGGACCGCCGATTCAAGCCGCACCGAATAATCGCCGGGGTGCTTGAGCCTCCGTGCGCGGTATCGGACAATCCACAGCGACGATGAGCCAGCGGGTTAGCGGTGCGATCGATCTTGCGCCTGAGCCGTCCGGAATGGCGCTCGATCTGAGCGCGGGCGACGGCCTGTCGAGCCGCCTCCTTGCGGAGCGCGGATGGCGAGTAATCTCGACCGAACAGCGGACCAAGAAACCCGGCTGGGTCGCCGCCAATCTCACTAGCGATCTGCCGTTCCGCTCCGGGCAATTCAACCTGGTGACGATGCTGGAAGTGATCGAGCATCTCGCGGACATCCCGCATATACTCCGGGAGATCGAGCGGGTGCTCGCTCCGGGGGGAACGGCGATAATCACCACGCCCAACCGCCTCAACGTCACCTCGCGAATCCATTACTTGCTGAGCGGCTACTACAAGGGCCGCCGCGCTCCCCTGCCCTACCGCTATCGCGTCGAGGACGGGCGCAATTGGCACGTGATGGGCCTGAACGATCTGCATTGGATCGCATGGGGGGCGGGATTGCGGATGGACGCGATCGGGCGGAGCCGGCGTAAGCCGCGCGCGATAATCTTCTTTCCACTGCTGTACCCATTCATTCTGGGCTTCTCCTGGATGCTTTACGGGCGCGGCGGCAAAGACCCGGAGCAGCGCCGGATCAATCGCGAATTGTTCCGCTTCATGACCAGTCCCAGCCTGTTGATGGACGAAAACATCGTGATGCGGTTCCGCAAGGCCGCGCCACCGCGATGAAGACCACGGTAATCGTCGCCACGCACGCGCGCCCGCTTCAACTCGCGCGATTGCTGGGCGGCCTCGCGCCGGAACTGATTGACGAAACGCGCGAAATAATTATCGCCGACAATGGAACTCCTGAACCCGCGGCGCTGCCCTCTCAATTCCGGCGCGAGACCCGCTTTGCGCATCTCCACGATCCGCGGCCCGGCAAATGCCGCATCCAGAACCACGCGATCCGGCAGGCGGCCGGCGAGATTCTGGTTTTCCTCGACGACGATTTGACCGCCGCGCCCGGCTATCTCGCCGCAGTCGAGGAATTCTTCGATCGCCATCGCGAGTTCGCCGCGATGAAGGGGCGGATTCTTCCCGCCGAAGAATCGGCGGCGGTGGCGGGACCGATGGCCGTCTATCTCGATTTGCCGATTGCCGATCACGGCGGTGAAGTAGTGGAAGTAAAGGGGGTGCTGGGCGCGAACATGGCGTTCCGCGCCGAGGCGATCGAGAAAGTTGGCCGGTTCGACGAGCGGCTCGGACCGGGCGCGGGCGGACACGAGGAGGAGACGGAGATGTCGGCGCGGCTTCGGCGCTTCGGCTACAAAATCGGCTACGCACCCCGCGCGCTGGTTTATCACGAGGTCGATCCCGCGCGCGCCGATCGCGAGCGATTCATCCGAATTTCGCGCGAGCGGGGCCGCTGCCGAATGATTCACGAGCGCCATTCCGCGTTCGACGTGATTGGCAAATGCGCGATCGCCGGCATCCGCCTCGGAATCGCGCGGACGCTCAACGCGCCGCTGCCGCGAATCGCGCGCGAGGAGCGCAGATTCGCGATCGCGCGCGGGATGCTCGATGGACTGCGGAATCCGTTACGCTTTGAGCGAATCGATTAGCGCGCACAATTCGTTCGCGTAGCGTTCCCAGGTGAATTGCTCC
This sequence comes from Binataceae bacterium (SeqCode), assembly GCA_050736715.1. Classification (GTDB taxonomy): domain Bacteria; phylum Desulfobacterota; class Binatia; order Binatales; family Binataceae; genus Binatus. Next base: position 240 of record JBOHWK010000134.1, on the reverse strand, counting down.
GCCGCGGCGCGCGCCGCGACGCCGAGCGATGCGGGTGCGTCGAGCAGCGCCGTCATCCGAATCGCGATTTCACCGGGATCGGCGGGGTTTTCGACGCAATACGACCGCAGCGCGGACGGAATCAATTCAGCCGCGCCGCAAGTCACGCTCGTCAGGACCGGAAGCCCGGACGCCATCGCCTCCATCGCGACATTCCCGAACGGCTCGAACAGGGACGGCAGCGCGACCGCATCGGCGGCC
>JBOHWK010000133.1:0-2632 GCA_050736715.1 Binataceae bacterium (SeqCode) | reverse complement strand
GCCGCGCCGCCGGCAGGCTGAAATTGCCCGCGCCGCAGAATAGCTCAAGCAGCGCGATGCCCGCGCGCGGCGCCGCCATCGCCATCACGGCCGCAACCAAATTGCGGTTCTGCTCGCGGTTCACCTGGCTAAACAGGTCGGCATCGACCTGGATCGCAAGCCCCTCCTCAAGCTCGATCGTCACCGCCGCATCGCCCACCGTCTCGCGATGCGCTCCGGAGCGCAGGACGATTCCGGCGGTTTGCGGGTCCGCTTCGAGCACATGGCGGGCGCGCCGGAGGTCTTCGGCGTCCGGTGGCTTCCGCAGATGGGCAACCAGCACTTCCCGCGTTCCCGCGCGAACCACTTCGATTTCCGCCACGCGCTTGCCAAGCGAGCGCGCCAGATGCAGCGGCATTCGCATCCCCGGCCACGCGACCAGGCACGAATCGACTTCGACGATCCGGTTGGTTCCGAATTCGTGGAAGCCGAGCGCGCCGCGCGGCCCAACTTGCAGCCGGACCCGCGACCGATAGCCGAATTCTTCCGATGCCGGCTCGACCAAGCCGGCTGGATCGATCTCGCGGCCGATCGCCCGGCCGATTTCGCGCGCGATCGTTTCCGCCTTGAAGCGGACCTGCGCGGCGTAATCGAGATGCTGCCAATCGCATCCGCCGCATCGCGGGAGGAACCGGCAGGGCGCGGCGCGCCGGGACGGGCCGGGACGCAGGACCGCGCGGATTTTGGCCGCCGCATGGCCGCGGCGATCCGATTCGATCGCGGCGTCCAGCCGGTCGCCCGGCGCCGCTCCCGCGACCAGCACCGCCTTGCCGTTCAAATGACCGACGCCGAACGGCCCCAGCGTCATCGCGTCGATTTCGATCTCCGGCATCGCCGCCACGAGTCTATCGGCGCAAGGCCCGCGACTCCATGCGCCGGTGAGGCTGCCGGGTCAGTGGCGGGGACGGGCGCGGACGAATTATAATCCAGCCGCGGGCGCGGCGGCGCGCCGATGCTTGGGAAATTCCACCGGACCGGAACCGTGGCGATCGAAACTGAACTGCGCGAATTGATTGAGCGGAGCTTTCCGCGCGACAAAGCGCGCGAGATCGCGATCTTCGCCGAACGGCTGTTCGCCCACGGCACTTCCGCCGAAAGCCTCGGCGCCGAACGCCGGCTGGCGATTGCCGCGCCGGCGTTTGAATTCTTCGCTCATCGCGCCGAGCCGATCGCGGTGCGCGTCCTTCCGGTTTCCGGCGCCGAGGCGGCCGCGGCGGTCGAAACTGTGACCGCCGATTGTCCGTTCATCGTTGACAGCCTGCACGAATATTTCCATTCGCTCGGCGCTCCCGTGCGCACGATGCTGCATCCCGTGTTCAAAGTCGCGCGGACCGCGGACGGCGGGATCGCCTCGATGGAACAGGCAAATTCGATCGAGCGCGCCGAATCGTTCGTGTGCGCGGCGCTGGAATTGAAAGCTTCGCCCGACGCCGCTCGCCGGATCGAGCGTGAGGTTCGCGCCGTGCTGACGGAGGTGCATCTCGCGACGGACGATTTCGCCGCGATGACCGCGCGGGCGCTTGGAATTTGCGAAGAGACCGCGCCGCGCCGCGATCTGGCCGAGGTCCGCGAGTTCCTCCGCTGGCTTGCGCAGGACGGCTTCGTCTTCCTGGGTTATTGCCGATACCGGCTTGACGAGCGCGGCGATGGCGAAACCCCAATCCGAACTGAAACGGACTCCGAACTGGGCATCCTGCGTCCGCACGATGAATCGCGGTTCACCGGCGCCAACGCGCCGGATCGGATTCCGGCCGCGCGCGCCGGGCTGTCATTGGACGCGCCGCCGCTTACGATCGCAAAGACGCGCATCGAATCGATCGTGCACCGGCGGCGCGCGATGGACGTGGTGTCGATTCGGCGTGAAAATTGCGGCGGCGCCGCCGCGTTCGATCTCTTTCTTGGCCTGTTCACCTCGAAAGCTTACGCGCAAGAGGCGCAACACATTCCGCTGCTCCGCGCCAAGCTGGCCGAAGTAATCGCCGCGGAGGGAGCAGCGCCCGGTTCGCACGATTACAAGGAGATCGCCGCCGCCTTCAACAGCTTTCCAAAGGACGAACTGTTCCGCGCTCCGATTCCCGAATTGCGCGCGCAGTTGCGGCTCATCCTCGACGTGGAAAGCGAGACCGCCACCCGCCTGCTGCTCGTCCCGGACGTGAATCGCGGCACGGTGATCGCATTGGTCGTGATGCCGCGCGAGGCGTTCTCGGCCGCCGTGCGGATGCGGATTCAAGATGCGCTCGCGGCGGGCTTGGGCGGAAAGAACGTCTATTACTATCTTGCGCTCGGCGAGGGCTACACCGCGCGGCTCCATTTTTGTTTCGCCGCGCCACCGCCCGCGTCCGCCGCGATCCGCGATCTGCAAGCGGCGGTGATCCGGATTGCCCGAAGCTGGGAAGACCGCTTCCGCGAGCGGCTGGTTGAAGAGGCCGGCCCCGCCCGCGGCCGCGAGCTTGCCGTCCGATGGAAGGGCGCGTTCGGCGCCGAGTACCAAGCCGTGGTTGGCGCCGCCCGCGCCGCCCGCGATGCGATCGCGGCGGAGGAACTGGCGGCGGGCGGCCGCGATCTCGCGGCCGAGGTCCGGCCGGCTACCGCC
>JBOHWK010000132.1:0-3384 GCA_050736715.1 Binataceae bacterium (SeqCode) | reverse complement strand
CGGCGGCGCCGCCGCGGCGCTCCGCAATCTCCTCGAACGCGAACCGGACAACGTCGCGGCGCTCAACATTCTCGGCGCGGTGATGCTGTCGGAACATCGGTACGCCGACGCCCTTGCGGCGTACGAGCGCGCCGCGTCGATCGTGCCGCGCGACGCGAGCCTCCATTACCGCGTTGCAATCGCGTTGCATGCCATGGGCCGGAATCGCGAGGCGCTCAAAGAATGCGCGGCGGTGCTGGCGGCCGTGCCGAACAATCCGGGCGCAATGGCGCTTAGGGCCGAAATCGAGCGGAGCGGCACAAAGTGAGCATCGCGGAAACGCCAAGAGAAGACGGCCGGGCCGGCTTGGTGCATCGGTGTCTTGCCGGTGTTTTGCTACTCACCGCCATTCTGTTCAGCCGCGCGCTCAACAACGGATTCGTCTATGACGATCGCTACACGATCGTCACCAATCGCCAACTCGCCACGTGGTCATTTTTGTGGAAATCGTTCTCACGCGACGTGTTCTGGTTCGCCGCGATGGTTCCCGGCGTTAGGACCCCGCTCTACCGCCCGCTGCTCGACGTGTGGTTCTGGCTCAATTACCACCTCTTCGGGCTTCATCCCGCCGGATGGCACGCCGCCGGAATCGCCCTGCATCTCGTCGCGGTGTGGCTCGTCTATCGCATCGCGGCTCGATTGACGGCGGACTCGTGGACCGGACTCGCGGCGGCGGCGATCTTCGCGGTCCTGCCGGTTCATGCCGAGGCGGTAATCTGGTCGTCGGCGGCATCGTTCCTCCTATGCGCGGTGTTCGAATTGGCGGCGCTGGACTTCTATTTGCGCGGCGCGAGCGAACCGGCGGCGAATCGGCGGACGGTGTGGATGGCAGTATCGCTCGGATTTTTCGGCGGCGCACTTCTCAGCCATGAAAGCGCGATCGCGCTGCCGGTGTTGATTGCGGTTCACGCCTTTCTTTTTTCCGAAATCGCAGACCCGACCCCCTGTCCCCCTTCCCCTTCAGAGAAGGGGGAACGCAACTCCGAAAGTTCCCCTCTCCCTTTAGGGGGAGGGGTCTCTTCGCGCGTGCTCGCCGCCATTGCCACAGTGTGGCCTTACGCAATAGAAACCGTCGCCTACCTCGCACTGCGATCATGGGTGCTGCGAACCGCCACCTGGAGCAATTCCGCAATCTACGCCCCGCTCACCCATGCGCAAGCCGCCTTGATGATTCCCGGCGCGCTCGCGCGCGAGGCAATGCTGTTTGTGGTTCCGTGGATGGCCGGGCCGACATATCCGCTCAAGGCGGTGGCGGGAGTGGACGGGCCGGAATTCTATCTGCCGCTCACGGCAATCGTTGTTGTCAGCGCCGCGGCGATCGTTTTGCTGTGGCGCGCGCGTCGGCGGCGCTTCCACCTGTTTTGCGTCGCATGGATGCTAATCGCCGCCGCACCGCTCGCAAGCCTGAATATTTTGGGCCTGCTGGTCGCGGGCCAGAATCGCTACCTCTATTTTCCGTCCGTGGGATTCTGCCTGATGGCCGCGAGCCTCGCGATCGCCTTTGCGCGCCGGGGGAAGCGCGATGCAATCCTTGCCGGGGCCGGCGTGGGAGCCTTTGCCATCGCGTGTGCGATCGCGCTCTTCTCGGTGCAGCGGTTCTGGTACGACGATGTCGCGCTGCATTCCAATTGCGTCGAGCACGCGCCCCATTCGGCCTTCTGCCGCGATCTTTTAGCGCAGGCGTTTGAGGCGCGCGGCGATCTGGCGCAGGCGCAACATCAATTCGAACGCGCCGCGGCGCTCGATCCGAATCGCCAATGGAACGCGTTTCACGATCTGAGCCGCGTCGATGCGCTCATGGGCGATCGCGCGGGCGCCGAGCGGGCGATGGCCGAATGGCTGAAGCGGCTTCCCGCCCCGGCTCCCGGCGCGTACGCGGAGATGGCGCTTGCGGCGGATGCGGCGGGCGACGCGAAGGGCGTGGACGATGCGCTCGCGCACGCGGAGCGCATACAGGGCGGCGCCAACGCCGCCGCGCTCGTGCGCGCCCAAATCCGGTTTCGCCACGGCGATCGCGCCGGGGCGGAGGCGGCGTTGAACAATTTGGTACGAAACGATCCCGAAGACGCGCAGGCGCTCAATGTGCTTGGCGCCGTGCTGATCGCGGATAATCGCTATGCGGACGCGCTCGCGGCCTTTCGCCGCGCGGAGCCGCTCGCGCCGGGCGATCCCGGACTCCATTATCGAATCGCGCTCGCACTGCATTATCTCGGCCGCGATCGCGAGGCGCGGATGGAATGCGAACGAACGCTGGCAATCGCCCCCGGCGATCGCGCCGCGCTCGAATTGATGCCGGCGTTGGAGCGCGCAGGCAGCCGCTAAGGAGTTTCGTTAGTTCGAGGGCAGCGATTGCCAGAACGAACAATTGTGGTCCGCGCTGAATGCGGAGACCGCTTCGCGCTGCGGCGACGGGGGCACCAGCGACTCGAAAAATCCATCGCCGGAGCGGCTGAGCGGCTTCCAGCCCCCGCCAGGATTTCCATTCTTCGCGAAGCGCGTCCAAGCGTTGATCATATTGCCGGACAACTCCACTTGTTCGGGAGTAAAGGCATCGGGCGGCGTGGCGCCGAACAGGTATTGAAGCTCAGCGCCGTGATAAGCGCCGTAAGGAAAGCTGACCGGCGGCAGGAGCGCCGGTGCATTTTCGTCGGCAAATTCGTAAGCGCGGACGCGCGTGAATTTCGCCATCGAATCGTCCGCGTCGAGCGCGGGGCAGGAAAAGGTGTTGTCGGTTATCACCGTCGCGAAGGCGAGATCGGGGCTTGGATAATTCGCGGGCGGATACTCCGAAAGCACGGCGGGCCCGTTGCTCCCAAAATAGTAATCCAGCACGGGAGCGTACTGGTCAGCGGTCATCGGGCCGATGCCGAGGTCGAAGAGAAGCGCGACGAACAGGCGGAACTCGTCGTGGTTGGTGCCGTCGATCACCGGGACGTGGTTAAAATCGCCCCCCGCCAGAGCGGTATCGATCGATTCGGGGAGCACGTGGCCGTCAACATTCGGTGTGAGCGTCAATCCCCCGATGCCCGCAATCACGCTTTGATTATTGAGGATGGCCTGAACGGAAAGCGCGCGCAGGCACGCCGCGGTTTGATCGGAGCATCCGGCGGCACTGGAAAATGACATTCCTTCGGACTCGGCAACGGAAAGCGCCGGCAGCGTTTGCGCATACGATCCGCTCTCGATGATCATGCGCCGGAATAGTCCGCTCGCCAGCGGCGATACGAGATTGGAAAACATGCTTTCTCCGCCCGCCGATTCGCCGAAGACCGTCACGTTGCGGGGATTTCCGCCGAACGCCGCGATGTTTTGCTGCACCCATTGCATCGCGAACTGCTGGTCCAT
>JBOHWK010000131.1:0-9099 GCA_050736715.1 Binataceae bacterium (SeqCode) | reverse complement strand
GAGCGGCTCTACTCCGCGATGGAGGATTTCGAGTTTCATATCGTCGTGGGGGAGGGGATGGGCGCGCGCACGATGAAGCTGTCGGTGAAGCCGTTCACGATGGTTGGCGCGACGACGCGCTCGGGATTGCTCTCCGCACCGATGCGCGACCGCTTCGGCCAGCATTTCCATCTCGACTTTTACGATCCGGCGGAACTGGCCGAAATCGTCCGGCGCTCGGCGGCGCTGCTGAAAATCGCAATCGACGAATCGGGCGCGGACGAATTGGCGTGCCGCTCGCGCGGAACGCCGCGAATCGTGAACCGGCTGCTGCGGCGCATCCGCGATTTCGCGCAGGTGAACCGGGCCGCAATCGTGACGCGCGAAATCGCGCTCGGCGCGCTGGAATTGCTCGAAATCGACGCGGCGGGATTCGACAAGATGGACCGCGCGATTCTCGCGTCCATCATCGACAAATTCGATGGCGGCCCGGTCGGAGTCGAGAGCCTCGCGGCGGCGGTCGGCGAGGAGACCGACACGATCGAGGAAGTGTACGAGCCCTATCTCCTGCAGGAAGGATTTATCGCGCGGACTTCGCGCGGCCGGGTCGCCACGCAGCGCGCCTATTCGCATCTGAATCGCAAGCGCGCCGGCACGCTGCTGTAAAAAGAAAACCGCTAATCAGTGTGTGGATCGGCCTTGCGGCGGGCCTCGCGGGCTTTGCGGATCGGTTCGACTCGCGCGCGCATCGCCTCGACTACTTTGATCTTTTCGCCGAATGACAGAGCGGCTAATTCGCGGCGTCCTTCGGCCTTCCGCGCGAGAAGGCTGGAGATATCCGGATATTGGCGAGTTGAACGGGGATTCATCAATTCGATTTTACGCGATAGGGTCGGGAATGCCAACCCGGGTGCAGAATTTCGCCCACGCTTGCCGCAAATTATGCCGATCGAGCACTTTCTTAAGGGTGGCGAGATTAACCGCGTCCGCTTCGAGAAATTGCGTGATTCGGACGTGATCCTTGGGACGGCCAACCCGTAACGCAGTGGCGACAAGATGCTCGGCGCGCAGTGTTCTAACCTTAATTGGCGGTGCGCTAGCGTCCGCCTCTATCTCGATCTCCACAGCCTCAGCGAGACCCTCCGCATCTAGATCCGTAGCCACTGGAAGGAACTGGACGGGCCATCCTTCGACAACGATTCCTTCTTTTTTGAAGCTCGTGTAGCCGGCCTTCCGGAGATAAGCAAATATCGGTTCCAGCAACATCAGTCCCGATCCAGGCCGACTCGCCTGTTCGTCGATGGAGATAAGTATATCCAGGTCATCGGTCAGCGTTGGTTCGATGTAATTTATCGCGGCGACGGCTCCCGCTACGGCGTATTGTCGGATGATGCCCTCTTCGGCCATCCGGTTAATGACCTGAAACGTTTTGTTCATGCGGAACGGCGGCGTAATTCAGTATAATTTACCTCGTCGATCATGGCGAACGACCCAGGGGAGCGAAAGACAATGGCGAAAATCTACGTGCTTCAGCATCATCCGGCCGAGAACCTGGGCCTGATCGCCGACGCGCTCGAAGATGCGGCGCTCGCGTGGCAATACCTCCGCGTCTTCGACGGCCATCCGGTCCCCAAGGACATGAAGGGCGCGGGCGGGTTGATCCTGATGGGCGGCCCGATGGGTGTCTATGAGACCGATCGGTATCCGTTTCTCCGCGACGAGATGAGGCTGATCGAGGCGGCGCTAAAGGATGACCTCCCCGTTCTTGGTGTATGCCTCGGCGCGCAGATTCTCGCGGCGGCGCTCGGCGCGAAGGTCGCGCCGAATCCCAAGGGCAAGGAGATCGGATGGTATCCGATGCGACTTTCAGCGGCGGCGCGCGACGATCGAATTCTCAGCGGACTTCCCGAGACGCTCACGCCGTTCCATTGGCATGGCGACATTTTCGAGTTGCCGAAAGGCGCCACGCTGCTCGCATCGTCGGACAAAACGACTTGCCAGGCGTTTCGCCACGGCGACAATGCGTGGGGCTTGCAGTTCCATTTTGAGGTCACGCGCAAGGGAATCGCGGCGATGGCGGCGGCGTTCGCCAAGGAGTTGGAACAGGAGAAAATCTCCGCCGATAACATGATTGCGCACGCGGCGGAATTCATGCCCGCGCTGGAAAAGATTTCGGCAACCGTCTTCTCGCGCTGGGCGGGGTTGGCTCGCGCCTAACTTAGGAGATGCCGGCTCGGCTCCATGCGTTCGTGCAGGATGCCGACAATTTCAATCCATCCCGCCTCGGCCTCACGGTAGTAAAGAATGTGGACCGGCCTTTTTACCTTGGCCGCCGGATCGCCCGTACGGGCGAGCCGAATATGGAAACTGCGAATGCCGGGGCCGAGTTCAGCGCGGGCGCGCGTCAGCGGGCTTTTGGGATTCGCCGCCACAGTCCGAATCGCAGCCACAATGGCCGACTTATAACGGCGCAACCCTTCGATACCCCAGCGTTCGGCGCTGCCGGCGAGAATTTCCGACAGGTCGCGCTGCGCCGGCGCGGAAAGGCGATAGCGCCCCATTCGGTCAGCGAGCGCCGTTTGTCCGGACCGCCGCTAGCCGGTCTAGATACGCTTCCAGGTCCGCGTCTTCTATTTCCTCAAAATCACCGCGTTCGAGCGCGTCAATTCCCGCCTTGATCCGCATTCGCAGAGCCTTGAGCTTGAGCGCGTCTTCCTTCCTTCGCCGCTGCAGGGTGCGGATGGCTTCGCGTATGGCCTCGCTCGCGTTTTGATATTCGCCGGCATTAACCATCGATTTCACAAAAGCGTCCTGCTCGGCGGTCAGACTCACGTTTCGAGTTGGCATGGCCTAAAGTCCTCTCAGACTGAAAGCATAACTAAATTAGCAAAGTTTGCCAATCGTCAGCTTTGCGAGCCGGCTATCTTGCGCTCCCGCTACCCCTTGGGCAATTTCAATACGCGCTCGCCGATGATGTTGTGCTGAATCTCGCTCGATCCCGCCGCGATCGTCAGCCCGCGCGCGGAGAGCGTGCGATGCGCCCATTTGCCGCCCGCGATCGCGCCGATACTGCCGTGCATCAGGCCGGCGCGCGCTCCCAGCAATTCGTCGGCGAACATCGCAACTCTTAGGTTTAGCTCCGTCGCGAAGAGCTTGCCGAACGAACTTTCCGGACCGGGAACCTGCCCCTTCAATTGCGAAGTGAGCGCGCGGTAGCGCGACAGCTTGAGGCATCGCCCCTCGATTGCGAATTGCGCGAGCTTCTGACGGACGTAATTATTCGACATCGCGGGTGCGCCCTGAAAATGAACGTGCTTCGCCAGTTCGGTCAATTCGCCGATCGTGCGCTCGACCGGATGGCGCGTGCCGCCCGACACCCGCTCGAACATCAGGGTTGCGATCGACACCTGCCATCCCTGATTTATCTCGCCGACCAGATTCTCTTTTGGCACCCGCACGTTGTCATAGAAAACTTCGTTAAATCCCGATTCGCCCGTGATCTGAACCAGCGGCCGGACCGTGATTCCAGGACTGTGCATATCGACGAGCAGGTAGGAGATGCCGCGATGTTTCGGCGCGGCGGGATCGGTGCGGACGAGCAGCACCTGCCAATCGGCGCGATGGGCGAGGCTGGTCCAAACCTTCTGCCCGTTGACGACGAAGCTGTCGCCCTCAAGCACCGCGCGCGTCTGCAGGCTCGCCAAATCGGAACCGGCGTTGGGTTCGGAATACCCTTGGCACCAGATTTCCTCCCCGGTCAGCATCTTGGGCAGGAAGCGGCGCTTCTGCGCGTCGGTGCCCAGCTGCATCAAGGTCGGTCCGACCCGATCGAGCGCGAGCTGGTTCGCGCCGTAGAGTGGCAGTCCCAAGCGCAGGACTTCATCCTGATAGATCGCCTGCTGGACGAGGCTTGCGCCTCCACCACCCCATTCCTTGGGCCAGTGGAGCGCGAGGTAGCCGGACTTGTGCAAGCGCCGATGGTAATCGAGGATGCGGCGCCATGCGTCGTCGTCGCGCACATCGAGGAGGCTCGCGGTCGAGCCACCCAGCCGCTCGCCCTTGCTGCCGAAAATTTCCGCCGAATTGATTTCGAGCCACGCACGCACTTCGGCGCGGTATTTTTCCTGCTCGGGCGTGAAGGTGAAATCCATCGTCTAATGCTCCGTATTAAAGATAACAACCTCACCCCTAACCCCTCTCCCTTTTGGAGAGGGGAACCGGAGGGAAGAAAGAAAATGGTTCTTGCGTGCCCCCTTCCCAGAAGGGGAAGGGGGACAGGGGGTTAGGTTGTTTCCTTTTATCCTGCGCACTCGGATGTACCGTCTAAAACATAAATGTGATCGGGTTAGTGGCGGCCATGGTCCATGCCAGCCACGCGGTTTCGACAATCGCGATCAGCAGCAGGTTGCGGGAATTGCTGTAGGCCGACGCGGCGAAAATTTCCATCATTATGAATATTATCGCGAGAATCGGAACGACCAGAATCACCACGAACGGCAGGACGTTCAGCATCACGCCGGCCACCGTCATCGCGAGCAGGAGGGCGCGTCCGATTACGCCCTGCACGGCCGAAATTACCGGGCCGCCCCGCCGCACGAGGAATTCGAAACCGATCCAGAACGGCAGCATCAGGATGAACGCCGGGACCATCGCGGCGAGCCGCTCCGGCGTCATCGACATCCGATGGAACGTCAGTGTGATGGCGCCGTTCGCCACGTAGATGACCGCGAACGCAAGCACGGCGGCGGCGAGCGTTGCGCCGATTCCGCCGAAAAGTTGTTGGCGGTTGAATTGTTTCGCGAGCAGCAGTCCGCCCACGATCATGATGCCCGCGGCCGCCAACCACGACGTTTGCACATCGCCGACCACCAGCGGGACAAACCCCGCCGGCGGAATGACCGCCACGAACGGCATCGCAGCGAACCCCGCGATGACGAGAACTCCGATTCCCGCCGCGCCGTACCAACCGTTCTCACGCGTGTCCCACTTGGACGCGATCAAGCCGGCCGCGCGCCCGAGCGGAACCAGCAGAATTATGAATAGCAACAGCGCGATGGCGGAGACGCGCAGCCGCGGATCGGCGGTATCGATCGGAGCGGTGCGCGCGGTCCCAAACACGCTGTCGAGCCAGCGAACAATCTGCATCGCGGCTTCGGCCGAGTACAGAATCTGAACGTGATCGACCCGCGGAATTTGAACCGCTTCGACCGCATCGCCTTTGCTGAAATCGCCGTAAACCTTGGTGTATTCCGCACGCTGAACGCCCGCGAGATTCGAGGCGATCTCGAGCGAGGCTTCCTGAATCTCCTCCGGATCGCGTTCGCCGAAGATGAAGAGCGCGTTCGGCGGACGATTCGGCCCGACCGTCCATCCGCCGGAGATCATCACCGCGCCCTTGACTGACGGATCGTGCTCGGCGTAATCGAGCGCGGCGCCCGCGCCCATCGAATGGCCCATAACGACGATTCGGGAGCCATCGACAAACTGGTAATTGCGCAGAAAATCGACCGCGTGCTTGATGTCGCTGCGCAACGCTGCTTGGTCGAGGAAGCCGTTCGAGAAGGGATTGCGGTTTGCGCCGTGCCCGTGAACGTCGATTGTGAGGACGGCGTAACCGTTCTCCGCGATTCGCCGCGCGAGCGCGCTCATCATCTGGCGATCCGACATGAAACCGTGGACCAGCACGACGGCGGGCGGCCGCTTGGCGGGCGGCGGCGGAAAGATCGAACCGAACGGATTCCATTCGCCCGGCATATATAAGGTTGCGGGCACGCCGCCCGGAAGGTAGCCGGAGTTGTGCGCGGGTCCGCGATTATCCAGGACAACGAGCCGCGCGGTGACGATCGCGAACAAAATCGCCAGCGCGATCGATGCGGCATAAAGGATTCGCTTCATGGGTTCCTCCGAATTGGGTTTGGCCGCCGAGGTGCCATGACTCCATCGCACTTATACCCCCGGTTCGCCAGAAACGACAGCGCCGGTGCGTGGTTCCAAGGCGGCTTGGGTTTCGGCTGACCTGGCCGGGTTGTGCCGCAGTTGCGATCCGTGGCATCGTTTCTTCTAGCGATGAAGGTGGAACTGCTCAAGCGGATTACCATCGAACCGGACCAGCGCGGCGGGCGCCCTTACATCCGCGGCAAGCGCATCCGTGTCGTGGATGTTCTGCAATTGCTGAGCGCGGGCGCACCGTTCGAGGAAATCCTCGCCGACTACCCATTCTTGGAGCGCGACGACATTCTGGCCGCGATTGAATACGCCGCGATGCAGGCGGACCATGTTGTGCTCCAATCCCCTTGAAATTCATCGTGGACAACCAGCTTCCCGCGGCGTTGGTCAAACTGCTCGTTTCCAAGGGGCATGAAGCCCGCCACGTCTTGGAAGTCGGACTCGACTGAGCCGGCGACACGGAAATCTGGAATTACGCGGCCGCAAATTCTCTCACGGTGATTACCAAGGACGAGGACTTTCCCCAACGCGCGTCGCGGCCCGGCGCGCCGGTACAGATCGTGTGGGTGCGAATGGGTAATTGCCGGAAGGCCGCATTGCTGTCGGCGTTCGGTTCGATGCTTCCACAGTTACAGGCGGCATTGGAGGCCGGCAATCGTGTGGTTGAGATTCGGTAGCCGCCGGCGCTGATTCGTTCGACGGCATCGGCCGGTGCCGCCAGCGCGGGCGCGTATTCGGCAATCCCATTTCCATGGGCCACGGCGCTATACTGAAATCAGCCGATGGAAGCGAAGGGGAAGGTAGCGCGCTCTTCGAAGATCGCGGCGGCGATTGCGATGCTGGCCGCGATCGCATCGGCATCGCCAGCCGCGATCGCGCAGACGGCGAGCAAGCCCGCCAGCGTCACCGCGGATCCGATGGGCCCCACGCCGCCGCGGGCTATGCCTGACGATCCTTTTCCCTCGCAACAGAACACTGTCTTGACCGTAACCTCGCAAGTACCGCCCGATCCGACTTTGATTCCCGGCAGCGTGATCCTGCTTCGAGTCGATTCGAACGGCAACCAGACCGCCGTACTGGGTCAAATGTACGACGACGGCACGCATGGAGACGCCCAGGCCGGCGACGGCCAATACACCGGCCAGTTTACCTTCAACGAGCCGTCGCCACGACTGATTTACTTGGCGGTGCAGGCGAAGCATTCGATCCGGCCGGGATGCAGACAGTCGTATAACAACGATCGACAAATTATGGCTGGCCTGCCTACTCCTGCGCCGACAGAGGTCCAGGCGGTTAACGATGCAATTGCAGCAGGCGGCAAGTTCCTCGATCAGGAATAAGCAACCGGAGTCGATCCTGCGCAGGCGGCACAGAACCTGATGGCATCCATGAAAACTCAGCCCGTAGTCCTGGACGCCACGATATACGATTATAATGTCTCGGTGGTGTTTCGAAGCGGAGGGAGCGCAAACTACACAATAGAGGATTTCCCACGTCTTATCTTGTACCCGGTAATGTGGTTCCGCAGAACCAGTCATTTCATTTGGTCCACCTTCGACTGGGAGAAATCGGAATTTCAGAAACTTCCAGCGAAAGCCGATGCAAATGATCGCAAGCCGAATTCGGCGTCGTCGCCATCGTCAAGCGGGAAATCCTGAAGGCCACAAGATTGCGTTTCGCCGCCGCCATCCGCGAGGGGATGCGAACGTCGCTGGGTTTTTGTATGATTCTCCTGCCCAACGCGCCGCCGGATTAATGTGCGGGCGGGCGGCAGGAAGTTTATGGCCTACAAGAACATCACGGTTCCCGGCGACGGCGACAAGGTCGCGCTCGGCGTCAATCACACGCTCAAGGTTTCCGATCGGCCGATAATCCCGTTTATCGAGGGCGATGGCACCGGCCCCGACATCTGGCGCGCCGCGCAATACGTCTTCGACAACGCCGTGAAGAAGATTTACGGCGGCAAGCGCTCGATCGCCTGGATGGAAGTCTATGCGGGCGACAAAGCCAACGATCGATTCAAGACGTGGCTGCCCGATGAAACGGTCGAGGCGTTCCGCGAGTTCCTGGTCGGCATCAAGGGACCGCTGACCACGCCGGTCGGCGGCGGAATCCGCTCGCTCAACGTGGCGCTGCGCCAGATGCTCGACCTTTACGTGTGCCTGCGCCCGGTTCGCTACTTCGCGGGCGTGCCCAGTCCCGTCAAGCACCCCGAAAAGCTCGACGTGGTGATCTTCCGCGAGAACACCGAGGACATTTACGCGGGCGTGGAATGGCCGGCGGAATCGCCCGAAGCGAAAAAGCTCATCAAGTTCCTGATCGACGAAATGGGTGTGACGAAGATTCGCTTCCCCAATACTTCCGGCATCGGGATCAAGCCCGTCTCGCGCGAAGGCTCCGAGCGGCTGATTCGCGCCGCGATCGAATATGCGATTCGCCACAAGCGCAAGAGCGTGACTCTCGTCCACAAGGGCAACATCATGAAGTACACCGAGGGCGCGTTCCGCGATTGGGGCTACGCGCTCACGAAGCGCGAGTTTCAGGGCCGTGCGATCGGATGGGGCGATTGCGGCGGCAAGCCGCCCGCCGGGCAAATTCTGGTCAAGGACGCAATCGCGGACATCACCCTCCAACAGGTGCTGACCCGGCCCGAAGAATTCGACGTGATCGCCACCCTGAACCTGAACGGCGATTACATCTCGGATGCGCTCGCGGCGCAGGTGGGAGGAATCGGAATCGCGCCCGGCGCGAACATCAATTACCTCACCGGCCACGCGATCTTCGAGGCGACCCACGGCACCGCGCCGAAATACGCCAATCAGGATAAGGTCAATCCCGGCTCGCTAATCCTGTCGGGCGTGCTGATGTTCGAGCATCTGGGATGGCAGGAAGTTGCCGACGGAATCATTCGCGGGCTGGAGAAGGCGATCGCGAACAAAACGGTGACTTACGACTTCGAGCGGCTGATGACCGGCGCGAAGCTGCTCAAGTGCTCGGAGTTCGGCAAAGCCATTGTGGACAATATCTGACGGCGAGTTTGAAGCGCCGAGCAAAAAGAGAGAGACAACCTCACCCCGAACCCCTCTCCCTGCAGGAGAGGGGAACCGGAAGGACGGAACGAACGGCGGTTGCGTTCCCCCTTCCCAGAAGGGGAAGGGGGACAGGGGGTTAGGT
>JBOHWK010000130.1:0-10905 GCA_050736715.1 Binataceae bacterium (SeqCode) | reverse complement strand
AAGATCGACCATTACGTGCGCCACTACAACGCCCACAAACGCCCCTTCGCGTGGACCGCCAGCGCCGATTCCATCCTCGATAAACTCCAGCGTCTTTGTAAACTTATTAATGGGACAGGACACTAGGGAACGGCCGGCCCAATTATATCCCCTGCGCGCGGTTTCGCTAAGGCTGATCCGGTTCAGCCCTGCCCGCGTTGAAGCTACGGTAGCTGCCCTAGCAGACGATCCAGAACCCTCACCGCCGTCTATTTTACGACGCTCCGCTTTTAAGGTGGGCCGCCTCTCCCGTAAAGGAACGGGAGAGGGGCTTTCAGATGCGGGAGCGGAACTGCGCAGCGCGAGCGTTGCGCCGTCATTCGTCAGGAACAAGGTGTACCCAGCACCGCGCGCGAGGAATTTGACTCGCGAGTCGGTCTGGCCGCGATTCGCCTCGAATGCCATCGGCAGCTTGCCGAATAATCCCGCGACGCGGAGCTTTACGGCAGAGGACGGTCGAGTCGCCGCCGCGTGCTGGTGCGGCGATCGAGCCGATGCGGCCGAAGGCCGCGAAGGAATTACCGAGTCTGCGGCGAACGCCGACACGGCGATGCACGCGGCGATTGCCGCACCGATTCGGAAAATTTCCCCACCCTGGCGCATCGGCTCCCACCTCCCAAGATGGAGCAAACGATTCAACCGACCGCGATCACATCGAAACCGCCATCAATAATGACAAGAAATCCGCCTTGGCGCAAATAGCGCTAGAACTCATCTCATAAACGGCTCCGGCCGCATCTTTCCGGGAAATTTCGCCGTGACCTCGGCGCTGAAAGCGCCGAAGGAGATTAGCCCAGGGCAACGCCCTGGGTAATGCGAATAAAAATAATCCCGCCCTGTAAGGGCGGGAGGATTCCCCGCGCCTTTACAGGGCGCGAACTTTTCCAATTACCCGATATCCCAGGGCGTTGCCCTGGGCTAGTATCCCGGCGCACCGTTGGCGCGCCCCGGAGATCGCCGCTCCCGAGCGAAACTTTGCTCGTGCGATTTTCGCTCACTAGGTTCTAAGCCACCAAGGCACTAAGGCACCAAGCCAGAGATGCGGGCTGCGCCCTCAAAAAAAAAGTTCTTGGTGTCTCTTGGTGCCTTGAGGTCTTGGTGGTGAAATATTCCTCACCGCGCGGGTCTGGCGCTTCGCCTCTAAGCCGTCTATATCTATCCGGTCAATGTTGAGAGGCGATTGCGGGCGCCGGGCGCATCCGGCGGATTTGACGATTATCCTCAGAGGCGATACGGATTGATTCATGGTTGATTTTGAACTGTCTGAAGAACAACAGATGATCCGCGATACGGTCGGGTCGTTCGCGCGCGAGCGGATTCGGCCCGCGGCGCGGCCCGCCGACGAAAGCGGCAAGATTCCCCCGGAACTGATCGAGCAGGCGTGGCAGCTTGGCCTCACGAGCGGCGCGATCCCGGAGAAATTAGGCGGCGGCGGCGACGCCCGTTCGGCGATTACCGGGGCGGTGGTTGCGGAAGAACTCGGCTACGGCGACCTGTCGATCGCGATTCAC
The DNA here is from genome assembly GCA_050736715.1 of Binataceae bacterium (SeqCode). GTDB lineage: Bacteria > Desulfobacterota > Binatia > Binatales > Binataceae > Binatus. Next base: position 9,355 of record JBOHWK010000130.1, on the reverse strand, counting down.
GCGCTCGCGCCGCGCCTCGTCGCTTTCCCGATCCTCGAATTCGGCACCGACGAGCAGCGCGGAGCGTTCCTAAAGCGATTCACCGGAGCGAAATTCGCGGCCGCCGCGGCGGCGGTGGCGGAGCCGCGCTTCGATTTCGACCCGACGGCGATGCAAACCACGGCGAAATCGGGCGGCGGCGGATGGGTGCTGAACGGCGCCAAATGCTTCGTGCCGCTCGCCAAAGAATCGGACACGATTCTGGTCTATGCGGCCGCGCGGCCCGACGGCGGGTTCGCGGGTGTCGATGGCTTCCTGGTGCCGCGCGACGCCAAGGGGCTGGAGATTTCCGAGCGCGAGAAAAACATGGGACTCAAGCCGCTGGCGACCTACGAATTGACGCTCAAGGATTGCGCCGTGGACAAGAGCGCGAAGCTGGGCGGCGAGAAGGGCGCGGATTTTTCGCGCCTGATGAGCCAGTCGCGCATCGCAATCGCGGCGATGGGGGTCGGGATGGCGCGCGCGGCATTCGAGTACGCCCGCGACTACGCCAAGGAGCGTAAGGCGTTCGGCGTGGCGATCGCGAGCAAGCAGGCGATCGCTTTCATACTGGCCGACATGGCGATTGAAATCGACGCCTCGCGCCTGCTCGTCTGGGAGGCCGCCACGCAGCTCGACAAGGGCAAGGACGGTCTCAAGGAGAGCTATCTGGCGAAGAATTATCTCGCGGCGAGCGCGCTAAAAATCGCCGACAACGCCGTGCAATGCCTCGGCGGCCACGGCTACATTCGCGAGCATCCGGTCGAGCTCTACCTGCGCAACGCGCGCGGACTGGCCGCAATCGAAGGGATCGCGACGGTTTAAGCGGAGGAAAATAAGACCATGATTGACTTTGAATTCGAACCGCAGGTGATCGATCGGCTGAAGCTTTATCATGGCGTGGCGCGCGACGTGCTGCGCCCGGTCTCGCGCGAATTCGACGAGAACGAGCATACCAAGCCGACGCAGTACTACGATTTGATCTGGGCCGCCTCGTCCAACTCCGACGTGCAGCCCGGCGGCGGCACGACCGGGCCCGCCGACACTTCCAAAGGCCCCAAGCTGCGCAATCTTTATACGGTCATCAGCACCGAGGAGATGTGCTGGGGCGACGCGGGCCTGTTCATCTCCACGCCCAATGCCGGATTGGGCGGAGCCGCGATCATGGCCGCGGGAACTCCCGAACAGAAGGAGCGCTTTCTTAAGCGGTTCCGCGAGGGCAAGCCGAAATGGGGCGCGATGGCGATTACGGAGCCAGGATGCGGCTCCGACTCGGCCGCGATTACCACCACGGCGACGCGCGACGGCGACCATTGGGTGATCAACGGCACCAAGATTTTTTGCACGTCCGGCGAGATGGCGGCGGAAAAGTCGGACGGCCTGATCGTCGTGTGGGCGACCGTGGACAAGAGCGCCGGACGCGCCGGAATCAAGCCCTTCGTCGTCGAGCATCACACGCCCGGAATGACGGTCGCGCGGGTCGAGAACAAGCTCGGCATCCGCGCCTCCGACACGGCGGCGCTAATCTTCGACAACTGCCGCATTCCCTACGATCACATCCTGGGCAGCGCCGAAGTGCGCAAAGAAGGTGGCTTCAAGGACGTGATGGCGACGTTCGACGCGACCCGCCCGATCGTGGCCGCGATGGCGCTGGGTGTGGGGCGCGCCGCGCTCGACTTCGTGCGCGACTTCCTGAAGCAGCATAACATCCCCGTCCGCTACGGAATCTCGCCGCACCGGCTCACCGCGATCGAGCGCGACTTCATGGACATGGAGGCTAACCTCAAGGCCGCGCGGCTTCTCACCTGGCGGGCGGCGTGGATGCTCGACACCGGCAAGCACAACAACCTGGAAGCCTCGATGGCGAAGGCGAAGGCGGGGCTGGCCGTCACGCACATCACGCAGAAGGCGGTCGAGATACTTGGGCCGCTGGGCTATTCGCGCAAGCTGCTCGTCGAGAAGTGGATGCGCGACGCGAAGATCAACGACATCTTCGAGGGCACCCAGCAGGTCAACATGATAATCGTGGCGCGCCGGATACTTGGCTACAGCAGCAAGGAATTGAACTGAGCGGCGGTAAATTTCCGGGCTCATTCGCGGATAATGTTGCGCGTGCGCCATTTTGGGAGTAGCTTCACCGCCGTGCGTTCGGCGCTGATATTACTGGCCGCTCTGCTGATGCTGCCGCAGGCAAGTTTCGCGAGTTGCTGCGCAAGCCGCCCTTGTTGCATGACCTGTCCGCTGAGCACGACGGCCCTTCAGGTTCATTGCTGTACGGCGCCCGCTGCGCCCGGCCGGGCGGTCAGCCGGGCGCAATCCACGGTGCGTCTCGATTCGGCGGCGGCTCTGACCGCGATCGCGGTGCTGGACGCACCTTCGCAACCGCACATAAGAACAATCGCCTACGGCTACTCGCCTCCGGGCCGCCTCGCTTCGTTGGCAATTCTCTGTTCGCGCCAAATCTGATCGCCATTCAAACCGGTCTCTGACGCCCGAGCGGGCGCCGGCGGCGAAGTCCCTCCTTGCGGACGCGCCGGCGGTGCAGCGCCCGGAAATGCCAGCCTGCGGCGGTTCGATCCGGGACCGCCGCCGAACGGAATGCGAATGGTGATGGCGCCATGCGAAAAATATCCCGGCCTGCCGGAGTGCGGCACGCCCTGATTTCAATAGTTGTCGCGATCGTACTTGCGCGCACATCGGCGGCGGGCGCGCAAGCGCCGCCGCCCGAAGCGCAAACCAGCCAGTTGCGTGCCGAAGAGCGCGAGCTGGAGGCAAATCCCACGGTTGACGCGGTGCGGCGTTATGCCGCCGAGCACAATCCGGCGATTCGCGCCGCGCTCAATGCGTGGGAAGCGGCGCGGAAAAAGATCGCGATCGACCGGTCTTACGAGAATCCCATGATTGAGTACATGCCCGACACGTACAACATGGCGGAAACGCGCGCCGGCTCACAGACCGGCGGGGCCGGATTTTCCCAGGCGATCCCGTTTCCGGGAAAGCTGACGCTGCGCGGGCGAATCGCGGCGCGCGAGGCCGATGCCGCCCATGAAAATCTTCGCGCCGTGATTCAGGAAACTGAGCGGCGGGTGTGGGTAAGCTATTCGCGCTATTACTTCGCCGATCGGGCGCTTGAGGTCAACGGCGAAACGACGCAATTGGCGCGCCAATTCGAGAGCATCGCCGAAGCCAAGTACAAGGTCGGCAAGGCGCCGCAGGAAAATGTGATTCAGTCGCAGGTGGAGCTTAGCCGCCTTGCGGTGCAGCGGGTCGATCTTGAGAAGTCGCGCAACACCGCGGTTGGAGACCTCAACTCGCTTCTGGATCGCGCCCCGCGCGCGCCGATCGGAAGGCCCCGCGAACTCGCCGCGAAGGCCATCGTCCCCGCCCTGCGCCGGTTGGTCGATGAAGCCAAGAGCGCGCGCCCGGAATTGATCGCGCAAGACTATCTGGTCAGGGCGCGCAAGACCTCGGTGACGCTGGCGAAGATGGGCTATCTCCCGGACTTTTCGATCGGCGGCCAATACACGGGCGTCGCGAACGACGGCGTCCCCGGTTACCTCAAGGACGGCCATGATGTTTGGGCGGCAACGATCGGGTTCTCGGTACCGATTTGGGTGGACCGCGTCAACGCGCAAGTCGATCGGGCCAACGCACAGTTTATCGAGCAAGAGTCGGCGCGCCGCAACAGCGTGGACACCGTGAACGATCAGGTCCAGAACGCTTACGAGGCGGCGATGGCGGCGGCGCGCGACGAGGCTATTTACCGGACGACATTGCTGCCCCAAACCGCGGAGCGGATCGCCGCAGCCCAAGCGGGCTATCGGACGGGCATCGTGGATTTTCTGACGCTAATCGACAGCCTCACGTCTTATGAAAATGTCCGCATGCGCCGCTACGAATCGATCGAACAATACCAAACCGCCGCCGCGGATTTGTCGCGCGCCGTCGGGATGCCGATCGAAGGAATCGTAAAGTGAAAGCGCTCAAGATTAAGAATTCACTGGTTTCTATCCTCCTAATGCTGATGCTTGCGCCGGCGGCCTTCTCTCCGGCGGCCGCCGGTGAGAGCGCACCCAAGCTTGCTCCGATTGAGGTTTCACCGCAGCGCCAGCAGTTCATCGGCCTCCGGTTCGCAACCGCCGAAGAAAAAGAGCTGAAAGACAGGATCGAAACCACCGCGACGGTTGAGGTTGACGAACAGCACGAAGGCTATGTGCAGACCCGGTTCGCCGGCTGGATCGGAAAAGCCCTCGTCAACCAGACCTACCAGTACGTCAGAAAGGGGCAGCCACTTTTCACCATCTACAGCCCCGACCTAGCGACCGCAGAACAGGAATATCTGCTCGCGCTTGATGGCGCGCAGGAACTCCAGCACAGCGACGTCGAAGGGGTGGCGGGCGGTGCGGAGTCCCTGGTTCGCGACACGCTGGATCGTCTCAGGCTGTTCGGCGTTTCGCCCCGGGAGATCGCGCGGCTCAAGCGCGAGCGCACCGCGCGCGACGCCGTTGAAATCGACTCTCCCATGAGCGGCTATGTGATCGATTGGTCGGCGCTGCCGAATGCATACGTGCAGCCCAACGCGCGCCTTTACACCATCGCGGACCTGTCCACCGTCTGGATTTACGCCGCCGTCTATCAGAATCAGCTCGGCGAGGTTAAGGTTGGCGATCCGGTATCGGTGAAGGTCGATACGTATCCGGGCAGGACTTTTCGCGGCCGGGTGGATTTCATCTGGCAGGCGATCGATCCCATCACGCGCACCGCGCGCGTGCGCTGCGCGTTTCCCAATCCTGAGGGCCTGCTCAAGCTCGGAATGTACGTCAGCATCGTGCTCAAGCCGCGGCTGGGACGGAGGTTGGTCATCCCCGACTCCGGAGTGCTCCGAACCGGAACTCACAACATTGTCTTTGTCGAGCGGGGCGATGGCTATTTGCAGCCGGCCGAGGTTGAACTCGGCCCGCAGGCGGGCCGCTACTTCGTAGTGCTCAAGGGCCTGCGCGCCGGCGATCGGATCGTCAGTTCCGCGAATTTCCTGATCGACTCGGAAAGCCAATTGCAGGCGGCGATGGGAACCTTTATGCCGCCGCCGCCCGGAGCGAGCGCGCAAGCCAATGCGCCCTCCGGCACGATTGAGATCGCCACCCAGCCCAGCCCGCCGCGCAAGGGCGGCAACCGGGTGCTAGTCACGGTTCGCGATTCGGCCGGACAGGCGGTGACAGACGCGCAAGTTTCGCTGGTTTTCTTCATGCCCGCGATGCCGGCGATGGGGATGTCGGCGATGCGCGTGGCGGCCACGGCCAAACCAGTGGAAAACGGCAAATACGCCGCCGAGATCGACCTGCCAAGCGGCGGAACCTGGAGCGTTACCGTAATCGCCAAGCGGGGCGGAAAACAGATCGCCGACCGCCGGCTCACGATGCCGGCATCCGGCGGGAGGTGACGAGGACCGCCATGATCGGCAAGATCATCGATTGGTGCGACAACAATCGCTTCCTGGTCGTTCTATTCCTAGTTGGATTGGTGCTGGCCGGAGCGTGGTCGCTAGAGCATATTCCACTTGACGCCCTGCCGGACATTTCCGATGTCCAGGTCATCATTCACACGCACTGGATGGGCGAGCCGCCCGACATTATCGAGGATCAGGTCACCTATCCCATCGTGACCACGATGCTGTCGGCGCCACGGGTCAAGGCGGTACGCGCGCAAAGCATGTTCAACGATTCCTACGTATATGTCGTGTTCCAGGATGGAACCGATCTTTATTGGGCGCGCAGCCGGGTACTCGAGTATTTGCAGGAGTTGCAGGGTCAATTGCCGCCGAACGTCCATCCGGTGCTGGGGCCCGACGCCACCGGCGCGGGCTGGGTTTACGAATACGTATTGCTCGACAAAAAACACAATCTCAGCCTGGCGGACCTGCGCACGCTGCAAGATTGGTACGTCAGGTACCAGCTTGAAACCGTCCCCGGCGTCGCGGAAGTCGCGACGATCGGCGGATTCGTCAGGCAATACCAGGTCAAGCTCGATCCCAACCGGCTCCTGGCTTTGCATATCCCGCTGAAAACCGCAATCGACAAGATTCGCGACAGCAATAACGAAGTGGGCGGACGAGTGCTGGAGATGACCGGCGCCGATTATCTGGTGCGGGGCCTGGGCTACATCAAGACGCTGAGCGATCTCGAAAACATCCCGGTGGGAAGCCACAACGGAACGCCGATTCTGGTGCGCGATCTGGGCGTGGTTAGCTTCGGGCCCGATCTGCGCGAGGGCGTGGCCGAATGGAACGGCGAGGGCGAAACGGTGGGCGGGATCGTCGTGATGCGTTACGGCGAGAACGCGCTGAACGTAATCAACGGCATCAAGCGGAAAATCGCCGAGATGGGAAAAAGCTTGCCGGCCGGGGTTACAATCGTGTCCGGCTACGATCGTTCGGGTCTGATCGAGGCATCCATCAATACCCTTACCCGCGACCTGATTGCGGAAGCGTTGATCGTCAGTATTGTCATCGTCATCTTTTTGTTTCACTTCCGCTCGGCGCTGATTCCGATCTTAAGCATTCCGCTGGCGCTGATCGCGTCCTTCATCCCGATGTACTACCTGCATGTCAGCTCCAACATCATGTCGCTGGGCGGCTTCGCTCTGGCGATCGGCGTGCTGATCGACGCTTCGATCGTGATGGTCGAGAATGCGCACCGCCATCTCGCCGAGCGCACGCAATTCGGCGAGCGGCTGGAGTCGGCGCAACATCGCCGGATCGTGCTGGGCGCGGCGAAACAGGTCGGCCGGCCGCTATTTTACTCGCTGCTGATCATTCTCGTCGCGTTTCTTCCGGTCTTCCTGCTTCAGGCGCAGGAGGGCAGGATGTTTCGCCCGCTGGCCTACACCAAGACTTTCGCCATTACCTTTTCGTCGATTCTGGCGATAACTGTCGTCCCCATTCTGATGGTGCTCTTGGTGCGCGGAAAGCGGTTTCAGCCGGAAGCGCAAAACCCGGCATCGCGGTTCTTTCGGATGCTCTACCTGCCGATTGTCCGCTGGTGCTTGAAGCATCGAAAGATCACGATTGTCGCGAGCGTGATTTTCTTTCTCGCGGTGCTCCCGCTGGCCGGCAAGATCGGCAGCCAATTCATGCCGCCGGTTTTCGAGGGTTCGATCCTGTATATGCCGACGGCGCTGCCCGGAATTTCGATCGCTTCGGCCAGCCATCTGTTGCAGGAACAGGACGAAATTCTCCGGTCCTTCCCCGAAGTCAAAACCGTCTTCGGAACCATCGGACGCTCCAACAGCGCCACCGACAACGCGCCCGTTAGCATGTACGACACCACGGTGATGCTGAAGCCGCGCGGCGCGTGGCCCGCCGCAATGACCTACGATCGCCTTGTGCAAAGCATGGATGCGAAGCTTCAGTTTCCGGGGCTGTCCAATACCTGGACGATGCCGGTTGAGAATCGGCTCGACATGGAGTTGACCGGAATAAAGACCCCGGTCGGGCTTAAGATACAAGGCCCCGATCTGGCCGAGTTGCAGCGGATCGGTTCGAAGATCGAAGAAGTCCTGCAAGGAGTTCCGGGAACCCGAAGCGTGTACGCGGAACGGGTCAGCCAGGGCTTCTACGTGAACATCGATGTGAACCGCGCCGAAGCGGCGCGCTACGGCCTGACGGTAGGCGCGGTTCAACGCCTGGTCGGCTCCGGGATCGGAGGGGAAGATATCGCGACCACCATCCAGGGACGGGAACGGTTTCCAATCAACGTGCGCTACCTGCGGGATTATCGCAACGATCTGCCCGCGCTCCGGCAGATGCCGATAATGACACCGGCCGGCGCCCAGATTCCGCTCGGCGAGGTCGCAAATATAACGCTGAGTTCCGGGCCTTCGATGATCCGCGACGAAGACGCGCGGCTGACGGCCTATGTGTTCGTCGATTTGACGGGCGCCGATTATGGTGGCTATGTCGCCCGCGCACAAAAGGCGCTCGACGCCAAATTACACCTGCCGCCGGGTTACAACCTCAAATGGTCCGGGGAATACGAGTACGAACTCAGAGCGCGCAAGCGGCTGACCCTGATCGTTCCGGCCGTGTTCGCCGCGATCTTCGTTCTGTTGTATATGCTTTACGATGCAATCGGCGAAGCGCTCATCCTGCTGTTTCCCGCCGCCTATGCGCTGACCGGAGGGTTGCTGCTCCAGTACTTGATGGGAATCAACTTCAGCGTGGCGGTCGCGGTCGGGTATATCGACCTGTTCGGCATCGCGGTCGAGACCGGGATTGTAATGATCGTTTTTCTTCAAGAGGCGCTGGAGCTGCGCTTGACGAAGGGAACCGTCGCCAGGGAGGACATCGCGGCGGCCTCGCTCGAAGGCGCCGTCCATCGCCTCCGGCCGGTCTTGATGACCGTGGCGGTAGTGATTCTGAGCCTCGCGCCGATTTTCTTCGAAAGCGGCATCGGCAACGATGTGCTGAAGCCAATCGCCGTGCCCATCGTGGGCGGCATGGTCACCTCAACGATCGCGGTCCTGATTCTAGTGCCGGTGCTGTTCGCGATTCTCAAGGAGCGGGAACTTCGCAAGGGTACTCTCAAGCGATCGGCCGGCGGCGCGCTGGAATAACGGCGGGGTGCGAAATCAGCGGCCTAATAGAACCACTTGCCTTTGTCCCAGCGGAAGATTTCGAGCGTGCTGGTAAGGCCGATCGGCTTGGGTTTGGCGTGGCGGGCCGCTTCCTCGGTGTTGCCGGCGAGATAATACTGGAATTCCCGGTAGGTGATTCGGCCGATTGCGTAGCCGTTCTTCGATTGATGCGCCGTGCAGGCGTCGATCTTGCCGTATCCGGTGTAGGTCGCGGTCTGGTAGCCGGCCTTGTCGTTAAAGACCAGATGGGCGAGATTGTTGGTCTCGCGGTCGCGCAAATCCCGCTGCCAACGTAGGCAAAAAGCGGGGAACGCGGCCTTGGCCTTCCGGAATTGCAGGTCCATTTTGATTCGCGCCGGAGTCAGCCGGGCGACGAGAGCCTTAACGCGCTGGCGCAGCGTTTTCTTTACCGGAGCGGCGGCAGAATCCTGAACGGCGCCGAACCCGGCCGAAGCGGGAGCGGACTTTTCAAAGGCCGCTCCACCCGCGGCGGCAGGCGGAGAAATCGTCGATATGCGGTACGGCGCGGGATTCCGAGGCGTGGCCTGCCCCCATGCGGCTGAACCCGCAATCCAAGGAGCGATGAACAACGCCGCCATCGCGGCGACTCTGGTTCGCACCGGCGTCATGGGTAACTTTTATATAGCAAAAATTGCGGCGCTTGTCAGCACCGGGATTGGCCGCGGCCGCGGTCCCTTACCGGGAC
>JBOHWK010000129.1:0-7092 GCA_050736715.1 Binataceae bacterium (SeqCode) | reverse complement strand
AAGATCGACCATTACGTGCGCCACTACAACGCCCACAAACGCCCCTTCGCGTGGACCGCCAGCGCCGATTCCATCCTCGATAAACTCCAGCGTCTTTGTAAACTTATTAATGGGACAGGACACTAGGTAGGTCAGCCATTGCATCGCGGCCGGCATACTCGCAATTGGAAAGGCGAATCCGGATAGCGTAAATGCCGGCGTGATGTAAAAAAAGCCCGAGGCGAACGCCTGCTGCTGGGTCGAACAGAGCGTCGATATCAATAAGCCCACCGCAAGCGTGCTCACGAGGAACAGCGCCGTGCCAACCAGCAGTGCGATCGCGCCGCCGCGGAACGGAACCTGAAACCATAACGTGCCGGCGGCGGCGACCAGCGCGGCGATCCCCAGCCCGACGAAGAAGAACGGGATGGTTTTGCCCAAAATGAATTCGAGCGGCCGGATCGGCGTGACCATGATCTGTTCCAGGGTTCCGATCTCCCGCTCGCGCACGATCGCGAACGCCGTCAGATTCATCACCATCACGAGCGTAAGGCTGCCCATGATTCCCGGAACGAAGAACCACTGGCTGTTCAAGTCAGGATTGAACCACGGACGCTCCCGCATCCCGGCCGACGGCATCAACGCCGCATAGCGGGGTGCGATCCGGTTCATATAATCGGTTTGATAATCATCGGCGTATCGAGTGGCTATCTGTCCCACGTCATCGAGCGCAATCAGCGCCGTATTGGAATTGGTCCCGTCCACGATCGCCTGGAGCGGCGCGGTCTGCCCCGTGCGGAGCCGTTCGGCGAATTGCGGATCGATTTGTATCGCCATTGCCGCATCGCCTCGATCGATCATTCCGCGCGCCTGCTTGCGGTTCGCAAGGATGTCCGCGAGCTGGAAGCGGCCGTTGGAAAGAAAGCGCGCGATCAGTTCGCGGCTTTCCTGACTGTGGTCGAAATCCAACGCCACGGTCGAAACGCGCGAAACCTCGAAGGTCGCGGCGTAGCCGAATATCAGCATTTGCACGATCGGGAGCAGAACCAGCTGGATGCGCATCTGCCGGTTGCGCCCAAGCTGGAGGAACTCCTTGACCAGCATCTGATAGATTCGCCGCCACATCTTCTTAATCCAGCGACTTGCGGAACGCCCCCGTCGCGAACGCCCCGACGGCAACCGCATAGATTGCGAGCGCGAGCATTGGGAACGCCAGCTCCCGGGCGCCGACGCCCTTCAGAAACAGCGCCTTGAGAATCGTGACGTAGTAGCGCGAATACACCAAATAGGTAATCGCGCGAATCGGCGCCGGCATTTGATCGATCGGGAAAGTATATCCCGACAGGAGCGAAGTTGGCAGCAGGGTCACCAGAAGCGCGATTCCACTGGCCCCAAGCTGGTTCTTCATTCCGGCCGAGATCATGAAGCCGATTCCCAACACAACGATCAGAAACAGCGCCGTCGTGAGGCACAGCATCCAGAATGCGCCGCGGAACGGGACCGCGAACCACCACACGCTAATCGCCGCGCACAGCCCCGCGTCGATCATCCCGATGACAAAATAGGGGATGAGCTTGCCGAGCATTACCTCGTGCGCCGTCACCGGCGTCGAGATGAGCTGCTCCATCGAGCCGCGCTCCCATTCCCGCGCGATCGTGAGCGAGGTCAGCAGCGCCCCGACCAGCGCCATCACCAGCGCCATGATTCCGGGAATGATGAAATTGCGGCTTTCCAAATCTTCGTTGAACCAAACCCGCGCCTCGACCGAGAGCGAACCGCCGCCGCCGAGCGGCACGCCTTGGGCGTTCAGCCAGTTGCGCTGGACCTGGGCGGAATATCCGGCAATCACCGCGCGCGCGTAACCGATCGCGAGATTGGCCGTGTTGTCGTCCGAGCCGTCCACAATCACTTGAACGTCAGTCTCGCCCGGTTCGCTCAATCGTTGCGAAAAATCCCACGGAATTACTATTCCGAGCTTGCAGCGGTCCGAATCGATTGCGTATTTGAGGTCGTGGTAATTATCCACCGTGCGCACCAGGTCGAAATACTGCGAAGCCTGGAAATGCTTCAGCAGCGCCTGGCTATCCTGGCTGCCCTCCTGATCGAATGCGTAAACGGGAATGTGTTTCGCGTCGAGGCTGATGCCGTAGCCGAGCAGCGCCATCTGCATGATCGGAAGCATCAGCGCGATTAGCAGGCTCCGCGGGTCGCGCCGGATTTGGAGGAACTCCTTGCGGGCCATCGCGATTAGCCGGCCCAGGCTCATTGCGCCTTCTCCGTATGCGGTTGCGGCCGCGCGCCCGTTAGCGCGACGAAGACGTCTTCCAGCGACGCCCGGATCGGCTCGAGCCGATCGCAGCGGATATTGCGCGCGGCGAAATAGGCGGGCAGCGACGCGAGCGCCGCCGCGGGATCGGCGACCGTCAGATGAAGCGCGTTGCCGAACACCGCGGCGTCCGCCACCCCGGGCGCCGATTGCGCCGCGTCGAGCGCCGGGCCAAGCGGGGCGCACTCGGCCAACAGCACCGCGCCGGCGGCGGCGTGGCGCTTCAACTCCGACGGAGTACCTAACGCCACGATTTGCCCCCGATTGATTAATGCGATTCGGTTGCAATACTCCGCCTCGTCCATGTAATGCGTCGAGACGAACACCGTCACGCCGCCGGCCGCCGTCCGATGGATCAGTTCCCAGAAGCGCCGCCGCGAATTCGGATCGACGCCCGAAGTCGGCTCGTCGAGGAACAGGACCGCCGGCTCGTGCAGCACCGCGCAGCCGAGCGCGAGCCGCTGTTTCCATCCGCCCGCGAGCGTGCCGGTCAGGTTGTGTTCGTGCCCGCGCAGCCCCGCCATTTCGGTTGCGGCGGCGATCCGCGAATCGGTCCGCTCCGGCGCGACGCCGTACATTCCGGCGAAGAAGCGGAGGTTCTCGGTTACCGTAAGATCGTCGTAGAGCGAAAACTTCTGCGACATATAGCCGATGCAGCGGCGGACCGCTTCCGGCTCCGCGGCGACATCCAGGCCCGCGACGATCGCGCGGCCGGCGGTCGGGCGCAAAAGTCCGCACAAGATCCTAATGACGGTGGATTTGCCCGCGCCGTTGGGGCCGAGGAAGCCCATGATTTCGCCGCGCTGCGCCGAGAAGCTCACCCGATCGACCGCCGTGAAGTTGCCGAAGCGCTTCACCAGATCGATTACCTCGACCGAGGGCCGTTGCGCCGCCGCGTCAATCGCCGTCATCGGCGCCTCCGGTTCCCATCGAGGCGACGAACAGGTCCTCAATCGTCGGTTGCGCGGGTGCGATTTCATCGAACGGGATTCCCGCCGCGGCGAGCCGGTCGCGCACCTCGCCGGCGCGGCGGCGCGCATCGTCCACCGCGAGCCGCACGCTGTCTCCCGCCATCACGATTCGGGAGGCTCCCGGCGCGCCCACGAGCGCGTCGCGCGCGTCACGCGCCCGCGGCGAGACGACAATCAACATCGCCCCCGTCATTTGGCGCTTGAGCATCTCCGGCGTGCCGCAATGCAAGACGCGGCCCCGATGGAGCATCGCGATCCGGCCGCAGCGCTCCGCTTCGTCGAGATAGGCGGTGGAGATCAGGATCGTCACGCCCTCCGCGAGAAGTCCGTACAAAATTCGCCAGAAATCGCGCCGCGAAACGGGATCGACGCCTGTGGTCGGCTCGTCGAGCAGCAGCACTTGCGGGCGATGGATCAGCGCGCAGGCCAGCCCCAGCTTCTGCTTCATCCCGCCCGACAGGTTCCCCGCGAGCCGCGCGCGGAATTCGGCCAGCCCGGCGGCGGCGAGCAGCGGCGCCGCCCGTTCCGCGCGTTCCTTGCGCGCGATACCGAACAGGTCGGCATAGAAGCGGAGGTTTTCATCGACGGTCAGGTCTTCGTAAAGGCCGAATCGCTGCGGCATATAGCTGATGCGGTGCTTGACCGCTTCGGGGTCGCGGATCGCGTCGCATCCCGCGACCATGGCTGAGCCGGCGTCGGGCGTCATCACGCCCGCCAGCATGCGCATCGTAGTGGTCTTGCCGGCGCCGTCGGGGCCGACCAAGCCGAAAATTTCGCCCGGCTCGACCGTAAAGCTCAGCCGCTCGACGGCGGTAAGATCGCCGAAGCGCTTGCAGAGCTCGATCGCCTGAATCGCGGGCGCCATTGCCTCACCGGCCGGCTTCGGCCTACCCCGGCACGGCGCCCCTGTCCCCGACAGTGAAGGATTCGCTGCCGGCGGCCTTGCCAAAGGCGATCGGCGTAAAGGCGAGCCTTGCCGACTTAACCTTCGCCTCGTTAAAGGACGGCTTGGCGTTGTACGCGATCGGCCGGAGATCGGCAGCAATGGCGGGAACGGCCATTGCCGGCACCTCGGAAAGAATCGCCGCCCCCGCTAGAGTTGTGGCAATTAAAGTACTGGTCAGCGATCGATTCATGCTTCTGTTCCCTCTGTCCCGGACCAACTCGCGCCAGCCCTCGCGAGGCTCAGCCTCGGCGCCATGCCGCACGTGTTATTCACACAGGCGCCGCATCGAGAAATTGATTGACCGCTGCGCCAGCCGCGCTTTTACTCCCGTTCCGCAAGATGCGAAGTCGAGCCTAACTAACCCCCGGTAGGGTGTCAAATGGGTGCGTCGCGCGGTAATTTCTTATTTCGTCTGCGGCGCTGAAAGCGCCGACGCATACTAGCCTAAGGCAACGCCCTAGGCTAAGGATCGTGGCAAATTTCGCGCCCTGTAGGGGCGCGGGGAAACATTCGCTTTAGCTCGACGATCAGCCGTTCGCGTTTCCAGCGGCGGATGTCGCATTCCCAGATATTCGCCACCCGCCATCCCATACGGCGCAAGGCGATCATGGACCTAGAAACCGCCGTAGCTTCAGGGTTACGCGCCTTTCGTTTCCTGTCTCGCATTCCCAGATTATCAACGTGCGCCAGCCCATCGCCCCGAATCGCGCGGGATACCCGGCATCGCGTTTAATGTTTCCGGCGAGTTTGGAGCGCCAGAATGCGGCGTGCGATCGAGGCACGCTAGCCCGCAGGCATCCTCTTGTGGCGATGCCAGAAGCATCCGTGAACAAAAATCACTTTGCGGCGGGAGCAAAAAAGTATTACCCAGGTTGCCGGTTGTTCACGGTTAGCTGGCTGCTTTTCCGGTTACCTCTCCCTATTATCGGGAGAGGACGCGCGGCGCGGCGCTTGCGATCCTTTATCTTGCAAGCGGCGTGACGCGCAGGTGAGGGACCGCTATCGCTGAAATCCAACGTTACCGCATGAATAATTCCGTCCTGCCGCACCTCCGCTCGACCGCGACCGTGCGCGGGCGCTCCGCGCCGCGAGCACCGATGCCGAGCATAAATTATGGGCGCACCTGCGCAACCGCCAACTCAAGGGAGCGAAGTTCCGCCGCCAGCATCCGATCCCGCCCTACATTGCCGATTTCTTCTGCCTGAAAGCGCGCCTGATAATTGAACTCGACGGCAGCCAGCATGGCGAAGAAGCGATCGAGCGGGCCGATCGACGCCGCACCGCACGGCTTGAAGATCGAGGCTACCGAGTTCTGCGCTTTTGGAACGAAGAGGTGTTGGATGGGTTGGAAGACGTGCTTGAACGAATCGCGGAATGTCTTTAGTCAGCGGTCCCTCACCGGCGCGTCACGCCGCTTGCATGGTAAGGAAAGCAAGCGGCGCGCCGCGCTTCCTCTCCCGATCGCCGGGAGAGGTCCTTTAGGGACGGAACTCTCATTCTTTTTGCCGCCGGGCGGGGCGAAGCCGATTCCCAAGGGGTTCCGCATCTCACGCCGCGCGCAATCTGACCCGGCGGGGCAACGCGATCATGCCCCTAGAAACCGCCGTAGCTTTGCGGTTACGCGCCTCTCATTGTCGCTTCTCCTCTGCGTGACCGAAAAACGATGCGCGCCATAGCTCCGGGCGGAGACTCAGCGCAAATTCCAATGGTGGCGAAATGGTAAAGATGCGAGGCTCTGTTGCAAACAAATGAACGCGATAAATGCACCATTCCGCAGGGCGCTCCCTTGCCACGTCACGCTCATTGCGGGTCAGGAAGAATGGCGTGCGTGCAGACCCGTTGGTTGTTTTCACCTCAAGCAATTGCTCGTGTCCGGTCGTATTGAACGAGAGAATATCGTAACCTGCGCCAACGTCATCTTCCGCGGCAACCCATCGCACCTTTTGGCTTAGGTCTAAGCGACCGGCTACGGCCAGTCGGCGACGCTCAAGCTTATAAACAAACTCCTCTCTGGCCTTGCCAAGCGAGCGGTTGCGATGATCACGCGCGACCGGATCGAATTTTCGGACAAGACGCTTTAATCTCTCTGGAATCCGATCAGGGGCCGTTTCGAGTGGTGGCGGCGCAACGAAAATTTCGGCTGGCGATGGTGGAGGTGTCGGCGAAGCTGGGACAGATTCGAGAATATCCGGGTGCTTGGTAAGGTAACGATCAATCGCATCGAAAATGGCGTTCTGATAGTTGCTCTTGGGTATGTAGCCAGGAATCCATGGCATACCCAGCTCATCCAACACAGCCGAGATGTTCTGGTGCTTGAACTCGACGGCACGGTGCGTGCGGCCAATCTGGGACATGAGAGCCTTACTATGCCTGGATTTGACGTATGGCTGGCCGGAAAGGTCAGCCGCCAGCATGGCGAAATAGTCGGCGACAATCGCATCGAGTTCATCGCTCTGCCAATGCGTTCCGATCTTCGCTGTGTGAGGCATGTCCTTGCCAAAAAGAAACCTCGCCGCAGATGAATTATTTGCCGCGGGCGACGCCTTCGCATGCGGCCCTGGCACCGTCAGGGCCGATCGCTTGTTTGATTTCTTCTATTTGAGCAATCCACTCAGCGTCTTGGCCGGGTCTATCTTCCGGCCCCATATTCCCTTGCCTCAACGCCAGCGATTTCGTTTCGAGCGCATAATAGATTTCTGTCCAATCCTCTCGTGTCAGATCGATCATACTGCCTCCCGTTCCCTTCGTCGCATTTTGAGCCGCAACGTCTCGCACGCAGTGGAATCGATATCGCAGCCGCAATGCAGCGGAACCCCGGCCGCTTCCAAGCCCAAGGCTTGGCCGCCGCCGCCGACGCAGGCCTCCAACAC
>JBOHWK010000128.1:0-8828 GCA_050736715.1 Binataceae bacterium (SeqCode) | reverse complement strand
TCTACGAAGCTAAGAAATTTTGTCGGGCTTGGCGGCGTCGGGCGCCTTTAATTCTTCGGCCTTGGCCGATGATTTTCCGGCCTCTTCGGGATCGTTGACGGCCTTCTTGAAGTCTTTGATCGCCTTCCCAAGCGCGCCGCCCACATCGCCGAGCTTGCTGGGCCCAAAAATCACCAGCACGATCAGCAAAATGATCAGCAGGTGGGTTGGAGCGAGCAGGTCCATATTCCTCTCTTCGGTCGGCCCCAAGGAAGCGACCGCTCGCACGATACTACCGCGAAAACGACCGCATTGCTACCAGCTCCGCTACATCACCGTCGCGGTGAGCGGAACGTCCTGTTCCTCGCTGGGCGCGGCGCCGCTGTTCCCAGCCGCCGAGTTCACAAAGATGCTGAACGTCCCATTCAACACGGTCCCGCTCAGGTCGCCGGCGTTCGGCGTCAGCCCCACCGTCACCGTACAGGTCGAGAGCGTCCCCACTCCGCCCGGCGCCGCCGGGCAGGTCGTAGTCACAATCGAGTACTCGTTGTTCACCGTGTTCGCCGTCAGGGCGAGGCTCTGGAACACCAGCGGATTGGTTCGCCCCGTATTCTTGATCGTGATTACTTGCGTCGTCTGCGCGCTGCCCGCCACCACCGTTCCGTAATTCGCCGTTGGGTACGCCGGCGCGCTCGCCGTTCCGCCGTTGTCCATGATCGAGTCGGTCGTGTTCGGCGGCGCCGTCCCGGTCACGCTCAGCGCGAACGCTTGTGGACTTAACGCCGTGTTCGCCATCACCGTCAGGTTCGCATCGATCGTCCCGAGCGACTGCGGGGTGCAGGAGATCGTCAGCGGACAGGTGGTGTTCGCCGCGATCGGCGAATCCAGCGGGCAGCCCTCGACGAAGATCGTGAAGTCGCTCGTATCCGTCAGCGCGAAGCTGCCGATGAACAGCGGATTGGTCCGGCCCGAATTCTTCACCGTCACCCCCTGGCTGGTCGTCGAGCCTTCCACCACCGAGCCGCAACTCGCGGCCCCGGTTAGCGCCATCGTCGTGCTCGCCGTCGCCGATGGCGTCGGCGTCTCGGTCACAGTCGGCGTAGCAGTCGTAGTCGCGGTTTCCGTCGGGGTGGACGTTTTAGTTGCGGTGCGCGTGACGGTCGCAGTGGGCGTGGCGGTTCGCGTCGCGGTGACGGTTGGCGTCGGTGAAATTGTAGCCGTCGGCGTCGGGCAGTTAACAGTTAGTGCGGGCGACGTCGACGATGCGATGCCGTTGGCGACGACGGTAATCGTGCTCGCACCGCATTCCGTCGATGCCGACACGTCGAACTCCGCCGATTCCGAGGTGCTGCCGGTTGCCACGCCCATCGTGCTGAAGCTGTGGGTGCGCGCATAAAATGCATGGCCGGTGCCATTGTTCGTGATTTTCACCAACGGAAAATTCGTCGCGGCCTGATAATCGTCGCCGTAGAAATTGTTCTGCGTGAGACCGTTGAGTTGCGTCCCGGTCAGAGAGTAGTTCGCTCCTCCGGGAGTCACAGATGACGGCGAGGCTGTGATGGTTGGCTTCCACGAAGCATTGGGACTGCCTGCGGGAGTGTAAAGCTCGATGTAGTCGTAGCCGTTGGTGTACATAACCTGGCCCGTGGGCAGCGTCAGCAGCCGCCCGGAGAACGATGGGACCGTGTTTGCATATGTCGAATCATTGACTCGCGATAGCGTGGAGCCATCGAACTCATAGAATTCGGTAATCGGAAGCCACGGCGTGGTCGCTACTCCGGTGCAACTGGCGTCAACCGGTCCGGGCGCGATGAGAACGTTGCCGTCGGGGAGTACGGCGGCGGGAGCGTCGGCCTCGACGAAACTCTCCGTCTTGCTGCTACAGGAGCCGGCGGTAACCGTGTCAGTCGGAGCGGCGGGGCCGCTGGCCCAAGTACCGCTGGAGGCGGTCGAAATTGGAGTCGCGAGGGTGTAGATGTCGTTGTATCCGGTGGCTCCCGTGGCGAACACAGTGCCATTGGGGCGCAAGACCGCCGGCCCGATCTCGCGCAGGGTGCTGTTGACGAGCGGATCGGGTGCGGTCCCGGCGCTGGCCCATGTCTGCGTACCGGAAGTGTACGCAAGCGCCGGAGTGTCGGTACCAATGCTCGAGTTCCAAACCTCAAGCGTCAAGACCGTGCCATTTGGCAGCAACTCCCATCCTTCTTCGTCGTTGTAACCGCTGCCATCGACGGACTTGCCGGCCGGAGTGAAGGGAGTGTTGAAGGTGGGAGGATTCGTGCCGGCGTTTATTGTGGCGAGCTGGATTCCGGACGGGCCGCCGATACCGACCGGTTGCGCTAGCATGAATGTTCCGCTGGGCAGGACGACTGACTGCGCGTCGCCAATTGTGGTCCATGCGGCCGGCGCGGTGATGCAGGTCCAGGTATTCGCGGACGGATCGTAAATTGCGCCCTGATCGGTCCAGACCTCGCTGCCGTTACCAGTGTAAGCGTAGTTCCAATTGTATTCGCCGCCGATCATGATGAACCGGCCGTCAGGCAGCGTGGCCGAAGCGTAATAGAGCGGATCGTAGATTGTGGAGGAGCTCTGTCCCGGATATCCGTTGGGACACGGGCCGGGCGTTGCGATTTGGCTCCAAGTCCCGTTCAAGTAGCTGCCGGTATTGTCGGGCGTGAACTTCCACCAGTCGTTGTTGGTCCCAAGATTGGTATCTTGAGCGAGGACCGTTCCGTCGGTGAGCAAGAAGATGCTCCCCGGGAAAAAATTGATACTTTGGCCATACGGCTGATTGTTCAGCGCCGTCCAAGTCCCGGAGGTGACCGGCGGGCCGACGGGCGGAGGCGGCCAATCGGGCGCCGGCGGGAGGGGCTGAAATTCAACCGGCGGAGCATCGGGCGGAATTACCGCGCCCGGCGGAGGTGGCGGAGCCGCCTGCGATACCGATGGCGGTGCGCCCTGCGAAGCTGCCTTCGGTACAGAAATGAAAACTGCCGCAACCAGCGCGGCACCGATCGCAAAGAAGGATGCAATCGCATCGATCCGGTTCTTGGTTGATCGTTCCTTCATAATCTCCCCCGACGAATTAAGGTAGCCTATGAAACCAGCAGTGGCTGCCAAACAGCCATCAAGAATCTACCAGAAATTCTACGCGGAGCAAAATCCGCCGTTCATGAATTGTCGCGAGTCGATGAAGCGCAGGCCTCGATGCGGCAAATCTGCGGAGGTAAAATCAGACGCGCAGGACCGCAGCCGCGCCAACGGCGGCCGCGACGCGAACGAAGCCACGCCTTCCCTTAGGCGCGCTAATTCAGCACGGTGCGTTCCTGCTCGGCGGGAGGCTGCTTCTCGGCGCCGTCGCCGTCGCGGAGCGCGTGGCCGAGAACCTCGTCAACCCGATCGACGAATATCATCTCCAGTTCGCCGCGAACGTCGGCCGGAATGTCCTCCAAATCGCGCTCGTTGCGGCGCGGCAGGATAATCGTCTTGATTCCGGCGCGGCGCGCGGCCAGCACCTTTTCCTTGATTCCTCCCACCGGCAGCACTTTGCCGCGCAGCGTGATTTCGCCCGTCATCGCGATGTCGGAGCGGACCGGACGCCCGGTCAAGAGCGAGGCGAGCGAGGCGGCAATCGTCACTCCGGCCGACGGGCCGTCCTTGGGAATCGCGCCCGCCGGAACGTGGATGTGGAGGTCGGACTTCTCGTAGAAGTCGGGCTGGATGCCGAGCCGCTCGGCGCGCGAGCGAACGTAGGAGAGCGCGGCCTGCGCCGATTCCTTCATCACGTCGCCGAGCGATCCGGTCAGCGTAAGCCCCTTCTGGCCGGCCATCCGCGTACTTTCGATGAAAATGATGTCACCGCCGGCGGGCGTCCAGGCAAGGCCGGTCGCGACGCCCGGCTCCTGGGTGCGCTCCGCCACTTCGGCGAAGTATTTGGGCGGGCCGAGATAACGCTGCACATCGGCGGCGGTGATGCGCTCGGGCGCGGCTTCCCCTTCGGTGATTGTGCGCGCAATTTTGCGGCAGACCCGCGCGATTTCGCGTTCGAGATTGCGCAATCCCGCTTCGCGCGTGTAGCTGCGGATGATTTCGCCCAGCGCCGCGTCGTCGAACTCAATCTTCCGATCGGCGAGGCCGTTTTCGGTCAACTGCTTGGGGACGATATGGCGCTTGACGATTTGCAGCTTTTCTTCCTCGGTATAGCCCGGAAGTTCCAGCACTTCCATCCGGTCCCGCAACGCATGAGGAACCGGATCGAGGACGTTGGCGGTGGTTACGAACAGCACCTTCGACAGGTCGAAGGGAATGTCGAGGTAATGGTCGGAGAAGGAGTTGTTCTGTTCAGGGTCGAGGACTTCGAGCAGCGCCGAGGCCGGATCGCCCCGGAAGTCCATCCCGAGCTTGTCCACCTCGTCGAGGATGAAGAGCGGATTGTTGGAGCCGGCGTTGCGCAGTCCCTGAATAATCCGGCCCGGCAGCGAGCCGATATAGGTGCGGCGATGGCCGCGGATTTCGGCTTCGTCGCGGATGCCGCCGAGCGACAGGCGGGCGAATTTGCGGCCGAGCGCGCGGGCGATCGAGCGGCCCAGGGAGGTCTTGCCGGTGCCCGGAGGTCCGACGAAGCAGAGGATCGGGCCTTTGGTGTCCTTCTTCAGTTGGCGCACCGCAAGAAACTCGAGGATGCGTTCCTTGATTTTATCGAGGTCGTAATGGTCCTCGTCGAGCACTTGACGGGCGTGTTTGATGTCGAGGTTGTCCTCGGTCGAGACGCTCCACGGCAGGCTGACGAGCCAGTCCAGATAGGTGCGCACGACGGTATGCTCGGCGGATTCGGGCGGAATCATCTTGAGCCGGTCGAGTTCCTTGTCGGCGATCTTGCGCGCCTCGTCCGGCATTTTGGCGGCTTCGATCTTCTTGGCCAGTTCCTCGGCTTCGCTGCTGCGGGAGTCGCCCTCGCCGAGTTCCTTCTGAATCGCCTTCATTTGCTGGCGCAGGTAATATTCACGCTGGCTCTTGTTGAGTTCGGTCTGGACCTGCGACTGAATCTTATGGCCGATCTCGAGCAATTCGATCTCGCGGGCCAGGATCGCGATCAGCTTTTCCATCCGCGCCCGCACGTCGGTGCTCGCGAGCAAGCCCTGCGCCTCCTCGACCGCAATCTTGAGGTAGGAAGCGGCCATGTCGGTGAGGCGAGCGGCGTCCTTCACCTGCATCGCCATCACTTGCAACTCGTCGGGCAGGTAGGGAACGAGCGAGACAAACTTGGAAAATTGGCCCACCAGATGCGCCTGCAGAGCGTCGATCTCCTTGCCGGGCGGAGTCGAATCGACCAGCCGCGTCACGTGGGCGGCGAAATACGGGTCACGCTTGGTGAATTCGGTCAGTTCGACCCGTGCCAGCCCCTGCACCAGCACGCGCACGCTATTGTCGGGGTAGCGCAGCATCTTGAGGATTCGCACCGCCGTGCCCACCGGATAGAGACCGTCCGGCTCCGGCTGCTCCTCCTCGGGATTACGCTGGGTGGCCAGCGCGATAATTTTCGGCTCGGCGCCGGCTTCCTCGATCAGCTTGAGCGAAGAAGCGCGCGAGACCAGAAACGGAATGATCTGGCTGGGGAAGACCACGATGCCGCGGAGCGGCAACACGGGAAGCACGCCGGGAATTTCGGCCTTGGTCAGGTCTTCTTCCAGGTCGAAGCGTTTTTCACTTTTGGGTTTTTCGGCCATTTATGGAAGTCCTCGCGAGAGGGTACCCGGCCCGCGCTTCCGCATCATCCGATGTTCACCGTAATATACGGCTTGCGGGCGGACAAGCTGGCCTCTCAAAATTAAACTAATCATGCCGGACGGTTCGCGCCACCGGCCCGGTTTCAAGCGGTGGCGCTAATGCGCTAAGCTGCCTGCGTATTTTCATGGCGTAAGACGGGTTCGATAGCTTTGCACAAACATCGTTTTGATAAACTGTTCAGCGTGGAGGAGGCCAACGAACTGATTCCCCGCCTCGCCATCCTGATGGAAAGATTGCAGATGCAGGCCAGCTCGCTTCGCGCCCGCATTCAGGAATTGGCGGTCGGCGACCCCGCGATTCTGCGCACCGAATTCGCCGAGCTTTCCAGCCGGCATCCGGAGTTGCGCTCCTTCGCCCGCAGCATCGCGGCCGCGGCCGAAGAGATTGAAGCAACCGGCGCCGTCCTGAAGGACCTTGAACAAGGACTGGTCGATTTCCCCTACGACGCCGGCGACGAGGTCGTGTTTCTGTGCTGGCAATTCGGCGAGCCACGAATTTTGGCGTGGCATCCGATCGACGGCGGCTTCGCCGGCCGTCAGCCGATTTCCGGCGCGCCAAAATCGTACTTGAATTGATTGCAACCAAACAGGAGTTTTGCCGTGCTGCTTTTTGTATATCTGCTGGCGTTGGGATGCTGGATTGGGGCGATGGTGTTTTTTCCGATTTTCACGGCGACCGTGTTCGGAAACCTCGCCCGGCCCGATGCGGGCAAAGTCATCGGCGCAATCTTTCCGCGCTACTATCTGGTTGGCTACGTAGCGGGCGCAATCAGTCTCATCATCGGGGTTTATTTCACCGTCTCGCGCGACGCTCGGTTATGGTGGGGCGGCGCCGCGATCGCGGTTGCGATCGCGCTCGGCCTGAGCCTCTATGCCGGACAAGTGCTGCTGCCACGAGTCCATGCAATTCGCGGCGTGACGGAGGAGGCGAATCCCGATCCGGCGCAAAAGGCCGAGTTCGACCGGATGCATCGGTTGTCGGTGCGGTTGAATGGCGCCGTGCTGATCATCAATCTCCTCGCGCTGGCCGCCACGGCGGGAGCATTGAATGGCCGCGGTTGAGAACGGTCTCAAGGCGGTCGTAATCGATCTGTACGACACGCTGGTCAACTGGAATCCGGAGGCGCTGCCGAAATTCGAATGGCGCGGGCGCGAGATCCGAAGCACCGCGCCGCTGTTTCTTTCGGAATTGGAAGCCGCGCTCGGCGAGCGATTCGACCGCGAGGCGTTCATGGCGGCGCACGACGCCGTTGCGCTGGAGATTCATTCGGCGCGGTCGGGAGACGAGCCGGTTGAAATCACCTGCCTCGAACGCTTCTCGCGCACCCTCGATCGCGCGGGCTTCACCGGCGCGGAAGCGGACGCGCTTGCCGATCGAATCCGGCGCATCCACATGGGACGCATTCGCGAAATTACTTACGCGCCGCCGGAGCGCATCGCGGCGATGAAAAAGATCGCGCGGCGGTACCGTGTTGGGCTGATCTCCAATTTCGACGACGCCGAGACCGGCGAACTGATCGTGCGCGACACCGGCCTCCATGAATTGTTCGACGTTGCCATCATCTCGGCTCGCGCGGGGCTTAGAAAGCCGCATCCGCTGATTTTCCGGCGCGCGCTTGATGCCATGCGCGTTGAGCCGCACGAAGTCCTCTACGTCGGCGATACTCCGAACGACGACGTGAAGGGGGCGAAGCGCGCCGGGATGCGCTCGGCGTGGATTCGCCGCAAGGATCGCGAACTGCCCGAAGATATTCCCGCGCCGGATATAATCATCAACGACCTCGCCGAACTGCCGGAAAAGCTCGGCTTGTGAGGGCGGCCTCTTCGATGAAGCGTCAGCCGGTGATTGCGGTGATTGGCGCGGGCGATGCACCGCCTGCCCTGTGCGAAGCCGCGCGCGAAGTTGGACGCGAAATCGCAACGCGCGGCGCGGTGCTGATTTGCGGCGGGCGCGTCGGCGTGATGGAAGCGGCGGCCGCGGGCGCGCAGGAGGCCGGCGGCCATACTATCGGCATCCTGCCCGGCTACGACCGGAGCGCCGCAAATCAACATATCGAGTACGTAATCGCGACTGGGATGGGCGAGGCGCGCAACGCGATAATCGTCGCGAGCGCGGATGCAATCGTTGCGCTGGCGGGCGAAGGCGGTACGCTCGCCGAGATCGGATTCGCGAAAAAACTGGGCAAGCCGCTCGTCGCGCTCAATTCGTGGCACGAGATCGACGGCCTGTATCGCGCTAAACCTCCGGCGGATGCCGCCGCACTCGCAATCAAGCTCGCCACGCCGCGCGATTAATGTGACCGCTACGGAATCTATGCTACACAGGTCACGCTGGTTATGTCGATTGGCCCCGCGCCAACGCTAGCGCACGTAGTGCCTAAATCCCTCGCCTACTTCTTTTCAACCAAACCGAGCTTCGCAAGAAAATCCACGGCAGTTCTCACCGACTCGGAGGGCAAGTCCCAAGAGAAATTCTTCGCCTCATTTTCAAGGTCTGAATAGGTCACCGGCTTCCCTTGGCGGTTGAGGATAAAATAGGTTTTCGCTGCCAGTGAAAGTCCCTGATAATCTGGATCGCCGGCGCCTTTGATCCTGCTTACAATCTCAAACAGGCGCTCAGACTCCTGTGGGATTCGCCTCTGCAGATCAGCCACTATGGTCTTACCATCGGCAGTGAGCTGATAATCGAACCTTCGTACTTCTCCAAAAAACGGATTCTGTACCATCCCGAATCCCAGCGTCTCTTCACTCACGAAACCAAGGCTCTTTAGCTCCCCCACTGCCTGCTCGATGATCGGAGAGTAAGGTCCGTAATAGTGTGCCTGAAAGCCCAAATCGAGACCTGCCATGATTCCAGCAAAGTACGATAGCTTCTGAAGCTTCGTTCTTCCGGCGAGGCTTCCCCCGTAAGCGTCCAAAATTATCAATACCACGTCTCTAGTGTCCTGTCCCATTAATAAGCTTACAAAGACGCTGGAGTTTATCGAGGATGGAATCGGCGCTGGCGGTCCACGCGAAGGGGCGTTTGTGGGCGTTGTAGTGGCGCACGTAATGGTCGATCTT
>JBOHWK010000127.1:0-21343 GCA_050736715.1 Binataceae bacterium (SeqCode) | reverse complement strand
GCCGCCCCTACCGCACAAATTTTCAAAACCGCCCACTACCGGCATACGGGGGATATTGAGAAACCCGCCGCCTGTGATACCAATGTTCACGAAACTTTTTAGAGGAGCGCATCATGGCCAAGGCAGCGAAAAAAGAACCGGCGCCGTCCGGACCGTTCGGAGACATGTTCCCGTATCGCGACAAGTACGAAACCTTTCGCGAGATTCCCAAGCAGGGGCGCAAGCGACCCGATTTGCTGCGCGAACTCCGCGCGATCGCGCGCGAGGAGAACACCCGCTGGCAGAACGGGAAAATTTCCGGCACCTACTACCACGGCGGAATGGAGCATTACGCCT
Organism: Binataceae bacterium (SeqCode); assembly: GCA_050736715.1. Taxonomy (GTDB): domain Bacteria; phylum Desulfobacterota; class Binatia; order Binatales; family Binataceae; genus Binatus. The sequence goes on along the minus strand of JBOHWK010000127.1, from coordinate 21,007 downwards.
ACCTGAATCAGGTCTTTTCGCTCTATTCCCACGTCAATCTTTTGCAGCGCGACATGTGCCCCAGCGGCACCAAGTTCGAGGGCGAGATAATCGCGATGACGGCGCGGATGCTCGGCGCGCAGCAGGCGCGCGAGAGCGATCCGAATGCGGACGTTTGCGGCGCGATCACCTCGGGCGGGACCGAGAGCATCATTCTGCCGATGCTCGCGTATCGTGAAAAAGCGAAGGCCGAGCGCGGAATCACGGCGCCGGAGATGGTCGTGCCCGATACGATTCATCCGGCGTTTTCCAAAGGTGCGCACTTCTGGGGCATCAAGTTGATTCGCGTGCCGGTGGGTCCCGATTATTTGGCCGACGTTGCCGCGATGCGCGCCGCGATCGGCCCGAACACGATCGCGATCGCCGGTTCGGCCGCGAACTATCCGCACGGGCTGATCGATCCGATCGAAAAGCTCTCGGCGCTGGCGCTCGAAAAGAACCTCCCGATGCACGTCGATAGCTGCTTCGGCGGATACATCCTGCCGTGGATCGCGAAGCTCGGCTACGATATCCCGCCCTTCGATTTCCGATTGCCGGGCGTCACCTCGATGTCGTGCGATACGCACAAATGGGGCTACGGCCTGAAGGGCGCGTCGGTTGTGCTGTTCCGCAACAAGGCGCTGCGCCGGAAGATGTACTTCGCGCTGGGCGATTGGCAGGGCGGATTGTACGCATCGCCCACCGTCGCGGGCAGCCGCTCGGAAGGAATCAGCGCCTCGACCTGGGCGGCGATCGTCGCGCTCGGCGAGGAAGGATATTTGGGCACCACCCGCCGAATCATGAAGGCGGCCGATACGATCAAGGCGGGCGCCGCGAAAATCCCGGAGCTTAAAATTATCGGCAAGCCGACCTATTGCATCGCATTCATGTCGGACGCGGTGAATATCTATCATGTGAACGATTACCTCGCGCAGAAGGGATGGCGCCTGAACGGCTGCCAGAAGCCCGCCGGCTTTCATATCTGCGTCACGCTTCCGCAGACGCTTCCGGGCGTGGCGGCGCGCTTCGTCAAGGATTTGGCCGCCGGCGTCGAGTACGCGAAGAATCCGCCCGCCACGCCGCCGCGCAGCGGAGCGGTGTACGGCGGAGGCGCCGGCGCGCCGCCGCTCGATCCGTCGATGGTGAACGAACTGATGTTCGCGTGGCTCGATTCGAGTTACGAACTGCCGTGAGGAGACCGGCGCGGACAGCGCTCAGCGATCGCGAGATCGCCGATTACACGGCGTTCGCGTGCCGAACCGCGAGGATTGCGGGGCGAAAGATTCTTTCGCATTTCCGCGAACGGATCGATATCGTCAATAAGGCGGCGCGCGGGAGCTTCGATCCCGTTACGATCGCCGATCGCGAGGCCGAGCGCGCAATCCGCGCGGAGATCGGGCGCAAATATCCCCGCCACGGAATCCTCGGCGAGGAGCAGGGCCATTCGCCGGGCACGGAGCGCTTCACTTGGGTAATCGATCCGATCGACGGCACGCGCGCGTTCATCCTCGGGCAATTGCATTGGGGCGTTCTAATCGCGCTCAACGACGGCGCCCGCCCGATCGCCGGCGTGATGCATCAGCCGTACACCGGCGAAATGTTCACCGGCTCGCGATTGGGCGCGTTCGCGACGCGCGGGCGGAATCGAATCGCGCTGCGCACGCGCCGATGCTCGCGCCTTGAGGACGCGATGGTCTGCGCGACCGATCCAGCGATGTTCACCGGACGGCGCGAAGCCGACGCTTTCCATCGCGTCGCGCGGAAGGCCAAGCTCCGGCGTTACGGCGGAGATTGCTACATTTACTGCCTGCTCGCGTCCGGCTTTGTCGATTTGGCGATCGAGTCGGGACTAAAGCCTTACGACATTCAGGCACTCGTCCCGATTATCGAGGCTGCCGGTGGAATCGTCACAACTTGGTCCGGCGGCAAGCCATACGAAGGCGGCCAAATCGTCGCCGCCGGCGATCGCAGGCTGCATCGGATTGCGCTCGGAATGCTCGCGCCCGCCGCGCGATAGGAGGATGCTTGTCTCATGAAAATCAGTCCGTTCGCGCATCGACTGGTCCGGTGGATGAGCAACGCGCACGTGACCGTTTACCGCCTGATGGGCGGCGCTACCGCCGCCAATCGCAACACGCTCATCCTGACGGCGCGCGGCCGAAAATCGGGCCGTGAAATCTCCAAGCCGCTGCTCTATATCGAGGACGGCGGGAAACTTTATATCGTCGCATCGTACGGCGGGAACGATTCGCCGCCGGCGTGGTATCTGAACCTGTCGCAAAATCCCGAGGTGCGGGCCGAGCGCGGATCGTCAAGCGGGGAATATCGCGCGCGCACGATTTCCTCCGAAGAGAAGAAGGCAATCTGGCCGAAACTAACGGCCATGTGGCCAGCCTACGACGGCTACCAGGGGAAGACCTCGCGCGATATCCCGGTCGTGGAACTGGTGGCGAAGTAACAATCTTCACGGCGGAAATCCGCCGTTGCCTTTACCCGCATCCGGTTGCGCGGCGGCGGCGGTGGTACTCTAATAGGCGGCGCGAGATCGATTGCGCGCGGGCGAATCGAATTATTCCGTCCGCCCACCGAACGATAGCCAGGTCCCGCGCAAGGGAAGGCCGCGAACCCCGCCAGGTCCGGAAGGAAGCAACGGCACCGGCCGCCACCCTGTGCCGCGGGGGTGCCTGGCTATCGTTGGGCGGGCGGTTCTCATGGCGGGCGGTTCCCGTGCTATAAATTTTCCAATGGCCTCGTCTCCGTCCTCCCATCTGGTGCTCGCCCGCAAGTGGCGTCCCGAACGATTCTCCGATCTCGTGGGACAGGAGCACGTGACCCGCACGCTCGGCGAGGCGTTAAAGCGCGGCCGGATCGCGCACGCCTTCCTGTTCACCGGAATCCGCGGCGTCGGCAAGACCACCGCCGCGCGCATCCTGGCCCGATGCCTCAATTGCGAGAAAGGCCCCACGGCGGAGCCGTGCGGTGAATGCGCCGCGTGCGTGGAGATTCGCGCCGGCCGCGCGCTCGACGTTAACGAAATCGACGGCGCGACCTACCGCAAAATCGACGACGCCCGCGCGATTATCGAAAACCTGAGTTACCGGCCCGCGCGCGACCGCTTCAAGATTTACATCATCGACGAGGCCCATCAGTTGACCGATCAGGCCTTCAACGCGCTGCTCAAAACGCTCGAGGAGCCGCCGCCCCACGTCAAGTTCATCCTTGCGACCACCGAGCCGCAGAAGATGCCCGAAACGATTCTCTCGCGGCTCCAGCGTTACGACTTCCGCCGGATTCCCTATCGCACGATTCTCGAACGGCTGAACGATCTCGCCGGGCGCGAAGGAATCGAGGCCGAGGAATCCGCGCTCCGCATCCTCGCGCGCGAGGCCGGCGGCTCCATGCGCGACGCCGAGCGGATGCTCGAGACGGCGATCGCCGCGGCGCCCGCGGGCAAAGTGATCGAGGCCGACGTGGCCGCATCGCTCGGTGTGGCCGGGCGGACCGCCGTGCTGCGGCTGGCCGAAGCGATCCTGAACAAGGACGCCGCGCAGGCGCTGCGGCAAGTGCGCGAACTGGCTTCGCGCGGAACAAATCTCGAATCGCTCGGCCGCGACCTCCTCGAAACGATCCGCAACCTCGCCGCCGCCAAGCTGCCCGCGAACGATTCGGAAAGCCTGCTCGACGAACTGGCCGATCACGAAGCGGCGGAGATCCGCCGCCTTGCCGAACCTGCCGGCTCGCGCGATTTGATGCGGCTGTTCCATCTGATGGCCGGCGCGCAGGAACAGATTATCCGCTCGCCCTATCCGGACCTATTGTTCGAGATGGCGGCGGTCAGGATGGCGTCGCTCGCGCCGGTGCTCGATGCGTCGGAATTGCTCCGCGCGATCGGGACGGGCGCGCCGCCCTCGGCGGCCGGCAGTGGATCGGGAGCGCCACCCGCGCCGTCCTCCCCGTCGGCCGCCACCGGAGCGCGGCGGATGCGCGTCGAGGGCGAGGTCAAGGCTGCGGCTCCGCTGCGCGAGCCGGCGAGCGATCCGCTCCCGCGCGAGATGCCCGAATTGCGCGAATTCATCCGCAGCCGGCGCGCCGCACTGGCGGGCTTCATGGAACAGGGCGCGGGGCTAACGCTCGACGGCGATGTGCTCACCGTCACGGCCCGCAACGACATTTACGTCCGCTACCTGAACGACAAAAAAGGCGACATCGCCGCGCTCGCGGCGGAGCATTTCGGCCGTCCGATTCGCGTCGAGCTAATCGCCGGCGCGGCAACGGCGCCCGCCGCCGCGGCATCTGTCCCATCGGTCTTACCGGTCCCATCGCCGTCCGCCGCCGCCAACGGCGCAACGCCGGCGCCGAACGCCGCGCCCGCCGCGGACGAAAAGCAGGCGATCCTCACAGACCCGGCGGTCCGCGGCATCTTCGACGCGCTCGATGCGCGTCTGGTGGAACTTAGGAGCACCTCGAAACGGAGTTAATTATCGTGGCTGATTTCGATTTATCGGCAATGCTGCGGCAGGCGCAGGAGATGCAATCCAAGCTGAAGGAGATGCAGGAGGCCGCGGCGGAAAAAACCGTCGAGGGCCAATCCGGCGGAGGATTGGTGCGCGCGATCGTCGATGGGGCGATGCGCGTGCGGAGAATACAAATCGACCCGTCGATAATTGCCGCCAACGACCAGCCGATGATGGAGGATTTGATCGCGGCCGCGGTCAACGACGGCCTCGAACGCGCGCAGGAGATGGTCGCGGAGGAAATCGGCAAGCTCGGCCCGCTCGCCGCCCTCGGAAAAATTTCGTGAGACGATGAAAATTTCGGAGCGGCGCACGCATCGAATAGGGCGCCTCGGGTCGGGGCTGAACCGGTTCAGCCTTATCGAAAACGCGCGGAGAGGTTATAATTTAGACCGGCCGTTTCCTAGGTAACAATCGAACGGCGGCCGCCCGCGCCGCTGAAAAGAAATAAAAATCGCCAAACGAACCCAATTTCCTCAATGATTATCGGCACTTTTCCTTCCTGCGCGGGTTGGCCATCGGCCCAAAGCCAATTCCCGCAAAAAGCTTGTACTGAGAGCGAAGGCATAGGAAGGCGGACAAGAGAAAATGAAGGCAGCGGGCGAAGTCGTGCGATTATGAGGCAATTCGGACGATGGCGGTAAATCTTAAGCGCGGGGATGGATTGCCGCCCGCGATGGCGCGGCTGGTGGCGGAACTTTCGCGGCTCCCCGGAATCGGCGAGAAGACGGCGGCGCGGCTCGCCTTCAATTTGCTCGGCCGCCCGCGCGAGCAGGTCATGGCTCTTGCCGAGGCGCTCCTCGAAATGAAGGAGCGGATCGGACTGTGCTCGGAATGCTTCGGGCTGTCGGACAATCCCCGCTGCCATATTTGCGAGGACCCGGCGCGCGAGCGCGCGTCGCTCTGCGTCGTCGAAGGGCCGGGAGATTTGATGGCGATCGAGCGGGCGCGGAGCTTTGGCGGCGTCTATCACGTGCTGGGCGGCGCGATCGCTCCGCTCGACGGCGTTGGCCCCGATGACCTCAAAATGAAGGAACTAATCGCGCGCATCACGCCGCCCTCCGCAATTCAGGAAGTGATTATCGCGACCAACGCGACCGTCGAGGGCGAAGCGACGGCGCTGTATATCGCGCGCGCACTCAAGCCGCACGGCGTGCGGACCACGCGCCTCGCGCGCGGACTTCCGGCCGGCGGCGACCTCGAATACAGCGACGCCGCCACCCTCGCCAGCGCCCTGTCGGGCCGACGGGAAGTATAGGCCAGGGGCGCACCCGCGATGAGGCGCTCGCGAATATCCGTGAAACCGAAGCCGGAACCGGCGTCAGTGCGCCGGTTTCGCGGACGCCACCGCGCGGGGAACGCGCCGGCGTTCGCGATTTGCGGTCACGTGCGGCATCCGGCTCCCGTCCTTTATCCGGAGCCTGATGGGCGACTCTCCCTGCTGCGCGACGATTCGCGAGAGGCGGGCGCGCAATCCTTCCGGGTTGATTCCGAGCGCGTCGCAGACACTTTCGAACGAGAGCGGGCAGGCGGCGCGCTTGCGGAAGATCCAGTTCCACGCTTCGTTGAAGGAATTGCGCTTGCGAAGCGCCGCCGAAGCGCAAAAGTCCTGCACGACGTTAATTGCGTCGGCCAGCACCGCGAGCATCAGCCGCTGCTCGCTGGTAAGCTGGCGCCCGGCAATCAGCCCGAAGAACTGGCTGCGCAGGATTACGTCCGGAAAAGGACGTGAATCCGTGCCTTGATTTGCGGCCTGTTCCATTGCCCTGCCATCTCCTCTCCCGAAGACAAGGACCCGATCGTTCGCCGTCCCCCGGAGCATCGGAGGACCGGCGACCCCGGCTTATCCGACATTCCATGCGTGCTAATGGGCGACATGATTTCAGAATTAGTCCTGCCGAAAATCTTTTGCAAGAGAATTGAAGGCCGCATCGGGCCGGACCGATGCCCCCGGTGCGTCCGCAATCGCCGCGCCGAAGCATCGCGCGCCGGTCAATTTTGCAATTCACGCCGATCAGGCGCATCATTCGATAAGGAGCGCAAACTTTCCCAGAGGAGAACGGCGATGGCGGATTTTTACGGCAAGGACACCAAGAAGAGTCTTCGCAAGCTCCGGGAGTTGGCCCCGGACAGTTTCAAGAGCTTCCTCGAATTTGAGCAGACCGTATTCAAGGACGGCGCGATTCCGGCCAAGACCAAGGAACTGATGGCGATCGTCGCGGCGCACGTCACCCAATGCCCGTGGTGCATCGACGTTCACGTCAAACGGGCGAAGGACAAGGGATGCACCGACAACGAGATTGCCGAGGCGGTATGGGTGGCGGCCACGATGCGCGCCGGGGCGGGCTTCAGCCACGGCGTGTTGGCAATGGCCGCGGCCGAGGAGCATCAGCCACATTAGCCGCGCGAGCGCCGGGGCTGGCGCCGATGCGCGCCATCGGGCACGATAATCGTGATGGAACAGGCGGCGACAGCGCGCAAGACGCGCCGAATCGACATTGGCGGCACTCCGGTCGGGGGCGGCGCGCCGGTGGTGGTGCAGTCGATGTGCGCGACGCGGACGATCGACGTGGATCGGACGGTCGCGCAGGCGCATCAGTTGGCCGCGGCCGGCGCCGGCATCGTGCGCATCGCCGTCGATAGCGAAAAAGAAATTCCCGCGCTGGCCGAGATCCGAAAGCAGACCAAGGGAATCGTGCTCTCGGTCGATTTGCAGGAGAATTACAAGATTGCAGGCCGAGTCGCGCCGCACGTGGACAAGATTCGCTACAACCCCGGCCATCTGCATCACATCGAGAAGTCCAAGCCGATCGAGCGAAAGGTCGAATGGCTCGCGAGCGTCGCGCGTGACAACAACCTGGCGATCCGCATCGGCGTCAATTGCGGGTCGGTCGCGCCGGCCTTTTTGGAGAAATATCCCGGCGATCAATTGACCGCGATCGTGGAATCGGCCGCCTACCATTGCGCGTTGATGGACGATCTTGGATTCACGCGCTTCGTCGTGTCGCTAAAGGATTCCGAGCCAAACAAGGTGCTGGAGGCCAACCGCCGGTTTTCCGCACGCCGGCCCGACGTGCCGCTCCATCTGGGCGTCACCGAAGCGGGATTGCCGCCCGACGGAATTACCAAGACGCGCCTCGCATTCGAGAAATTGCTCGCGCAGGGACTCGGCGACACGATCCGCGTATCGCTCACGCTGCCCAACGAGCGCAAGCATGAGGAAGTGCTCGTCGGCCACCAGATCATCGGCGACGTCGCGGCGGGCCGCTTCATCTCGGTGCCCGAGTTCGGCGCGGGATTGAACATCATCTCGTGCCCGTCGTGCTCGCGCGTCGAGAACGAAAAATTCGTCGAACTGGCGCAACAGGTCAAAGAGATGGCCGCGTACGCCGCCAAGCACAAGATCACGATCGCCGTGATGGGATGCCGCGTGAACGGCCCCGGCGAGACCGACGACGCCGACTTGGGGCTGTGGTGCGGGCCGACGACCGTGAACCTGAAGAAGAAAGCCCGCAAGGTCGGATTTTTCGGCTACGACGAAGTGATCCCGCGTCTTAGAATCGAGCTCGACCGCCTAATCGCCGAACGCGCCGCCTAATCCGATCGCCGGACCGCGCTTAGGCCGCAATTAGTTCAAGGTTGTCCGGCACCGCGCCCTCGACAGCATGAATCGAAATTGCGGAATCAAAGGTGGCGAGGCGTCCTTGATTCGCCACTGCAAGCGCAAGCAAATAAATGTCGGAAATCTGGCGATGCCCCTGAACGTGCCGCCATCGAAACCGTCCGCGGTCGCGCACGCTGACCGAATCGTTCCAGAAAACATGATCGCGCTGGGAACAGAATTCCCGCAAACGTGCGGCTGCGTCTTCAACGGTCGTGCGCGAGCCACGATAAGCCGGGTTCGACAATACACGCACGAATCCGTTCTCGGTGAGGGCGCAGGTGGCCCACCGCCGTGCGCGACTAATGCGGAACCAGGCATGAGCCGCCTCGAAATGCGGGTGGGCCGGATCGCACATCGCTATCAGAACGTTCACGTCGAGAAGTGCGATCACCGGCGCGGCCTAGTCTTCGTCCCGGAGCCGGTTTACCATCTCCAAGGTGACAAGGCCGGCGCCCTTGCGGAGCGGCAGAATCGGCATACCGTTGCGAATGCGCGGGGCGCGCCCGCGCGGAGTCAGCGCACTGCGGGCGAGTTCGGAAATAATTCGTCCGGCGGTAGTTCCGCGCTGGGCCGCCAGCTCTTTCGCGGTCTGGAGCACGTCGTCCTCAATGTCCAGCGTGGTGCGCATAAAAGCAATCATCATGCATCAAACATCAGATGTCAAGGAACGCGCTTTCTAGTTCGCGCACAGAATTGCGAGCGCCGCCGCGTCGATATGGCGGCCCGCCGGATCGAGCTTGCGCGCCGAGCGCATCATGCGCGCCAAGTCGGCGCGCCGTTGCGCAACCGGCGCCGGACCTTCGTAGAGCCGCGCCTTATCGAGGTCGATTATGATTACCGAGAAACTCTCGTCCTTCCGGGCGACGAGCAAGTTGTTAAGATTGAGGTCGCCGTGGAGGAGCCCCCGCGAATGTATCGTTGCGATCGCGGCGCGCGCTTGGGCGAGCACATGGCTGCGGACTTCGGGGTCGTCGTCGGCGCAAAGAAATTCCCACAGCGTCATCCCGGAAATCGCGCGGGTCAGAAACACGCCGCGGTAGAGAATCGGCGCGGCCCATTCCACAATCGCGCCCAGCGGTTCCGCCACCGCAATCCCGCGCCGGAGCGCCTCGCGCGTGACGAAAAGCTCCCGCATCGGGCGCGGCTCGATTCCCAAATAAAGGTCGCTCGACACGAACCGGGCCAATCCGCCCCGGCGCGACCGCCGGGCGAAAATTTCCGGTGCGCCCTCGACGCTGAGACGAAAAGCGCTCCGGCGATTGCCCGCGCCGGCCTCCGTGCCGGCGGGCAGGTGCGCAATCTGTTCGAGGATCGGCGCGGCGAACTTCGCGATTCCGCGATGGAGCGCGATTTCGCGCCGGCCGATCGCGAAATACGGAAAGTCCGGGTCGGACCGCCATTGCATTTGCCCGGCCGGTCTCATTGGACGCCGCCGCGCGGCCTTTCCGGTTAGGCCGGCTTGGCTTCCTCGATCAGCATGATTGGGATGTCGTCGCGGACCGGATAGACGAGCTTGCAGGCGGCGCAGACCAGCCCGTCCTGCTTCTCCGTCAGCCGCAAATCGCCCTTGCATTTCGGGCACGCCAGAATGTCGAGCAAGTCCTGGCTAATCGCCATTCGCCGTAACCTCCGCTTCGTAATTCATCGCCCGCTCCGCGCCCTGGCGCGGCACGATTTTCTCCGCAATCAATTCATCGAGCGCCGCCGCGTCTTCCTGCCGCATCTCGATCGCCAGCCGGATAGCGTACAGCGAATCGCGCGCGAACGGAAACCGTTCCAGCTTCACTAGGTCCTTCTCGGTGGTAATCGCCACGTCCGCGTTGCGCATCACCTGCATGATCTTCTGCCAATCCGAATGGGTGTAGGCGTGATGGTCGGGAAACTCCAGCACTTCCACCAGTTCCGGATCGAGTTCATGGAGGGTCGCGTAAAATCCGCGCGGGTCCGCGATTGCGCTGATCGCGACGACGCGCCGCCCGGTTAGCGACGCGCCAACCTCGCGCCATGCGCCGCGCTCAGACGCAACGAGCGCCTTCGGATGGACGGTGGCGTGAATAATCGGGCGCGCCGCGAGCCGCTTCATCTGTCCGGCGGTCAACGCGGATTCGCCCGCGCCGGAATCGATTAGCACCACGGCGTCCGCGCGGCGGACCGCCCCGATCGGTTCGCGCATGGGACCGGCGGGAAGCATCCAGCCGTTGCCCAATCCGCGCTCCGCGCCAACCAGCACGAGGTCGAGGTTGCGCTTCAAGCGCACGTGCTGGAAGCCGTCGTCGAGAATCACCGCGTCGAGCGGCCCGAGACTGTGCAGCAGTTCGATCCCGTCGATTCGCCGCAACGCCACCGCGATCGGGCCGGTGAACGACTTCGCCATCATCGCCGGCTCGTCGCCCGCCTCCTCGACGGTAAGTTTCATCTCCCCGCCGTTCGATACCAGCCTTGCGCGATCGTTGGTGGGCGTCCGGCCGTGGCCGCGGCTCACGATTCCCACGCGCAGGCCGCGGCTTTGCAAGCGGTTGGCGAGGAAAATGGTGAACGGCGTCTTGCTGTTGCCGCCGACGGTCAGGTTTCCGACGCTGATTACTGGAACGCGGACCGCGCGCGCCATCCTGCGCCAATATGCGAGCCGCGCCGCGGTGCCGAGCCGGTAGAATCCGGCAGCGCCGGTAAGCCAGAGCCATGCCGGAAAATCGAGCAGAGGCAAATGGCGGTCCCACAACCGCTCGATTCCCGGCCGGCGGCGGAAGGTGTCGCGCGAAACCATCGTTTACTTGTCACCCAACAGCAATTCGATTTCTTCCAGCGCGCGGCGGGCGCCGCCGCCATGACGCCGAATCGTTTCGCGGGCCGCATCGCCGGCCGCCGCGCGCCCTGGTTCGTTGCCGAGCCATTGTGCCGATTCGTCCGCGATTTCGCGCGCCTCCTTCACGATCCGGGCGCCGCCCGCCTCCACCAGCGCCGCGACAATCTCCGTGTGGTTCTCATGATGCGGCCCGATTAGAATCGGAACGCCCGCGGCCGCCGCCTCGGCGGGACTCTGGCCGCCGCGTCCCGGAGTGAGGCTGCCGCCGACGAACGCGATCGCGGCGCGGCGATAGAGGCCGCGCAACTCACCCATCGTGTCGAGGATCAGAACGTCCGCCGATGCGCCGGTCGCGCCGTCCGGCATCGCCGACGCCTTGCAGTATTCGATCGATTCCGCGCGCATCAGTCTTTCGATCTCCCCGGCCCGTTCGATATGGCGCGGCGCAATCGCAAGTGCAAGCCCCGGAAATCGCGCGCGCAAATCGCGATAGGCCGCAAGGACGATCGCCTCCTCGCCCGGCGCGGTGGCGCCTGCAACGAAAAGCCGCCGCCCGCCCGCGAATGAGAGCAATTCGGAACGGCTAGGAGGCTCACTCGCCGAGTCATTGCCGAGCTTGGTATTGCCGGTCACAATAATTTTGGCGCTGCCGTGGAGTTCGCGGAATCGGCGCGCGTCCTCGCCGCTTTGGGCGAGGATCAGGCTGGCACAGCCGAGCGCGGCCCCGAACAGGCCGCGCGCGCGCCGGTAGCGGCGCATCGACCGCTCCGACATCCGGCCATTGACGATCGCGACTCGGACGCCGCGGCGCATCGATTCGAAGAAATAGTTTGGCCACAGTTCGGTCTCCGCGACCAAAACCAGATCGGGATTCGTCCGCGCGAGGAAGGCGCGAACCGCCGCCAGGGAATCGAACGGCGCAAGCCGCCATGCGCGCGCGTTTGTGATTCGGCGGCGGGCGGCGTCGCGCCCCGAGACCGTCATCGTGGTGATAATCAGCGTTGCCTGCGGATGACGTTCCAGCAGCCCCGCCGCGATGGGCCGAATCGCCTCGACCTCGCCGACCGACGCGGCATGAATCCAGATTCGCGGTGTGCTATTGGCTGGTAGCGGTTCTCCGCGGCCCAGCCGCTCGCGCAAGTCGTTTCGATTCGCCGTGCGCGCGGCGGCAATCGCAACCGGCGTCGCCGGATACCAGAGCAGATTGTAAAGCGTGCGGACCATCACCGCGATGCCATCCCGGCGGATTCGGGCCGCGTCCGGCTGCACCCGTTCAGTTGACGAGGCCGCCGGCGGCCGTCTCCTCCGGCGCCATGAACTGCAGGTCGTAGAGCTTGCGGTACTCGCGGCCGTGCGCGAACAGTTCATCGTGGGTGCCCTCTTCCACGATCCGGCCATGAACGATCACCACGATCCGGTCGGCGCGGCGCACGGTGGAGAGCCGATGCGCGATCACGAGCGTGGTGCGGTTCGCCATCAGCCGGTCAAGCGCGTCCTGGACCGCGCGTTCGGCTTCCGAATCGAGCGAGGAGGTGGCTTCGTCGAGAATCAGGATCGGCGCATCCTTTAGCAATGCGCGTGCGATCGCGATTCGCTGGCGCTCTCCCCCCGACAATCGCACGCCCAGTTCACCGACAATTGTGTTGTAACCGTCGGGCAGCCGCGAAATAAAATCGTGGGCGTTGGCGAGCTTCGCCGCGGCGGCGACCCGGTCGAGGTGCCTATTCTCACTACCATATGCGATATTCGCCTTCACCGTGTCATTGAACAGAAAGGTGCTTTGAGTGACCAATCCGATTTGCGAGCGCAGCGAGGCAACGCGAATCCTGCGCACGTCGATTCCATCCACCGCGACGCACCCCTCCTGAACGTCGTAGAAGCGCGGAATCAGGTCGGCGATGGTCGATTTTCCCCCGCCGCTCATCCCGACCAGCGCGATAACCTGGCCCGCGCCGATTTCCAGATTGATTTCGCGGAGCACCCATTCCTCGCCGTAGCGGAAGCTGACGTTCTCGAACGCGACGCGGTGGATGCCGGGCGAAAGTTCAAGTCCGGCCGGATCGTCGGGCACCTCCACCGGCTCGTCCATCATTTCAAATACGCGCTCCGCCGCAGCCAGTCCCTGCTGGATCGAATTGTTGCTTTTGCTCAGCGACTTGAACGGCGGATAAACGAACAACATCGCGGCGAAAAAGCCGCCGAAATCGCCGACCGTGCGCGCCCCGGACATCAGCGACGGCGTCGCGTACCAGACCACCGCGACCACCCCGAAGGCCCCCAGCACCTCAATTATCGGGCCGGTGAACGCCTTGATCCGCGCGACGCGCATATAAATTCGGAACAGGCGTTTCAGCTCCTTGTTGAAGCGGGTGCGTTCGTATTCCTCCATCCCGAACGCCTTCACGACGCGATTGCCCTGAAAGGTTTCGTGCAGCAGCACATTCAGGCCGGAGAGCTGTTTTTGCGCGCTCTTGGTCATCTGGCGCATCCGCTTGGAAAATTGCACCACCGGCACGACCGCGATCGGGAAGCCGACGAACACAAGCAGCGCCAGTTGCCAGTCCATTTTGAAAATTACCGCGACCAGCACAATCACCTGAATGCCGTTGCCGAAGACCGCAAACGCGCCGCCGGTCATCGACTGTACGATCAGGTTCACGTCGCTGATTACCCGCGCGACCATCACTCCCGTCGGCGTGCGGTTGAAAAAGCTGAGCGATTGGCGCTGCAGCCCGGCATTTAGATCGCCGCGCAAATCGACGACGAGTTTCTGGGCGATGTACGAGCTTAGGTAGTCTTTCGAAAAATTTCCGCCCGCTCGCAACAGGAATAGGCCGGCGAGCAGAAACGAGAGCGTCCGCAGCGCCGCGATGTTCTTAAGCTGGGTAATCTCATCCAGCAAATGCTTGATCAGAAACGGGATCGCGCCGTTGACGCTGGCCAGGAGGATCATTGCGGTCCCCAGCAGCAGCCCGTACGGAAGAAGATAGCGGCGCAGGTAGCCGAACAGCCGCAATTGCAGGGGAGTGAACAGCTTCACGCGATCGTCTCCAATGCAATATCCGCGACGCGGCCCGCCGCGCCCGGCGCTCCCAATTTCTCGCGGAGCGCGCGAAGATTCGCGACGGTCTCGGCGCGAATCGATTGGCTCAGGAGCGGTTCGGCCGCGCGCACGAGGCGCGCGGCGGTGACTTCGTTCTGAATCAGTTCGGGTACGATTCGGCGTCCGGCCAGAATGTTGGGCATCCCGATAAAATCGACGCCGGTGACCAGCATCCGTCCCAGAATATAGGTAAGCGGCGACACTTTGTACGCGATCGCTTCGGGGCATCCGAGCAGCGCCGTTTCCAGCGTGGCGGTGCCGGATGCGGCCAGCGCGACTTCGCTCGCGGCAATGATACTATACGTATCGCCCTCGATTATACGGATTCCCGACAGGTCCGCGCGCCCAATTTCCGCAAGCTCGGCGGGCGCGAGCGTAGGCGCGAGCGCGAGCGCCGGCGCAAGATTGTGATCGCGCGCGAGGATTCGCGCCGCCTCGGCCATCGGGCGCAGCAAATGGCGCACCTCGGCGCGGCGGCTGCCCGGCAGAATCGCCAGCAGGCGCGCATTCGGAGGAAATCCGTGGCGCTTTAGCGTCTCGGCCCGGCCCTGCGCCGGACGCACGCGATCGAGCAGCGGATGGCCCACGAAGGACACCCGCTTGCCCGCGCGACGGTACAGTTCCGCCTCGAACGGCAGGACGACCGCAAGCCGCGAGGCGCGATCGACGAGCTTGTCGATCCGGCCACGCCGCCACGCCCAGACCTGCGGCGTGATGTAATAGAGGACCGGCGCCCCGGCGCGCTTGGCCACGCCGGAAAGGATCAGGTTGAATTCGGCGTAGTCGATGAGGATTACCAGATCGGGCTTCTCGCGCCGGATGATTCGCCGGAGCGCGCGGAACGCGCCCACCGTGCGCCCGATCGTCGAGGCCAGTTCGGAAAGCCCCATCCCATGAATCTCCTCCATCGGGACGAGCGCCCTGACGCCGGCGGCGCGCATATTCTCGCCCGCGATTCCGAAGATTTCCGTGCCGGGCGCGCGCGCGAGGATTTCGCGCGCCAAATCGCCTCCGTGCAGATCGCCCGACGCCTCGCCCGCGACGATCAGAATCCGGCGGGGTGCGCCGGTTTGCACGGCCTCGGCCGGCGCTTCAGCATTGGATGGCATCGGGTAAATTTTGAATGAAATGCCGGACGCGGGGAACCAGCTCGCGACGCACGCGCCGCTCATTCCCGGTTGGCGAAATTATCGCGCAGCGCGTCCCGAATCTGCTGGACTGGGGAGCCTTCGGCGTTCATCTTATGCGCCATCAGCGCCTCGCCGGTGCAAATTGCGCAGGTCGCGCCATGAAAATCCCGGTAGCAATCGAGCAGGTTCTTGTGGCCGGCCGTGATGTCGCAGCCGCAGTAGCAATGCAATTGCATGAACAGGGCGGGATTCGCCGCCGCAGCCTCGTATGCCGTCTTGATCTTGCCGGTGAATTGATTGGGGTCCAGGGTCGGGCGCGATTGCGCCGCCATCGCCTCTCCGCCGTGTCCCATCGCGCAGCAGCAATGACCGCCGTGGCACATCGGAGCGCGCGATCCTTCCGCCGCGCCGAAGAAAAACCGGCTGCCGAACGCCGGCCAAATCAAGGCTGCTCCGAGCGCCAGGACGCCCGCCGTGAAAACGAGACCTTTGTGCTTCATCGCCTCCCTCCGGGCGGCATTATTTTATCGCGCCCGCGCCGCGATTCATACCCGGCGCGCCGGGTTCAATTCGCTCCGCTCAGGACGCCTGGGCCTTGCTCAAGATGCCCTTCACGTCCTTGGCGATTGTTTCCGGATTGACCGCTTCGCCGTTGTATTCCTTCACTTCGCGGCCGCTTGGCCCCACGAGGACCATATCGACCAAATGGGCCACCGAGCCGTCCGGCTCCCGCTGGCGGGTGAGATGGAAGCCGGCGAGAGCGGCGTCAATATCGCTTGGCGATCCGGTGAGGAAATACCAGCCCTGATCATCGGCGCCCTGCGCCTTTGCGTAATTGCGCAATTGTTTCGGGTGGTCATGCTCCGGATCGACGGTGATCGTTACGATCGATGCCTTCGGGCCGAGATCGGAACCCAGCCGCAGGGCGACGTTGGCCATTTTGGCGGTTTCCATCAGGCATGGCCCGTGGCACTGCGTGTAGATGAAATCGACCACGGCCGGCTTGCCCTTCAGCGAAGACAATTCGAAGGGCGCGCCGGCCGAATCGACCAACTTGACGTTGGTGAGGCATTCCGCGCCGATCGATCCCGATGCGCTGCTGTGGCACCCGGCGGCGAACGCCAAAGCGATCGCGCAGGCGCCGATCGCGAGAAATTTAGCATTGAAACGCGAGTTCATTTTCTTACTCCTGTTGCATTTAGATTTGTGATGTAAAGAAATGCGCACGCGGCGGAGAGCACAATGTCGCCGGTCAATTCGATCGCGGGATTCCTCGAGTAACCCGGGCCGAAGCATCCGCAATTCACGTCGAGGCCGCGCACCAGCGCCTGCCCCAACGCGATGCAAAACATGACCGACAATACGAGCAATGCGATCGCGCCGATGCGCCGCGGCCATCCGATAGCGATTAGAATCCCCGCGCCGATCTCGAAAATTGGCAGGGCGAGCGCGAACGGCGCGATTAGCGCCGCGGGCAGCATTTGAAAGGAGTTCACACTGTCGGCGAACGACTGCGGATCGCGCAATTTTTCCGCGCCGGCATAGATGAAGAGCGCGCCGATTCCCACCCGCAGCGCCAACTCGAACCATCGCGATTTGAAAATCTCTCGCAGGTTCATCGCATTGCCTCAGTGCGCCACCGGCGCTCCGGCCTCGCTCCATGCCGGCCAGCCGCCGGGAAAAATCCGCACGCCGGAAAAGCCGAGGCTTTCGAGAGCGCTGCCGACCAGCCGGCTGTCCTGGCATTCTCCGCCGGAACAATAGACGACGATTGGTTTGTCCTTGGCGGCATTCAGGATCGGGCGCAATTTCAGGTAATCGTGCGCGAAGTTGTCGCGCGCGAGGTTGAGCGCGCCCGGAACGTGCCCCTGTGCAAAAAACGACGCGTCGCGAGCATCGAGAATCAGCGCCTTTTTACCCGCGACGATCGTACGAAGCTCGCCCACGTCCACGGTGGTGAAATTGGAAAGTTGAAACGGCGGCGCATGGACGAGCGAAGTAAGTTCCTTTGCCAGCCGCTGTTCCGGCGTCCGGTAGTGCGGCGGCATCGGAGCGGCGCGCATCTTGTTGGCTGCAAGCGCTACGATCAACGATGCGACTGCAAGAACGGCGACGCCGGCGCAATCGAGTGCGAACGCCCCGAATCGGGATCGCGAGTTCATCGTCGTTGGCGCCGGAACCGCTTCCAATGGGGTTTCCTCAGCTCCGCCCGCCGAGCAGCGGCAGCAGCACTGCGGCGAGGCCTTGCTCCGTAAGCGGTCCTTTGTCCGGGGTGAATTTCGCGCGCACAATTCCGTTTCGATCGATTACGTAGGTGACCGGCAGAACGGCGGGCTCGCCGAAGCCGTTCGATTGCGCATCCGCCAGCATCGCGGCCGGATAGTGAAACGCCTTCATCGCTTGTACCACTTTGGCGCGCTCCCACGAATCGTCAGCGCTCACTCCGATCAGTTCCACTCCGCGCGAATGGTAGCGCCGGTAAAACGCATCCAATTGCGGCATCTCCGCGCGGCAGGGCGGGCACCAGGTCGCCCAAAAGCTGACGACCACGATCTTACCGCGCATCGCGGCGAGGTCGAACGTCTGCCCGTTCAACTCTTTCACCACCAGCGCCGGGGCCGCACCGCCGGATTTCGCGCCCGCCAGCGCGCAGGAAGAGGCACCCAGCGCCAGAATCGCCGCCACGAGAACCAGAGGCCGGGGCATTACCCGCATTCAACCACCATCGTCACTAAAAGCTGTAGCTCACGATCAGCTTCGTCGCGAACGGGGCGACCAGCTGGAAACCGTTCAGGTTTTGGAAGATCGGCACCTCGACATCGGCATAGAACCGGAGGACGTCAATCGTCGTTTCAATGCCGGGAGCGATCGCCACTTTGTCGTATCCGGTGTCGTTCGGACTGGCATTGGTGCCGCGGTCACGCGAGCGATCGCTGCCCAGAATCGACAGCATCGGGGCCAGTTCCTTGAGCGGGCCGACCGCGCCGAAATTGTAGAACGTCCCCAATGCGCCGTCGAACTCGCGGCCCGGCTTGTAATGGTCCTGGTATGCGAACGGAATATCGTACAGCCCTTGCAGGAACCAGCCGAAGGGACGTTCCATTACGGTGAACGGCGAGTGGCCGATTTTGTAACCGCCCATCAACAGATCGGTGCTCCCGGTCCCGATTTGGGTGTCGCGATCGTAGGGCGGATAGTGCCAGTCGCCGGACGGCAGCTTGAAGCCGCCCAAAAAACCAGTGGACATGTCTTCGGACAATCCGGTCCACATGCCCATGATTCGGATGTCGCCGATCGAGTTCATGTCGAACTCTTGGATGTCCGCATTGTTCCCAACGTAGGCGCCCCGGTAGTTCCGCTCCCAGTAGGGGACTTCCAGCATCGCGCCCCAGCTTCGATTGAACATGTATTGAGCGCCAACGGTGACGAAGTTGGTCTCCAGCTTTTTGTCGTTATTCTGTCCGGCGGAGGCGGGCGTCGTCGCGTGCCAATCGATGTCCTGGTCCATGTAGTCCCACTCGGTCCATACCGTCCCGCCGGCGCCTTTGGGCAAGAGCGAGGGCGTTGCCACCTCGAAGACGCCGCATCCACAGGCGCACGCCCATCCGAGGGCTGGCGTCAGGCCGATAAAAACCGCCGCGCCCGCCAGCAGGCCGGCGATCGCCATCGAAAAGTTAACGTATCGAACCAAGCGCGTGAGCGCAAAAACCCGGCGCATAAAATCTCCACCGGCAAGCTTGCCATCAAGCCGCCGCTCCTCGATCCGTCATGCCGGCGCCGACACGATCGAATCCGTTCCAAAGCCGAATGTGATGGTGAACGATTTACGCGAACGGCTTGGGCGGAGGCGGATCGGGTGAGGAAACGAATTTCGCGACCGAAACCGCAACCGGCTCGGTTGCCGGTTCCGACAGCGCCGCGGATGAAAACAATTGCGGCGCCGCGGGGCGCGCGATCGCGACCGTGCCGGGCGCCCCGCCCAGCGATTGCATCGGATGGCAGATATTGAGCGTGAAGCACGGCCCGCCGGATCGATTCGGCATCAGCGTCACGCCCACCGCCGGAACGCTCGCGACGAGCATCGCAAGCGCCACCGCCGCGGCAATCCGCCGCAGCGTCCGCCGGCCGATTTTCAGTGCCGTCGCCATTCTCCAATCGCCGCAATCACGCTAACCCCTGCCGCTCGCACGATCAATGTCGGCGGCTACCGCCTTGGCATTGACTTCGAGCGCCTGGTATTGCCGGAGTTGATGGCCGTCGGAGCCGAGCAGGAACGCTTCAGCGACGTGATCGATCGTGCCATCTTTCTCGCGTTGGCGGCGCAGATCGAATCGCGCCAGCACTCGATCGATTTGGGCCGGGGTGCCGGTCAGAAACAGCCAGCCCTTTTTGTCGGCGCCGTGGGCCACGGCGTATTTAGCCAGCACCGCCGGAGTGTCGTGCTCGGGATCGATCGTAATCGTGACGATCCTCGCTTTTGTGCCGAGTTCGGGGCCAAGCACTTGCGCAACCTGCGCCATTTTCGCCGTCAGCAGCGGGCAGATTGACGGGCACGACGCATAGATGAAATCGATCAGCACCGGCTTGCCCTTGAGCGACGCGAGCGAGACCGGCGCGTCATGCCGATCGAGCAGGGCGATGTTGGGCAGGCAATCGTTGGTGTTAACCGCCGGATAATCGCCCTTCGCCTCAGGCGTGTGGCATCCCGCGAGTACAACGGCGATCGCGAGCGCAATCGGCCAGAGCGCGGTGGGCAATAATCGGTTCGGATGCAAAATTCTTTTCACTTGATTGCTTCGAATGCGCTCAGAACAGCCAACTGCCGGCTTCCAGGTCGGCGGTCTTGATCGTGACCTTGCCGGAATCCACCCGATGCGCCAGCGCGATCGGCACGCACGATGCCTTGCCCTCGCTCATCCGGCCGGTTGGATAGCGATTTCCGCACTCGCGGCACATCAATTCACCGGAACAAATTTTGTAGCCGCGATGGTACGAATAGCACTGGCGGCACGCATCGAAGGCGGCGCCGATCTGGCCGTCTTTCCCGCGCGCGAGGATGAATCGGAGCTCGCGGCCGACGCTGTCGGTATAGGTAAAGCCCTTCGCGTGGCCGGGAGCGATCGCGGACAACTCGATACTAACGAAGTTCGTGCCGCTCACGCTTTGAAAACCGGAGCTTTGCGCATGAACCGCAACGATCGCCGCCACCGCCAGCGCGGCGCCGACGATAATCTTGAACTTCCCGATGCGCATCGCAATCAATCGTTGCGCGCCAGAAGCATCGCGTCAACCCCGTTCCAGTCAGCGGCAGGTATCGATTAGGAAGCCCACGGATCGCGAACGCCGCGCGGTAGCCGATCGTGTTTGAGCCGGCCCGCCCTGATGCCGGCCTCCCACGTGGCGGCCGCCCTTTCGGGCAGCGTCCGATAGATGTCCACCATTGCCTCAAGCGCGGTCATCCGACCCGGTCCGGGGATTAACCGCGCCACCTGCCGATTGTTTCGTTCGATAACGAGGTCTTCGCCATTCGCCGCGAGCCGATCCAAGACCTCCCGCAGGTTGCGGGCCAATTCGGCGGCAGTGATGTTCTTCATGGGTCGAATCCAAGTGCGAAAAGTCAGATACAAGCGGATTTTACGCATTTCCCATCTAGTGTCCTGTCCCATTAATAAGCTTACAAAGACGCTGGAGTTTATCGAGGATGGAATCGGCGCTGGCGGTCCACGCGAAGGGGCGTTTGTGGGCGTTGTAGTGGCGCACGTAATGGTCGATCTT
>JBOHWK010000126.1:0-22631 GCA_050736715.1 Binataceae bacterium (SeqCode) | reverse complement strand
AAGATCGACCATTACGTGCGCCACTACAACGCCCACAAACGCCCCTTCGCGTGGACCGCCAGCGCCGATTCCATCCTCGATAAACTCCAGCGTCTTTGTAAGCTTATTAATGGGACAGGACACTAGCCGGCATTCACGCCCGCCGCGGGCTGCGCTGCGTCGATTGCCACCAAGTGATGTGCCCGGTGACGGCGAGCGAGTTGCCAGCGCCTCAGCTTAAGACCTCGCCGCTGGGCACGAGCTTTGTCAATCCGTTTGTCGTGACGCGCGGGGAGACTCAAGTCTGCCTGCGCTGCCATCTCGACAAGAAGATGGAAATCAACCTGCCGTCGCATATGCCGATCCGCGAGGGGCTGATGGCCTGCACCGATTGCCACAATCCGCATGGCGGACCCTATCCGCATCAATTGCGCGCCGCGACCGTCAATGAGGTCTGCTACCGGTGCCACGCGGAAAAACGCGGACCGTTCCTCTGGATGCACGCGCCGGTTGCAATGAACTGCCTCAACTGCCATCTGCCGCACGGCAGCATCAACCAGCATCTGCTGAAGATCAACGAGCCGCTGCTTTGCCAGCGCTGCCACATCGGAACCTTCCATCCGAGCGAGCCTCATTCGATGGGGCAAATTTTCGTAATCGGCCAGCAATGCACGAATTGCCATTCGCAGATACACGGCTCCAACTCGCCGGGCGAGCGATACTTTACGCGTTAAGAGGCAAGGCAGCCCGGAGCCGCGTGGCCATGCCGCGAATCATGGCCGGGCCGGGGGGGGATGCGATGAACCTGAAACGGTGGTTGACGGGATTCGGAACGGTGGCGCTGCTGCTCGCAATGGCGCTGCCCGCCGCGGCGCAGGTGGACCTCGGCCAGTACACCGCGCAAGGCTCAATTGAAGCCGGCGCGTGGTCGAGGGCTGGGAGACGGACGATTCGCAGGTGACGGCTTGGGTGGTCCGGCGGCCGAACGGGATTGAGGTTTTCGATCCGCATTGCACGCACTTGGGATGCGCCTACCGATGGGACACGCAAACCAAGGAATTCACCTGTCCGTGCCATGGCGGTGTCTTCAGCATCACGGGTAAGGTGCTCAGCGGCCCGCCGCCGCGTCCCTTGGACATTTACCCTTACGAGGTCCGCGAGGGCGTCCTTTATGTGGTTCCGATTCCGGCCAAGCAAGTGGTTTGACGAGCGGCTCGGCACGCGGGCGATCCGGCAGGCGCTTTTCGATCGCAACATTCCCACCAGCAGTCCGCTCGTCGAGTGGATCTATACGCTCGGCAGCGTGCTGCTGTTTTTATTCGTCCTGCAGGCGGTGACCGGGACGATGCTGGCGATGAACTACGTGGCCAGTCCCGATCATGCTTACGATTCCGTGCGCTACATCTCGACGCGCACACCGCTCGGCTGGTTCATCCGCGGGCTTCATTTCTGGGGCGCGCGCGCGATGGTGGTGGCGGTGGGCGCGCACATGCTGACTACGTTTCTCTCCGGCAGCTACAAATATCCGCGCGAGACGACCTGGGTCAGCGGCGTTTTCCTGCTTCTGATCGTGATGCTCTTCGGATTCACCGGCTATCTGCTGCCCTGGAACCAGAAGGCGTACTGGGCGACCGTGGTCGGCGCCAACATCGCGGGCGCCACGCCGCTCATCGGGCAATACATCGTGCGATTCTTCCGCGGCGGCAGCGAAGTTGGCCCGCAGACGCTGACGCGATTCTACGCCATGCACGTGCTGATGCTGCCGGCGGCGCTGATTATTTTCGTGGCGGCCCATCTCTTCATGGTCGTGCGGCAGGGCATCTCGGCGCCGCCCGCGCATCATCCTGAATACGGCCAGTTGGACATTGAAACCCAGCGCCGGATGGCGGCCGAGGAATACCATCGCCGCAAGGAGGCCGGCGAATCCTTTAATCCGTTTTACCTCGCCAAGGACGCGATCGCGGTTGCGATCGTGTTTGCCGTTATCGCGTTTCTGGCCTGGCGCCATCCGGCCGCGATCGGCTCGATCGCCGACCCCGCCAGCGTCAATTACAATCCGCGGCCCGATTGGTACTTTCTGTTCCTGTTTCAGGGGCTTAAGTATTTTCCCGGCAGCCTCGAATCGCTTGCGGCGGTCGTGATTCCGGGGCTGGCGTTGCTGATCCTGATTACCGTGCCCTTCTTCGATCGGCGGATGCGCCGGCATCCGCTCGACCGCCCGATTGCCACCGCTCTGGCGCTCTCGGCGCTGGTTGGCGTGCTCGCTTTGACGGTGATCGGCGCGCGCGCGCCGCTACTCAATCCCTACGTGCCGGAGCCGCAAACCGTCGTCGAGGGTCATCGGCTCTTTCATACGCTGAATTGCGCGTACTGCCACAGCGTCAATGGCCACGGCGGTACGATCGGTCCCGACCTGATGCTGGATCGCCTCACCCACGACAAGGCTTGGATAATCGCCCACCTCGAGCGGCCCACCGAAGTGTTTCGGCCCGGTCTTCGCACCGCAATGACCGGATTGCTGCCGCAGGAAAGCTCGGACCTGTACGACTATATTGAGGAATTGCAGGGCGGCGGCCCATACAGCGCCAAGGCTCCGCGGCTATTCTACCGAAACTGCGGCAAGTGCCACACGGTCGCCGGCCATGGCGGCGCCGTAGGCCCCAATCTGAGCGGGATCGGGCTGGTGCGCACGGAATCCTTCATCGACCGCTACGTCGAGGACCCCAAGTCGGTTTACTCGCCGAGCAAGATGCCTTCGTTTCTCGCGCCGAAAGGGAAGCTAACCGCCCTCGAAATCGTGGACCTCGCGCGCTTCCTGGCCCATCAGCGGACCCCCGTGCCATCCGCGCAAAAGTAGAGCGCGGGGCGCGGCCGGCCGCGCTGTAGGCCGGTTCCTCCGGGTCCTCGATCGGGCCAAGGCGCAAGCGGCGCAAGCGCGGACTTTTCTTGGCCTGATGATCCCACAGCCGGCGCTGGCTCCGAAAGGATCAAGCTGTGGGGCCTCATTGGCCGCCTTGACTTTCTCTTGATATTTCCATAAATATAAAATTATGAAGAATCAAACCGCCGTCGCGGCGCTCGGTGCGCTCGCCCAGGAGACCCGGCTCGGCGTCTTCCGGATGCTGATCCAGGCGGGTCCCGATGGCATGGCGGCGGGTGCAATCGGGGAACGCCTAGGCCTGCCGTCGCCGACGCTGTCGTTTCATCTGAACCAACTGAGGTTCGCGGGCCTGGTGGCCGCCCGCCGCAAAAGCCGCTCGATTATCTACAGCGCGAACTTCAAGACCATGAACGAGCTGCTTACCTATCTCACCGAAAATTGCTGCGAGGGACGCCCGGGGCAGTGTGC
Source organism: Binataceae bacterium (SeqCode) (assembly GCA_050736715.1). GTDB lineage: Bacteria > Desulfobacterota > Binatia > Binatales > Binataceae > Binatus. The sequence continues at coordinate 19,303 of JBOHWK010000126.1, read as the reverse complement.
TCATTCCCGCGCGCCGGGTTGCTCCGCGAAGGAAGCCGCAACCCCCAAACGAATTCGGAGGTATTCACTATGAAGCGCTTTCACGTCCATGTTCGGGTCACCGATCTCGACTCGTCGGTTCGTTTCTACTCGACGCTGTTCGGCGCCAACCCGGTGGTCATCAAGCCCGACTACGCGAAATGGATGCTCGACGATCCACGCGTCAACTTTGCAATTACGGCTGGCGCCGTTGATGCCGGGATCGATCATCTGGGCATTCAGGTCGGGTCGGATGGCGAACTCGCGGTAATTGCGCAGCGGCTCACCGCGGCGGGCGCGGCGCTGGCCAGTCAGGAGAACGCAACCTGTTGCTATGCTCGCGGCAACAAGGGGTGGACCGCCGACCCGAGCGGGATTTCGTGGGAAACATTTCACACGTTCGGTGAGAGCACGATTTACGGCACAGACATCGCGCCTCATCCTCCGGCCGCGACCGAGACTGCGCGGTCCGCATCCTGCTGCGCGCCCGCGGCCCCGGCTGCGAGCGCATGTTGCGGAGGAGCGAAGGCGTAAGCAGCAACCGATGATGGAGCGGGCATGGCCAATCGGGAATTCAACGTCCTCTTTCTCTGCACCGGCAACTCGGCGCGCAGCATCATGGCCGAGTGTGCGATCAATCGCTGGGGCAAGGGGAAGTTCAAGGGTTTCAGCGCCGGTAGCCATCCCAAGGACAGCGTCCATCCGATGACCCTGGAATTGCTCAAGGAACTTAATTACGACACCTCGGACCTCCGTTCCAAAAGCTGGGACGAATTCACGCGGCCCGGCGAACCACCCCTCGATTTCGTGTTCACGGTATGCGATCGCGCCGCGGCGGAATTGTGTCCGGTGTGGCCCGGACAGCCGATCACCGCGCATTGGGGCGTCGCCGACCCGGCGGCGTTTCAAGGAACCGAAGCGGAGACGCGGCGGTTCTTCTTCCGCATTTACCGCGAATTGGAAAATCGCATCAAAATCTTCACGAGCCTGCGAATCGAAACGCTGGACAGTTTCGCACTGCGGCAACGGGTGCGCGAGATCGGCAAAATCGCCCTCCCCGGCGGCGAACCGGACCCCCGAAAATGAGCGCGGCCATCCCGATTTCACAGGCGCCGGTTTCGCGCCGGCTGTCGTTTCTGGACCGCTATCTCACCGTGTGGATTTTTCTCGCGATGGCGGCCGGCGTCGCGATCGGCGCCGCGTTTCCCGGAGTCAAGGCGGCGTTCGATCGGATGACGGTCGGCACCACTTCGATTCCGATCGCGATCGGCCTCATCCTGATGATGTATCCGCCGCTGGCGAAGGTGAATTACGGCGAACTGGGCGATGTTTTCCGCGACTGGAAGATTCTCACCCTGTCGCTCGTGCAGAACTGGATCGTCGGCCCGATCCTGATGTTCGCGCTAGCGGTAATTTTCCTGCGCGATCGCCCGGAGTACATGGTTGGGCTGATCATGATCGGGCTGGCCCGGTGCATTGCGATGGTTATCGTGTGGAACGAACTCGCCGGCGGTGACACGGACTATTGCGCGGGGCTGGTCGCGTTCAATTCCATTTTTCAGGTGTTGTTCTTTTCGATTTACGCGTTTGTCTTCGTGACCGTGGTTCCGCGGTGGCTCGGCCTAAGCGGCGCGCTCGTACACATTACGATTGGCGAAATCGCCGAGAGCGTCGGCATCTACCTCGGAATCCCGTTCGTCGCGGGCTTCGTGACGTGGGCCGCGCTGACACGGCTCAAGGGCCGGGCTTGGTACGAGCGGGAATTCGTTCCGAAAATCGGCCCGCTCACGCTGATTTTCCTGCTGTTCACAATCGTCGTGATGTTCTCGATTAAGGGCGGTGCGATCGTGAGGCTGCCGCTCGATGTGGCGCGGATCGCGATTCCGCTGCTGCTCTATTTCGCAATCATGTTCGGCGGGTCGTTCGTAATGAGCCGCAAGCTCGGCGCCGATTACCCGCAAACGGCCACGCTTTCGTTCACGGCAGCCTCGAACAACTTCGAGCTTGCGATCGCCGTTGCCGTCGCGACCTTCGGCATCGAGAGCGGCGCGGCGTTCGCCGCGGTCATCGGACCGCTAATCGAAGTGCCGGTGATGATCGGGCTGGTCGATGTGGCGCTGTGGGCAAAGCCCAAATTTTTCCCGGCGGAAGTTCGCCGGACCGGATAGGGAACGGCGATTACGAAGGCGACGGCGCCGACGAGGATTGCGCGGGATCGAACTTCATTGGTTGGCCCGCATTCTTCAATGCCTGCGGATCGATTGCCATCTCCCCATTCGGCAGTTTCTTCGTATAGGGGATGCCATCGTCGGAGATTCCAAACCAGTTATAGACCTCTCGTAAAATTTCATAGGCAACAGCCCCCGCGTCGATCGAGGGTTTCTCCCAGGAGACAATTTTGTCCATGTCCGGTGCAGTCGCGTCCTGCCTGCTCCGGGTAAATCCAGTATCATGAAAGGCATCGTCAAGTGTCTTTCTGCCCAGCCAAGCGAATTTGCCCGTGCTCTCCAGTCTGCGAAAGGAGACCCAATACCTGATCTGTGCGGGTTTCGGTGTTGCTTCGCGATAAATCAAATCACTCAACTCTGCGAACAGGTACACCGGTTCGCTTAACGCCAGCGGATTGACGCGCAGAGACCCGTCCGGCGGATCGCCCCAACATGGCTGCCAAGTTGCCTCAACCGCGTAGATCAGTGCTCCGTCACGCCAAAGTTCAAGAATTTTGATTCCAGGGATCAGTGCGCGCCTCAGTTCACCTTGGATTATGCGGCTGTTGCCACTGTGCTCTAGATCGAACCCCGCATAGCGCAACGAAGGCGGGGAATTAAAATTTTTCACCAGCGGCGCATCGTCTCCGGCAAAGAGGGTTGGCAGCCGGACCGGCGGCAAGGGTTCCGCACACAAAGCGAACACCGGATGGTCGTTTAATTCAGCGGCCTCGATGGCCGTTTCCAACCGCTCCATAAGTCTGTCCGCCACTGTTTTATTTTCGCTCATAGTCCCGCACCTTGCGTTCGGCTGCTTCGGCTTTTGCCATAATAGCATCAAGCTTCCGATTAATCACGTCCAAGGCGTGCTCAAAGCCTGCGGCCGAGATAAGGTCTTTGCGCAGCGCATCGATCCTCTGAACGATCGGATCCCATGCGCGGCCGTTTCTCAGGTAGGTGTGAAGGTCCGGCATTGGCCAGTGCCGAGTCTCCGCGCCGGATCGCTCTGCAATTCCGAAGAACCAACCAATGCTTTTGCCGGCCTGGTTGCGCAAGACATTTTTCACCAAGAACGGCTGTTGGTCGCCTGGTTGGACGTCAATATGGACGCCGATAATGCCCTTCGTTTTGTCGTCGCGGTCGGGATGCCACCTTACCGGACCATCATCATCTTTGAGCTTGGGGTAAACCCATTCGTCGAGAACTCGATTAAACCGGTGTTCATCCGGCTTCAGAGAGACCGGCAGGCGTCTAACCCGCTGAACCTCTCTTCGCGAGATGGTGTCGAGTTTGCCGGTCTGTGCCGCGATAATGATCACACCGCCGCGTGAATTTGCAAATGCGGTCACGTCTTTTGCAAACTCCGCTTTATCGCGTTCGATTTCGAGGTTCCATGTCTCCTCTTTGGCCTCGAAAATCTCGTTTTCATCGACGCCGACAAACTCGTCGAAAGCGCCTCGCGAAAGAATGTCGTCGATCTGATTGATGGTATGAAATTCTCTACCCATAGGCGCGGCTCTTTGCGTGAACGTTCTTACTTATGTCGCAGCGCCGGCGCTGAGATCAATCGTCTTCGCTGAGGCGCTTGCGATGCCTTAGCGCGGAATGGAACTTGCGCCGGATGTCTTCCAGATCGACGGTGGGACGCGGCAGCTTGATTTCCATCCGCTCCATCGCGTCAACGATAATTTCCGAAATCGCAAGCCGGCTGAACCATTTGCGATCGGAGGGAATCACGAACCAGGGTGCGTGCCTGGTGCTCGTCAGGCGGAAAACATCCTCGAACGCGGTCCTGTAGGCGGGCCAGAATTTGCGTTCCGCGTAGTCCGATTCGCTGATTTTCCAGTTGCGGCCGGGATCGTCGAGCCGCTGCTCGAATCGCGCCAGTTGCTCGGCGGCGGAAATGTGGAGAAAAAACTTCAGCACCGTGGTGCCGTTGTCCTCCGCGAGCGTGCGCTCGAACGCATTGATTAGATCGTACCGGCGCGACCAAACCTCTTCCGGAACGAGGCCATGCACGCGCGCGATGAGCACATCCTCGTAATGCGAGCGGTTGAAGATCGCAACCTGCCCGCGCGCGGGAACATTCGGATGCACCCGCCAGAGGAAATCGCGATCGTGTTCCTCGGGCGTGGGCTGCTTGAAGGCCGCGACGCGGCACCCTTGCGGATTCATCCCGGAGAAAACGTGCCGTACGATGCCGTCCTTCCCGGCCGCGTCAAGCCCCTGCAAGACGATGAGCAGGGAATGGCGATGCTCGGCGTACATCCGCAGCTGGAGGCGATCGATTTTTTCGAGCGCGCGGCCGATATCGGCCTGCGCCTTCTTGTGCGATTCGTGCCGGCCGTGAAAATCGGCGGCGATTTTCACCAGCCGCACCTTAGCGCCCGGCTTCACGATGAATTGTTCGCGATAACTGCGCACGGCCGGGGTCACGATTTTTACTGGTGGAGCTGACGCGGATCGAACGCGCGACCTCCTGAATGCCATTCAGGCGCTCTCCCAAACTGAGCTACAGCCCCACCGCAGGCGGATTTTCAGCTAATCCGATGCGGCCTTGAGTGTCAACCGCCGTCCCTACTTCAACTTCTTTCGCCATTCGGTCCAGTTCACGTCCGACGACTTGATGACCGTCAACTCGGCGGGACCAATCTGGTCGGTAAACAGAATTAGATTATTGCAGGACCAGCGGGCGTTGGGCGCGATGATGCTGTCGAAGCCTAGAAAATACGCCGCGTCGCCGATTGCCTGAGTCGGCGCGTAGAGCAGTTCGCGGTATCGGGTGGGGTCGACGCCAAGCGGGATCATCGCATTGAGATCCGGAAGCTTGAGAGTCTTCTCGGTCCTGACCCTAATGCGATGAAGTCCGTATCCGATCTTCGATGGAAAAACCGGCTGACGTGAAAGGTGAAAGTTAACTTCCGCAACTGCGCCATCGGGCTCCAAAGCGCTGTAGAGCACGTCAAACAACGTGGGATCCCACCGTCCGCCAGAGGCGCCTCCCTGCAATGGATCCCGGCCGTCGCGTACGACCCGCCACGTCACTCCGTCATAGGGGCGTCTCTCGAATGCATCGAGCGCGTCGAGCAGTGCGGGATCGCGCGGCTTCCGTGCTCCGGGCATGGCATTTCACGCTCGGGCGATCATAGGTAGGCGCCGGCATCGAGCCGTTCGATAACCGCAAGCACTTCTTGCGTGCGGCCCGCGAGGATCAGGTCGATCGCGCGTTCGTTGCCAAGCAACGGATGCTTCGCATGAAGCCATAGCCGCGTTTCCGCCGGCGTGTAGAAGTCGGACAGCCGATCGACGACGTAGCGCAACTCCGCAATGATGGTCTGGGTCGCGAGCGGTGGCGAAGCCTTGCCACTCTTCCATCGCGAGACGGTCGGCCGCGACGCATTGACGATGTTTGCGACATCCGAGCCTCTAAGCCCTCCGCGCTGCTCAAGATCGCCCAGAATTCGGGCTACCGCGCTTTGCATCGGTTGGCACTACTCCCTTCGCCAGTTATTTTCGCATATTTCAGGACCATTTCACAGTATCCTCACTCTGAAACCGAATCGCAACAGCAGTCACTGTCCTGATTGGGCGCGCTAACACTGGCTCTTCCCCCTCACTCCCGTGCGCGGTCGAGGAGTTCGCGGGCCGCGCGGCGGAATTTCTCCGAGGCGTCACCGCCGAGCATCCGCGCGATCTCCGCGATTCGCGCCTCCGGTTCCAGAACGGCGACGCGGCTTATCGTGGCGCCGCGCCGCTCTTCCTTTTCGACCGTGAAATGGCGATCGGCAAACGCCGCGATTTGCCCCAGATGGGTGACGCAGAGCACCTGATGGAACCGCGCGAGTTGCTTCATCTTGCGGCCGACGACGGTGGCGACCGCGCCGCCGATTCCGGCGTCAACTTCGTCGAAAATCAGCGTCGCTACCCCGCGCCGCTGCGCTTCGAGCCGCTTCAGCGCCAGCATCACGCGCGATAGTTCTCCCCCGGATGCGATCCGCGCGAGCGCCATTGGCGGCTGCCCCAGGTTCGGCGACATGAAAAATTCAGCCGCGTCGATCCCGGATGGACCGATCGAAACTCCGTCGTGAACGAAACCCGCTTCGGTTTCATCGAGCGGCGAAAGGCGCGGCTCGAATACGGGCGAGCGCATCCCAAGCGTATTCAGTTCGGCTTCCATTTTTCGGCCCAGGCTATGGGCGGCCTCCTTGCGGCGGGCCGAGAGCCGATTCGCGTGCGCGGAGAGGCCGTCCAGAGCGCGGGCCATTTCGGCGGCGGCATGTTCTTTGGATTCGCCGATTCCTTCCAGTTCGCCGATCTCGGCGCGGGAACGGTCGAGCGTTTCGAGCGCAGTCTCGATCGATCCGCCGTATTTGCGCTTGAGGCTGGTCAACTCCTGAAGGCGTTCGTCGATTCGTTCGAGGCGGGCGGGATTGGCCTCGATCTTTTCCGCGTAAGCGCCGAGCGCGCGGGCCGCTTCTTCCAGATTGGCGCGCGCCGACGCGATCATTTCGAGCGCGCCCGAAAGCGCCGGATCGAGCGCCGCGGCCGCCGAAAGGCGCGCCTGTGCCGCCGCGATCGCATCGATCGCCGCGCCATCCGCCCCGTAGAGCGTCTGCTCGGCTTCGCCCGCCGCAGCGGCCAGCTTCGCGGCGTTGGCGAGCACGGTGCGCTCGCGCGACAGCTCCTCATCTTCGCCCGGATGAAGCTCCGCGCGTTCCAGTTCGGTAACGCGGAATCGCGCGAGGTCGAGGAGATTGGCGCGCTCGCGTTCGCGCCGATCCAATTCGCCGAGCTTCGCGCGGATTTCAATCGCGCGCCGGTAAAGCTCGCGATACTCCGCAAGTTCGGCATCGAATCCAGCGAATCGATCCAATGCCTCGCGATGGTTCTCGGTGCGGAGCAGCGAATGCTGTTCGTGCTGGCCATAGACCTGCACGAGCGCCGGGCCAAGCTTCGCGAGCGCATTCACGTTGCCGAGGTCGCCGTCGATAGTGACGCGCGAGCGCCCGCCCTCCCCGATCGTGCGCTTGATAATGACTTCGCGCCGTCCCGCGCCGTCCTCCAATTTTTCCGGGAGCGGAAGCGCCGCTTCGCCCTCGACCTCGAACCGGCCCTCGACCGCCGCTTCCTTTTCGCCCATGCGAATCGAATCGGGCGAAGCGCGCGCGCCGAGCAGCAGGCCGAGCGCGCTTAGAATAATCGTCTTGCCGGCGCCGGTCTCGCCCGACAGCACATTCAGGCCGGGGCCGAATTCGAGGCGCGCTTGCGCGATAATCGCGAAGTTCCGGATGCGCAGTTCGAGCAGCATCGCGGCGGCATCATCCCCAATTGAGCTTGTCGCGCCAGATCTCGAAATAAGGATGGGCGGAGCGGACGAGCGAGACGCGATGGCGTCCGCGGCAGATGCGGATTTTGTCGGCGGCGCCGAGATGCGCCGATTCCTGCCCATCGACGATGACCGCCGTATCGCCGCCGGGCGTTCGCACGCGAATCTCGATCTCGAAGGTGTCGGGCAGGACGACGGGGCGGTTGGTGAGCATATGCGGGCAGATTGGCGCGAGCACAATCGCGTCCAGCGTGGGATAGACGATCGGGCCGCCGGCGCTCAGCGCGTAGGCGGTCGAGCCGGTCGGCGTCGCGACGATCAGGCCGTCGGCGCGGTAGGTGCAGAAGCGATTGCCGCTGGCGGAGACTTCGAGCTGGAGCATCCGGCCGGCGGGCCGTTTGTTGATTACGACGTCGTTCAGGGCCTGGAACGATTCGGGGCGTCCGGCGCGCGCGCCGGGGCGCTCGAGAATCGCCTCCAGCATGATGCGGCGCTCGACCTCGAAATCGCCGGCCAGCACCCGTTCGAGCGCGGCGCGCGCTTCCTTTACCGCGACTTCGGTCAGAAACCCGAGGCCGCCCAGGTTCACGCCGAGGATCGGAATCGCGCGCGCAGCGGCCATCCGCGCGACGCCGAGCAGCGTGCCGTCGCCGCCCAAGACGACGATTAGATCGGCGCGTTCGGCGATCAGCGCCCCGCCGGCCGGCTCCGCGCCGAGCGAATCGGCGAGTTCCGGTTCCGCAAGCGCGAGTTTGCCGCGCGCGCGGAGCAGGCGGGTTAGCGAGCGCGCGAGCGCGATCGCGTCGGGCCGGTCGCGCTTCACGACGAGGCCGGCCGATTTTATCGCTCGCTTCGTCATCGCAGTCTCGCGTTTAGCACGCGCCGCGCGGGGCGGCAACGCGCGAGGTTCCTAAGCAGGGTGTTGAGGAGAGAGGAAAACGCGGGACGGGTGAAAACTACAATCTCAACACCCTGCGTGGAAGCTGGCCGCTTTCCTCAATCTTTTCCCCCGCTCTTTTGCGGGGGAGATAAGAGAGAGGGAGCAGGCTGTGATTTACCAACAGCCTGCCAGGGCCGGTACGCTTGCGGCGCCTGCGGAGCGAAGCGTTGGCTGCCGTAAACGATCGCGGCCGCGTCGATGTAGTAGCCGGTCAGGGTCTCGCTGGTTTGCGAGCGGCTGGTGAGGATTACGATCGCGTCGGCGCCCGTTCCGCACGCCGCGCGCATCACCGCCGGCAGCACGTCCGCCTCGCGGTCGTAAACGTTGCCGGTGCCTTCAACGATCGCCACTTCGCGGTAGGGCCGGAGCGGCTTGTAGCGGAGCACGGGCAGGTTGCAATCGGGCGGCTTGGCGGCGCGTCCGGAAGGAACGATCTCTGTGGCCGTGGCTTGTGGGGGCAGTGACACCAGCTTTGCGCATCCCGCAGCCAGCATCGCGGCGGCGGCCGCGGCGATCGCCAGCGAAACGAGCCGGCGCCGCGCGACTGGCGCGTCCCTCATGGCTTCGCGCCCGCGGCCGGCGATTCGGCCCGGTCCCGGTTTTGACCAACTATCTCCTCCATTGTCCGGAAAATATCGTATTCGAGGCGCCAATTCGGGAAATGGGAGCGCACCTTGGTCAAATCCGAAATATAGCAAATATGATCGCCGAGGCGGGCCTCATCGCGGTAGCGGTACTTGAGCTTCAGGCCCATCCGCTCGAGTGCGGCGATCGTTTCCAGAATCGAGAGGCTGTTCGCCCGCCCGCCGCCGAGATTGTAAACTTCGCCGCATCGGGGAGCCTCGTAAAATTCGAGAAACAGCGCGGCAACGTCGTTGCAATGAATCTGGTCGCGGACCTGCTTTCCCTTGTAGCCGTAAATCGTATATTCGATTCCGCGGATTGCGCACAGCACTATGTAGGTCAAATACCCGTGCAGTTCGACGGCGGCGTGCTGCGGGCCGGTGATGCATCCGCAACGGAAGATTCCCACCGGCATTTTGAAGTACCGGCCGAACTCCTGGCATAGCAGGTCGGCCGCGGCCTTGGAAACGCCGAACAGGGAATGGAGGCAGTTGTCGATCGACATCGTTTCATCGATTCCGCCGCGTCCGTCCGCATAGTCATAACGGGTTTCCAGTTCCTTCAGCGGGAGGGAATTGGGCCGGTCGCCGTACACTTTGTTGGTGCTGGTGAAGCAGAACGGCGATTCGGCGCAATAATCGCGCGCCGCCACCAGCAGATTCAGCGTGCCGGCGGCGTTGATATCGAAGTCGTCGTAAGGAATGGCGGCGGCCTTGTCGTGGGAGGGCTGCGCGGCGGCATGGACGATAAAGTCCGGCCGAATCGACCGCACGAGATCCCGGATGCGCTCCCGATCGCGAATGTCCACCGAATGATGGCGGTAGCGGGGGAATCTTTCGCATAGTTCCTTGACGCCGGCTTCGGTCGAGCCTTGCGCGCCGAAAAATCGCTCGCGCATGTTATTGTCGATTCCGGCGACGTCCCAGCCTTGTTCCGCGAGCAGGCGGACGCAGGCGGAGCCGGTCAAGCCCCCGGAGCCGGTTACCAGCGCTTTCAAGGGTTATCCTTTCGCATTCAATCCACCGCCGCTCGAAGCCGTCATCGAAGGGCGGCTTCGAGCCTTCGCGCCTCAGACGAATTTCATGCGCCGGGAGGCGAACCCGATCATCTTAAGCAGCATCCAGCCGTGCCGCCAGCGGGAGATGTTGGTTCGGCCGTAGGTCCGCTCGGCGTAACGGACCGGCAGGTCCACGATCTTGAGGTTCAGCTTGGCGGCGCCGAAGATCAGATCGAAGTCGCCGAACGGATCGAAATCTCCGAAATAGGCGCGATTTTTCGCGATGAGTTCGTAGTTGGCGCGGCTGATAACCTTGGTGCCGCACAGCGTGTCTTTGATCGGCTGGCCAATTAGCCATGAAAATGCGGCGCTGTAAAACTTGTTCCCGGCCAGATTGATGAAGCGCATCGCCTCCTGCTCCATCGGATAGACCAGCCGCACGCCGTTGATGAATTCGCCCTTGCCGGAGCGGAGCGCATCGTAAAAGCGCGGCAGGTCTTCGGGCGCGACGGTAAGATCGGCGTCGAGGATTATCAATACCTCGCCGGCGGCCGCCGCCAGTCCCGCCCGGACCGTGTCGCCCTTGCCCTTGGTGCGGCCGGGCGAGCGCATTATTTTGCAGCGCCGGCTGGGGAAGCGCGCGGCAGTCCGCTCGATAACTTCAAACGTGTCGTCGGTCGAATGGTCCTCGACGAAGACCAGCTCCGTGCCGGCGCCCATTTCGGGCACGCGGCGGAAGACGCCCTCGATATTTCCGGCTTCGTTGCGCGCGGGAACGATCACGCTGACGATCGGCTCCGGTTCGGATGCGGCCCGATTCTGCCAGGCCGGGCGCGCGACGAGGAAATTGGCCAGCGAAAGGCCGTCAATCGGGGCGACCCTGGTGAGATACCGGTTGAATAGCGCATCGGCCCCCGGGATGCGCATCGGCAGGAGGATTTCCCGCCACTTGCGAATCGTCTCGAAGCCGCTCAGATAGAGCATATTCTCGATGTCCTCGGCGGTGAACCAGTTCTGAGCAATGAAGGGGTTGACCAGTCCCATCCGGCGGACCGCCGCGAGCGGCGTTTCCCACAGCCGGTTGTAGCTATTGATTACGATTCGCGTACCCGGCTCGCACAGCGGCGCGATTCGGTGAAATGCCCGCTCCACGTCCCACAAATCGTTTAAGAGATCGGAGAAGATTATGTAATCGAAGGTCCCCGGCAAGTCCAATTCGTGGACATCCTGAAGCACGAACTCGATGCCGGGATGCTTGGCGCGGGCGCGTTCCACCCGCCGGTCCGCGAAGTCGACTCCCACGCCCCGGGACGGTTCCAGCGCGGCGAGCAAATCCCCGTCGCCGCATCCGAGCTCCAGCACGCGCCGTCCGCGCGGAACAATCAATCGGTAAATCTCGGCGAGCCGGCGATGATAATAATTGCTGGGCGCCCGCCGAACGTAATGGTTCCAGTAGGCCACCCGCTCGTCGCGATACCGGGCCGCCTTTTCGGCCGAAGGCCGCCAGGCGAGGGGTTCCTGGGGTCCCTCCACGGCGGCGAGTTCGGCGCGATTAGCGGCGAGGTTCGGCACCGGCGGCTCTCCCCCCAGCCCCTCAAACGCCGCGGTCCGCGGCGCGGCGCGCGAATCGCCGCGAGCGCCGGCGCTTGATGCGGGTCTCCTCGACCTTGCGCTTGTCGGCGAATTCAATCAGCGCGTCCTGGCAAGGCGGGGCCGCGTCGGCCGCCGCGGTGCGAATGTAAGAGCCGTCGGGCCGCATCTCCCATTGGCAGCGGTTGGGCTTAAGCTGGAGGTCGATGACCGTGCGCAATTCCTTGCGCAGCGCCGGGTCATCGACCGGCGCCACGGCCTCGACGCGGCTCTCCAGGTTGCGCTTCATGCAATCGGCGGAACCGATGAAGTATTCCTCATTGCCGCCGTTGCGGAAATAATAAACCCTGCCGTGTTCGAGGAAGCGCCCCACGATGCTGACCACGCGCACGTTCTCCGACAGGCCGGGCAGGCCCGGACGCAAGCGGCAGGTGTCACGGACGATCAGGTCCACCTTCACGCCGGCCTGTGCGGCGCGATACAGGGCGCGTGTGATATCGGCATCTTCGAGCGCGTTCACCTTGAACTGGATAAGTCCCGGCGCCGCCGGAGAACCCAGCTTGATTTCGCGCTCGATCCGGCTCAAGAGCGCCCGCTTCAGCACGGTCGGCGCGGGCAGAATCCGTTCGTAGTGGCGGTTGGGAGTAAAGCCGGTCGTCAGGTAGTTGAACAGCTCCGTTAGGTCCTCGCCGATCGCGTCGTCGCAGGTCAACAGGCCGTAGTCGGCATAAATCCGCGCGGTCCCGGGATGATAATTGCCGGTGCCGATATGCGCGTAACGGCGCAGGCCGTTGTAATCCTGCCGGATCACCAGAATCACCTTGCAATGCGTCTTCAATCCCACCACGCCGTAGGTGACGTGAATCCCGAAGGCTTCCAGCCGCTCGGCGAATTGGATGTTGGCGGCCTCGTCGAAGCGCGCCTTGAGTTCGACCACCACCGCGACCTGCTTGCCGTTGCGCGCCGCGTCGCAGAGGTAGCCGATTATCTTGGCGTCCGCCGAGGTCCGGTACAGCGTCATCTTAATGGCCCGGACCTTGGGATCCTCCGCCGCCTCGCGGATGAAGCGCTCGACCGAAGTCGAAAACGATTCGTAGGGATGAAGCAGCAGGATCGAGCCCGCCTCGCGCATGATATGGAAAATGTTGCGGCCCGGGGTGAGCAGGGGATGGTCCACCGGATGATGGGGAGGATCGTGCAGGGCGGGGGCGTCAATCGCCGCCAGTTCCATCAAATCCCGCATCGCGAGCATCCCGTCCGCCTCGAACACGTCGTTGCGCTCGTCAAGGCCCAACTCGGCCGCCAACATCCCGCGATGGACCGGATTCATGCCGGCCATCACCTCCAGCCGGACAATCGGAGCGATGCGGCGGTCGCGCAATTCGGACTCGATTAGTGCGAGCAGGTCGTCGGCCTCATCCTCGTCGCGTTCGGTATTGGCGTTGCGGGTGACGCGAAACAGCGCGCACGAGTCGATTTGCATCGCGGGAAACAGGAGGTCCAGATTGTTGGCGACCAGGTCTTCGAGCCGGACGAAATCGTTGGAGCCGCCGACCCGCAACAGGCGCGGAATGCCGAAGCCGACCGGCACTTTGACCCGCGCCATCAGCGGCGCGGAATCGTTCTGATAGCGCGCGGTAACCAGCAAATTAAGGGAGAGGTTCGAAATGAAGGGGAACGGATGGGCCGGGTCCATCGCCTGCGGCGTGACCAGCGGAAAGATGTTCTTGTAATAATATTCGCGGAGGCTGGTTCGCTCTTCCGGGGTCAGGCTCTCGAAAGGGCGCAACCGGATGCCGGACTTTTCAAGTTCGCCGAGAATTTCCGGCACCAGTTCGCGCTGGCGCCGCTCGGTTTCCCGGATCGCCTGATAGCACTCGATAATTTGCCGCTGCGGCGTGCGTCCATCGACCGTCAACTCCTGCATCCCGGCCGCGACCTGCTGCTTGAGGCCGCCGATGCGCTTCATGAAAAATTCGTCGAGGTTCGACGCCGTAATCGCAAGAAACTTGAGCCGCTCGAGCAGCGGATTGCGCGCGTCCTCGGCCTCGTGCAGAACCCGCCGGTTGAAGGCGAGCCAGGTCAGCTCGCGATTGAGAAACAAATCGGGCGCGGACAAGTCCTTGTCGATCTTGGGCGGTACCGCCCGCAGCGGCGGCGGGGGCGCGGCGGACACCGAGGGCATTGCCGCTCCGGCGGAAGGCGCCATTGCCATGCCGTCCGCCGGCGAAGGCGGATCGAGGATCGCCGCGGCCGCGGCCCCCGGAATGTCGCTCTGATCGGCCATGCTGGTCCTGACGCCCTTTCCCCCAGCCGTTCATTCTAGCTTGGGGGCCGCCCAAATTCCTAACCCCGCCGGACTCCCCCATGCAATCGGCTCGGCTGCCGTTCTTATGGACATTCGTGCTCCATGATGAAATATTACAAGACCCTTACACTGGCGTTAAGGAGTTAACGATGCGGACGATTATTCCAGCCGAGAGTGCGCGCCGCCGTCAATCGGGGCTGCCTCGCTTCCTTGCGTTGCCGATTTTGGCCGCCGGTCTTGCGATAGCGCTTCCGGCGCATACTGCGGCCGCCGCGGGTTTTGGCCGTCCGAAGCCGAATGTACTGCGCGTGGGAACCTGGCGCGGCATCCCCGGCGGTTTTTCCACGATTCAATCGGCGGTTGATGCCGCGAAGCCGGGCGATTGGATCCTGGTCGGCCCCGGGGATTATCACGAGCGGGGCGATTACGAATATCCGTGGTCGCCGAGCGGGGGCGGTTCGGTGTACATCACAACGCCAAAAATCCATCTGCGCGGGATGGACCGCAACGGCGTCGTCGTCGATGGCACGATGCCCGGCGCGGCGGAATGCTCGTCCAATCCATCCGACCAGGATTTCGGATACGAGGGCGAGGGCCGCAATGGCGTGATGGTCTGGAAGGCCGGCGGCGTTTCGGTCGAAAACCTGACCGCGTGCAACTTCCTTACCGGCTCGTACGGCGCCGGCAACCAAATCTGGTGGAACGGCGGCGATGGCTCCGGACAAATCGGCCTGGGCCGCTATTTTGGCCAGTATCTTTCGGCCACCACGACCTACTATCAGGACGGCCAGCCCCAAGGCGAGTACGGCATCTTCGTGAGTAACGCGAGCGGGCCGGGAAAAATCATCCATACCTACGCGAGCAACATGGCGGATTCCGGCTTTTATATCGGTGCCTGCCCAAATTGTAACGCGAAGCTTATCGACGCTCACGCGGAAAACTCGGCGCTCGGCTATTCCGGCAGCAATTCCGGCGGCTATCTGATGATCGCCAATTCCGAATTCGACCAAAATAAAACTGGCATCTCCACCAACAGCCAACTCGGCGACCCGCCGCAGCCGCAAAGCGGCGCTTGCCCGGATAACAAGCGCGGACCGCACCACGACGGCGTCTGTACCTATTTCGCGCACAATTACATTCACGACAACAACAATCCGAACGTGCCTGAATCTGGGTCGGCCGACTTCGGTCCGGTGGGTACCGGCATGGTCGTGGCGGGCGGACGCTTCGATGCCATCGCCGGCAATCGGGTGGAGAACAACGGCGCGTGGGGGCTAATGCTGGTGCCATATCCCGACACCGGCACGATCGATACGCTTAATAACTGTAATGGCGGCGATATCCTTGGCCCCGATTCCCCCAGCCCGCTTAACATTCTCTATGAGCTTGGCGTCACCTGCTTCTTCGACGATTGGGGCAGCCATGTGTACAAGAACTACCTTAGTGGTAATGGCTTCTTTGGAAATCCAACCAACGGCGACCTGGGCGACCTCAGCAATATGGAAGACCCCGGAAACTGCTGGTACAAGAACCTCGATCCGAACGGACTCACGACCACGCCTGCGAACTTGCAGGAAACTAACGGCACGTGCGGCGTTCCGAATCACGGAGAGGAGTTATCGTTAACTGACCCGTTTGTCCTGCAGGTGATCTGCGCGACGGGGGTATTCGGTCCAGGGTTCTGTCCGGCGGGGACGAACTATCCGCAGCCGACCGGAGTCGTGTTGATGCCGCTGCCGCCGCAGAAGACGATGCCGAATCCGTGCGCGGGCGTTCCCTCGAATCCGTGGTGTCCGAGGACGTAACAATGCGCCGTCCGGGCGGCGGACGTTACGCATGAATGGCTATCTGTATGAAGCCGCGCGCCGGTTGATCGCGTTCGACACCGTAAGCACGAGGAGCAATCGCGCCGCGATCGATTACCTCGCGGGAGAGCTTGAGCCGCTGGGGTTCCGTATCGCAATCCAGCCGGCCGAATTGCTCGGCATCGCGCAGGCGAACCTCGCCGCATCGATTGGGCCGCCGCAGCCGGACGGCTTAATAATTTCTGGACACGTCGATACCGTTCCCTTCGAGGGGCAGCCCGGATGGACCCGCGACCCGCTGAAGCTGGAGATCGCGGACGACCGGCTTTTCGGCCGCGGAACCTCGGACATGAAGGGCTTCATCGCGCAATGCCTCGCCGCGGCGCGCTCGCTCGATGCGGCCAAGCTCAAGCGCCCGCTCGTATTCATTTTCACCGCATCCGAGGAGGTGGGATGCCTCGGCGCCGAGGCTTTGACTCGCGGCTTGGCGCAAATTCTGGGCGAAACTCCCGTGCCGAAATTGGCGTGGATCGGAGAGCCGACCTCCTACGCGGTCTGCCACGCCCACAAGAGCATCGTGAGCTTTGAGGTCGTCGTGCGCGGAATCGGCGGCCACAGCGGAGCGCCGGCAAAGGGCGTCAATGCGATCGCCGTGATGAGCCATGCGATTGACGCGATCGGCCGGCTTCAGGAAGAGTGCCGCGCCGTTGCCCATCCGGAGTTTGCCGCGATTCTTCCCGATGCGCCCTACGAGGTGCTCAACTTCGGGACGATTCAGGGCGGGCTGGCCGCGAACATCATTGCGGAGGAATGCCGCCTGCGTATCAGCTACCGCTCGCTGCCCAACGCTGATCCGATGGCGCTCTATCGCGAAATATCGCACCGGCTTGGCGCTCTCGATAAGCATGATTTCGCCGCGCGCGATCGCGCCGCCACAATCGAAATTGGGCCGCCCGCCGTCGTTCCTCCGCTCAATTCACCGCGCGCAACGGCGCTGGAACGGGCGCTGTTCGATGCGACCGGCGCGAATTCGTCCGGCGGCGCGCTGTTCGCGACCGACGGCGGACATCTCGCTTCGGCGGGAATCGCATCGCTAATTTGCGGGCCGGGCGACTTGGATCAGGCGCATCAGCCCAACGAATCGATCCGCCGCGATGCGTTCGAGGGCGGCGCCGAAAAAATCCTCCAAGTGATAGAATCGCTCTGCTGCGCGAGGTGAGCGCGGCCAACTTGAACGGCGCCGAGTTCGTGCGCCATTATGAGGTGCCTGCAAGTGCTCTCAATGATTGGAATTCTCTTGGCCGGCGGATTGATTGCCGGCGCGGCGGGTGGCGGGACGACGGCTCCCGCCGCCGGCAAATACGAAATCGCGACCTTCGCGGGCGGATGCTTCTGGTGTATGCAACCGGCGTTCGACGATATCCCGGGCGTCGTTTCCACCCGCGCCGGCTACACCGGAGGTCATACCGTCGATCCCACCTATCGCGAGGTATGCACGGGAATGACGGGCCACGCCGAGGCGGTCGAGGTGACTTTCGATCCGTCGAAAATCAGCTATCGCAAGCTGCTCGACGTCTTCTGGCACAACATCGATCCGACGGTGAAGGACCAGCAGTTTTGCGACGACGGCAATCAGTATCGCACCGCGATTTTTTACCACGGCCCCGAACAGGAGCGGGACGCGCTCGAATCGAAGGCCGAACTCGAAAAGACCAAGCCCTTCAAAGAGCCGATCGTCACCGAAATCGTTCCCGCCGGGCCGTTTTATCCCGCCGAGGAATACCATCAGGAGTATTGCCGCACCCACACGAACGCCTACCGGGCCTACCGCACCGGATGCGGCCGCGACGTCCGCTTGCGCGCATTGTGGGGCGCGGCCGCCGGCGGCCATTGAGCGCGCGCGAAACCGTTCATGAGATCGCTTTCAGGTTATCTCGCCCGTCCGTTTGTTCCCCGCTATGATGCCTCGTCATGGCCAAGCCGCCGCCAGTCATCCCGATCGAACGGATCGCCGACCGCATCTACCTAATTCGCGGCGAGAAGGCGATGCTCGACAGCGATCTGGCGGAACTTTACGGGGTGTCCACAAAGGCTCTCAATCAGGCGGTCGCTCGCAACCGCGATCGATTTCCGGAAGACTTTTGCTTCTCCCTGACGTGGGATGAACACCATGCTTTAAGGTCACAAACTGTGACCTTAAAGCCCTCCGCGCGGGGCCGGCATCCGAAATTTACGCCACACGTTTTCACCGAGCAGGGCGTGGCGATGCTTTCCAGCGTGCTGCGCGGAAAACGCGCCGCGCAGGTCAACGTCGCCATCATGCGCACGTTCGTGAAGCTCCGCCAGATGCTCGCGGCCAATCGCGGACTCGCCCGCAAGGTCGAGCAGCACGACCGGCAGATCGCGGTGCTTTTCGATACGGTCCGCAAACTCCTCGCCCCGCCGGAGCCCCCGAAGAAGAATCCCATCGGATACATCCGCCACGACGATTGACCTCGGCGCGGAACGCAATCAGGAATTCGGTACGGTTATCCGCGTGATACGCGCGCTCGGCCTGAGATTCTCCATCACCGCCACGCACGCGCAATGGTGGAAATCTATTGGAGGCATTGAGTAGCCGCTGCCCTGGCCACTCAGCGAGCCACGATGATACAGTCCTTCAATTCTGGAAATCCATCTTCATCATAACGGCCACGCACCGTAACAGTGCTGCCTCTAATCAGATGCTCGGCACCGCTAAACTGAGCTAGATGGCATACCAAGGCGGGGATGTCCGGCTGATCATCAGGGTGTACTCCATCAGTTATTGTTATTCCCTGACCATCAGAACCATCAACGGTACCCGATACCTGTAGCGTTTTACCTTCGTATTGTTCGTCAGCCACCGCTTTGGCACCACGACCACCGTTAACGCCGTTAGCATAATAGCCGTCGAGCAGAGCGTGGGCGCTGACTATAAGATCCGCTGGCGTCTTCATGGCGAGTTTGGCTGCCGCCGACGAGGGCGGAGTGGTATGATCGAGAATTTCGCAGTTCACCATTAAAACAGTATACAGGTCGTAACTCTGGATATGTCCACGCACTACAATCGCATCGCCCATTGATAATTGGGCGATAAGTTCATTCTGATCGCCGTAACACTGAATTAGGTGGTAATGGCCATCGGTACCATTGTATATGCTGAACCCCGATCCAGGTCCATTTGGATTTTTTCCGCCATTTTCGAATACACCAGTTACTGTAATATTCTTGCCTGTGTATCGCTGGTCAGCGGCGGTTTTGTCGCTATCATAGGCAAGCGACAATTGTTGGGCGCTTATCGCTCCTGCCGGAGTCGCCTCAGCCGCCGGGCCAGCTTTTTGTCTAGCAGGGTGCGGAAAAATGATCGCTTTTCGCTCCGCACCGAGGTAGATAGATAGGTGACCGTTGTGGGTTGAGGAGGAAGCGGGGATGCGCGGGACGGACGAGCAGCAGAGCGGGATGTTCAG
>JBOHWK010000125.1:0-3148 GCA_050736715.1 Binataceae bacterium (SeqCode) | reverse complement strand
AACTGAACATCCCGCTCTGCTGCTCGTCCGTCCCGCGCATCCCCGCTTCCTCCTCAACCCACAACGGTCACCTATCTATCTACCTCGGTGCGGAGCGAAAAGCGATCATTTTTCCGCACCCTGCTAGTTCCGGCGAAGGATGCAAACCAGAAGAACCCCCGCCGAAGCTATGTCTATGCGCATGTCGACGGCGCCGGGAGGATGTTCTATATCGGAAAAGGGACGGGTAAACGTGCTTGGTCTAAGGATCGTGATGAGCTCTGGAAACTGTATGTCCGCAATCACCTGGGCGGCAATTACCATGTTCAAATCCTGCAAGACAACCTTTCATCGGAGCAAGCCGTGGGCCTTGAAGGCGACTGGATCGCTCAATGCTCGGACAGCCTCGTAAACTGGGTAAATTTCGGGCGTAGAGATGATTACGTAGCCCTTGATCGGTATGGTCAGCTGTCGGATGCCACTCGTGCTCTGGTCCGGCAGGGAAAGGAAGTGGAAAAAAATGATCTTGCCCGAGCTGTACGGATTTATGAGAAGGCTATCGAAGGAATCAAGGAATACTCGGCAATTAACTATAGAACCGGGTTGGTCGGTAAGTTACTCGATGAGCAGACCGCTGAGAGTGGAAGGTTCGGCTACATCGAAGCAGTCAATCGCCTTACGATTTGCCTGATCAGGCTTGGACAACCGGTCGAAGCAGCACGGCATGCCGATGATTACTTCGAATACTTTCGCTTCGACCGGGGACTAGCTGTTTATGATCGCATTGCAAGGCGCATCGAAAAAGCGCTGAACCGTGTGAACCATATCGTCCGGGCCGGCACGCCCGTAACGCAACGCAACGAAGCGGCAGCCGGCCGCCGATCATTACCGTAAAGTGTCCGCCAAAGTCCGTCGGGAGAGTATTCGCGTCAACGCCGAGTTTTTAGCCGTTGAGGGCGATCCGGATGCCTGAATCGGTGTGAATAACCGTCATCGCGAGGCTACGGTCTGCGCGCCGGCTGGCATAAGATAGGCGGCGTGAAGAATCGGGCGAAAATGCAGGTCAAGCTGATCGACTACGCGAAGGCGCCGCTGGAGAAGCTCTACGCCGCGTTCCGCACCTGCTATTCCTCCGAATCGCCGATCGAAATCTGGCAAAAGATCGAAGCCGAGAAAATCAGCCACGACAAGGTCCGCGCGTTCGTTGCGGAACGGCTCAAGACCGGCCACGCATCTCCCTTGGAGCAGGTCGTCTTTTGGTTCGGAATCGCCAATGTCTCGCGCTCGCTGTCGCATCAATTCGTGCGCCATCGGATCGGCATCAGCTTCGAGCAGCAGAGCCAGCGTTACGTGAAGTTCAAGGAGGAGCGGCTCGCATTCGTGCTGCCGGAATCGTGGTCGCGCGCCGGAATGGAGGACGATTTCGAGGCGCTGCTGACGCAGACCTCCGCGCTCTACGCCAGGGCGCTAAAGGCCGGGATTCCCGCCGAGGACGCGCGCTTCGTATTGCCCAATGCCGCGCCGACGAATTTCCAGGTGATGGTGAATTTCGCGGAGATGCTCCACATCTGCGATCTCCGCCTGTGCGTGCGCGCGCAATGGGAAATCCGCCGGATGGTCGCGATGATGCGCGCGGAAATCAAGCGCGTGCTGCCGGAAATCGCGGTGTTCCTGCAGCCCAAATGCGGCGAGAACCGGATGGGCTACTGCGACGAATCGCTCGAGGATTGGCAGAAGTGCCCGCTCGGCCGCGTCCGCCCGCACAAGTCGAGCCTGTTCGAGATGTACGAACGGTACGGCTCGCGCAAGGCCGAGGCGCTCGGCGATGCCGAGTTCCGCGCCGTCGAAGAAAAAGAGATTTTATAAGTCTATCCGCAGATTGCGCAGATCGTCGCGTTAGACCCCGGCCAGAAGGTCGAGGAATTCTTCCCGGCTCATTTCGGCGGTGCGCAGAAGATTCTTGATGACGAATACGGGAACCTCCCGATACATGGGAATTACCAGCGGCCGCTTGACGCCGGACTTCGTGTAAATCAGATGATCGCCGTGCCGCCGGTTGAAGGTGAATCCGGCGCGCTCGAAAACCGCGGCCAATGTCCTGAAATGAAGTGGCCTGAGCGCCGCCACTCATTCATCCCAAGTCCAGCGTCATGCGGTCGTGCGAGACCAGTTCCGGCGCCTGCCAGCCGCCAGCCGCACGCACGTAACCGGCTTCCTCAAGAATCTCGTCGAGGGTTCCTAATTCCGCGCTTGTCTTGAGGAACCCTTCGACCGCCCCGGCAACATTCTTGCGCGCCTCCTCCAAGCTGGTGCCGCAACTGGAGACATCGAGCTCCGGCACGTGTGCCACATAGGTGGGACCTTCTTTGAAGAGGTGAACCGTAAAGGAAACCTTTTGCATTTACGCAGCCCAAGCGCCGATTTTGCAGTTCTATTCTTATCGTAGGCCAATCACCGCCGGCGTCAAGCGGCCGGCTCGGTCCAAGCGTCCGCGTTTCCGCGTATAATTGGCGGGTACGGCAGTGGTTTGACGATGGAGAAGGAAGCGAAATTGCCCGCGCTCGACGATGCGATCGAAGCGTTCAATCGCGGCGACTATTTCGCCGCCGCCGAGCTGTTCGAGAATGCGGGCCGCGGCGCGGACGCGGAAGCGCAGGCGATTGCCGCCGCGTTGGGCCGCGTCGCCGCCGCGCTCCACGTACGATTCGAACAGGGCGGGCGGCAGGGCACGATCAATTTGCTGTCGCAGGCAATGATCGCGCTCGATGATATGCGGCCCGCACGCGGCGGCATCGACGTGGAGCGGCTCTACGCGGAAATCTCGGCCTACACCGATGAAGTGCGGGCGGCGCCGCGCGGCGAGCGCGAAGGCATGAAGCATCGCGCGCGGATGTTCCTCGAACGCCGCCGCGCCCCGAAGATCGCGCGGCGGGGGTGAGGGCGCGATGAATTATCAACCGCCCGCCGGGAACGCCAATCTCCCGATTGGCGTTATCGTTCATGCGCCATTCAGGAGAATGGCGTTCCCGGAAGCGATGCGGCGCTAGTGTCCTGTCCCATTAATAAGCTTACAAAGACGCTGGAGTTTATCGAGGATGGAATCGGCGCTGGCGGTCCACGCGAAGGGGCGTTTGTGGGCGTTGTAGTGGCGCACGTAATGGTCGATCTT
>JBOHWK010000124.1:0-11809 GCA_050736715.1 Binataceae bacterium (SeqCode) | reverse complement strand
AAGATCGACCATTACGTGCGCCACTACAACGCCCACAAACGCCCCTTCGCGTGGACCGCCAGCGCCGATTCCATCCTCGATAAACTCCAGCGTCTTTGTAAGCTTATTAATGGGACAGGACACTAGGAGTGTCGTTAAATTACCTGCGAAGGCAAACGGATCGTCAAATTTGCCGATGGCAGATCGCGTAATGAAGATCGCCGCCCTTTGGCCAGCGAACTTTCGCAACTTCAATGATAGGGGTTTTGTGGTATCGGGCGTCAAAAGCCAAAAACGCGGAGACAAGGCGATTATTTTTTCTTCCAGTATCGTCCGTATTTGGCTTGAAACATCGTCCGCTTTCGCGCCCTGCCTCATTTCCAAGGCAATACCGGCAACCACTATCAGTCCGGCAAAAACAATGGCGGCATTTCTTTTAAGTTCTTTGCTACGGAACCGGATCGATGAAGCGGATTCCGGCCACCATGCGTCAATGGCGATTTCGACAAGAATGCCCAAGACTAAAAGATCGTTTCCCCTGTCCCGCCACCAGCGGTGGGCTTTAAGTGCGGTTTCCAGTGCGTCATTCATTCCAGACTCGTCATGGACGGCACAAGATTATGGTCGTTCCGACAAGAAATGGCGAGTAGAGGGAATCCTCGCGCCCATTCAGGGCGCGCTTCGTAAATCGTTCTTAACCCAGGGCGTTGCCCTGGGCTAATATTCTTCGGCGCTTTCAGCGCCGAGGACAAATTAGGACACTACCGAAGCGGGCTGCTCACGAGCTTGGCGGGCGATTCTCCGGCATCCGATTCCGGCTCCGCCCCCTTGAGCGTGTCGAGGCGTGCCTCAAGCGCGCGGAGTTCCGCGTCGAGCGCGGCCTGCCTGCGCCACAGGAATACCACGTACAGGAAGATAGCCGCGAAGATCGCCGTGTAGGCGGCGAACAAATATCCGAAATTTTCCATCAAACGTCTCCCGCCGCCGCGATCGCAAGCGCAATCTCGCGGGCGAGCGCGCCAATCCGCGTGCGCGCCCGCAATTGCGCAAAGCGCAGCAGCAACAGCCATGCGAACAGCGCCGTGAACGCCGCAATCGAGACGAGCAGCGTCGCAACCATTCGCGGGTCTTCCAGTCCGTGCCCGCCCTGCTTGGTTAACAGCACGGCGGGATGAATCGTCCGCCACAGCCGCACCGATACGATTACCACGGGAACGTCGAGCGCCGCCACGATCCCGATGACCGCGGCAAAGCGCGCGATCTGCGGCGAATCCTCGGCCCCGGCGCGCAGCATCAGGTAGCCGCCGTACAAGAGCCACAGAATGAAGGTCGTCGTGAGGCGCGAATCCCATGTCCACCACGTGCCCCAAATCGGCTTGGCCCACAGCGATCCGGTCACCAGCACCAGCGTGCAGAAGACCATTCCAATCTCCGCGGCGGCGTAGCCGAGATCGTCGAAAATCGGCTCGTCCAGCCACAGGTAAAGCACCCCCGCGATCGCCACGATTCCAAAGGCGGCGAACGCGACCCACGCGCACGGTACATGAAAGTAAAATATTCGCTGCACGATTCCCTGCTCCGCCTCGGTCGGCACGTAGCGGAAGACCATGAACAGCGCGGCGATCATGAGGACGAGGGTTGCCACTCCAAGTCCGGTTTGAATGCGGCGATTCATTTTAGACCTCTCCCCCTAGCCCCCTCTCCATGAATGGAGAGGGGGAATGCGATGCGATTTTCGTTTTCCGGTTCCCCTCTCCATTTATGGGGAGGGGTTAGGGGAGGGGTCATTCGCATATCAATCCTCGCGCACGACATATTCGAAGAGCAAACCGCCCGCGGTGATGAACAGCACGTCGAAAGCGAGCATGATTTTGATCCATTGCGCAATCGCAACCAGCGGCGCGCCGCCCAGGATCGCGGCGGTCGATTCCACTCCCGCAATCAGCGCCGGCACAAACATCGGCGCGGCAATAATCGGCAAAATCAATTCGCCCGCGCGGGCGCGGCTCGAAATCGCCGCGAGCAGCGTGGCGAGCGCGGCGAATCCGAGCGCGCCGAGCATCAGGATCGGCGCAACGCCGAGCAGCGCCCGGTTGAATTCGAGGTTGAAGAACAGCACCGTTAAAATCAGCGCGGCGGCTTCCGCGATCGTCATGAAAATGAACGCCGCGGTGAGCTTCGCCGCGTAAAGCGTGGCGGGATCGATCGGGCTTAGCAGCAGGCCGCGGATGCATCCGTTCTCGCGTTCGGCGATCAGCACGCGGCTCGCGCCGAGCATCCCGGAAAATACCAGCGCCACCCACAATGCCGCCGCGGCTGTGTCCGCCCCGCGCGCCTTTGCGGCGCCCAGCGCGAATACCAGCACCGTCATCACCAGGAGCGATAGCGCGGCGAGCGCGATCGTGCTGTTGCCGCCCCGGATTTCGAGGCGGAGGTCCTTGCGCAGCACCGCGGCGAACGCGCTCATCGGCTATCTCCCAAACAGCGAACGGAGCCGCGTGGTGGGACGCGCCCCCGCTTCCTCCGGTGGCGAAACCGGCGCCAGCCGCCCGCGCGAAAGCTCGAAGACCTCGAACGCGACGCCTTCGATCGGCGGCACGCCGTGCATCGCCGCGATAACCGAAGCGCCCCGTTCGAGCGCGGCGCGAATCAGTCCGGCCATCGCGCCCGCGCCTTCGTAGTCGAGCGCCGCGAACGGCTCGTCGAGCAGCAGCAATAGCGGGTCGGCAATCATGGCGCGAGCGGCCGCCAGCCGCTGTTCCATCCCGCGCGAGAATGCGCGCACTCGCACGCCGGCGAAGGGCGCCAGCCCCGCGCGATCGAGCCATGCCTCCGCAGAGGCGGGAGGATCGGGGAGGCCGTACAGCGAAGCATAGAACTCGAGGTTCTCGCGCGCGGTCAGATTCGGATAGAGGAAGCTCTCATGCGCCAGCATTCCGATCCGGCGGCGATAGCGCGCCGTCAGCCGGCGCGTGTCCTGGCCGAAAACCAGCGCCGCGCCGCTAGTGGGCGTCGTTAGTCCCGCAATGACCCGGAGCAGAGTGGATTTGCCGGCACCGTTGGCGCCAATCACGAACGCGCCGCGGCCGGGCATTAACTCAAAATCGATCTCGCGCAGGACGGGAGTTTGGCCGAAGATCACGCCCAGGCGATGGGTTTCGAGCACGGGAGCCGCCATCAGTCGGTCCCAATCGAGGCGCGCGCGGCACGCTGGATCGTGATGCCGCATTCGGCGCAGAAGTTCGCGCCCGCGCCGGTCCGCGCGCCGCATCGCGGGCAAAATCGAAATGCGCGCGCGGCAGCCGCCGGACGCGCCGAATCGGCCCGCGCGGCCGGCGGCGGCTCGGGCGGCGCGACAGCCTCCGCATGGCGCAATGGGACAACTTTGTGCGGGGCGGGTTCGGCGGCGGCGGGCTGTCCGTTCTTATGCGCCGGATGAAGCTCCGGCGCCGGCTCGATCGGAGTGACCAGCACGATCGGCGGGCGGCGCATCGGTTTGCGCAGCTTGTCGATCGCCTCCATCGCGGCCAGCGCGCGAGTTTCCAGCGTCGCGCGGAGCGACTCGAAATCCGCCGTGGACAGCTTGCCCATCTCGCGGTCGAAATCGAGTTCGCGCAGTCCCTGCACGGCGAGTCCGCGTTCGTGCTCAAGCCGCATCAGGTCCAATTCGGACGCGGACTTGCGATGGGCCGCGGCCAATCCGCTTCCCAGCGGCGCCGCCACGAACAGCGCCACTCCGACGATAATCAGCGCGGCGGCGGCGAAAAACACGGGTTAAAATCCATCTTTGAGTTCGTTTTCAAGTCGGCGGCGCAATTCAGGATCGAAGGCGGCCGCGGCCGGCTCGGGCGATTGCGGCGTCGGCGTGGAATCGGGCGCGCCGCGCGATTTGCCGATCCAAAGCGCGAGCAGCCCGCCGACCGTTCCGATTGCGGCAAACGGCATCACCCACGCAAGCAGGTTGAAGCCGGTCGTGGTCGGGGTGGACAAAATTTTCTCGCCGTACTTGCGGCGGTAGTAGGCGAGGATCCACGGTTCGGTCCTGCCCTTATCGATCATTTGCGCGATTTCATGGCGCATCGGCACGGCGAAGCCGCAACTGTCATTGTTGCAATTCGCCACCGTGAGGCCGCATCCGCATTGGCAGGTGAGCGCCGTGCCGACCGAATCCACGGTCGGCCGCTCGGCGGCCAAGGCCGCGAGCGAGACATTGAATTCATGGAGGAACACCGCGCCGAAGACGAGCGCGATTAGCACGATGCGAAGCGTCGTTAAATTGACGCGGCGGGGCCGCATTCGCTACTCGCCTCCCGGAGCCGGCTCCGCGGCGAAGGCCGGCGCTTCCTCGCGGCCGAGCGCGGCGGCGATCGCGGCGCGCTCGCGCACGTTGGGCCACATCGCGACCACCGTGCCGATCGCCATCAAAAATCCGCCCGCCCACAGCCAAAAGACCAGCGGCGTTACGAACACGTCGAACGTCGCGCGCTTGCCGCCGTCGTCGATTCCGGCGAGCGTGATGTAAAGATCGTTGAGCGGAGTCGAATGGATCGCGACGCGGGTCGCGGGCTGCTGCGTGCGTTTGTAAAAGAGCTTCTTCGGTTCCATCTCCGCGATCTCGCGATCGCCGCGCATCACTTCCAGCCGCGCGACCGTCGATTCCAGGTGGGCGTTCTCCGTCTGGCTCAATCCCTCGAAGCGGATCGTGTAGGCGCCCGCGCTGAAGGTGTCGCCCGCGCGCACGCTCTGTTTGTATTCGGTCTTGAAGAACGACGAGCCGACAATTCCGGCAAACGCGGCGATCACGCCGATATGGATGATGTACCCGCCGTAGCGGCGGTTGTTCTTCGCGACCAGATTCACCAGCGCGCGGGCGGGCCGCTCGCCGGCGACATGGCGGCGCGCGCTCACGCCCCGGCGGAATTCGGAGAGAATCGTGCCGAGCACGAACGCCGCCAGTGAGAACGCCACCAGGACGTACCAATGGCGGATTCCGCCGGCGAACGCGGCGATTCCCGCGGCACCGCCCAAAATCACCGGCGAGGTGAAACTTCGGATCAGATTGCGCGCGGTCGTGCGCCGCCATGCGATCAGCGGCCCCACTCCCATCAGGAAAACCAGCCCCAGCGCCAGCGGGCCGTTCACTTTGTTGAAGAACGGCGGCCCGACGGTGATCTTCACGCCGCGCACCGCTTCCGAAAGCACCGGGAAGATCGTGCCCCAGAAGACCGCGAACGCAATTCCAATCAGAAACAAATTGTTGAACAGAAAGGCCGCCTCGCGCGACAGGTACGATTCGAATTCCGCCGAATCGCGCAACAGCGGCGAGCGCCAGACGAGCAGCGCCGTGTAAGCCACGACCACGCCGATCAAAAAAGTCAGAAAATACGGTCCCAGCCCGGACTGAGTGAACGAATGCACCGACGAGATCACGCCGCTGCGCGTGATAAAGGTGCCGAACAGGGTGAGCGAAAACGCGAGGCCGATCAGCGCGAGGTTCCAGATCTTCAGCATGTCCTTGCGCTCTTGAATCATCACCGAATGGAGGTACGCGGTCATCACGAGCCAGGGCATGAAGGCGGCGTTTTCGACCGGGTCCCACGCCCAGTATCCGCCCCAGCCGAGCACTTCGTAGGCCCAGCGCGCGCCGAACAGATTCCCCAGCGTCAGGAAGAACCAGGAGAAGAGCGCCCAGCGGCGGGTCGCGCGAATCCACAGATCGTCGAGCCGCCCCGAAATCAACGCCGCCGCGCCGAACGCGAACGGCACCGTCGCACTGACATAGCCGGTGTAGAGCGACGGCGGATGAATCGCCATCCAGTAATTTTGCAAGAGCGGGTTCAGGTCCGCGCCGTCGGCGGGCGCCACCGCGAGCAAATCGAACGGGCGGGTGACGAAATTCAGCATCACAAGGAAGAAGATCGCCACCCCCGCCATCACCGCAATCGCGTACGGCGCAATTTCGGAATTGCGGCGGCGGTTCTGAAACGCGGCGACCGAGGTGTAAATCGACAGGAACCAGGTCCACAACAGGAGCGAGCCTTCCTGTCCGCCCCACAGCGCCGTGATCTTGTAGAAGTCCGGCAGCGATTTGCTCGAATGGGCCGCGACGTAGGCGAGCGAAAAGTCGCTGCGGAACAGTTCGATCCACAGCACGAAGATCGCGATCGTGACCATCGCGCACATCGCCCACACGGCATGGCGGGCGCTTGCGGTCAGGCCGGGATTAGCGCGGCGCACGCCGAAGACATTGGCGAAGATCGAATAGACGGCCAGAATCAGCGCGATCGCGAGAGCGAATTTTCCCAGTCCGGGCATTTTGCGGCTATTGTCCCGGTTTTGCCTGATACTTGGAAGGGCAACTGGTCAGCACCTGGGTCGCGTCGATCACACCGCCGCGGGCGAGCTTCCCCTCGACGATCACATGGCGGCCGGGCGCGAACATGTCGGGCTTCGGATTGCCCACGCAAATCACATGGAATAACGGCGGCGGATCGGACAGCGCCACCTTGGCGAGCGGCGAGGCCGCCGCCGCGGACTCAACTCGCGCGGCGCCGGGAGCGGGAATCGGCCCGAGGTTGAACTTGAGCGTGAGCGTGTCCGGGTCCCAGGCGATTCCGGCGGCCTTGACCCGCCCCGCGACTCGCAGCGCCCGCCCGGCCGATTCCAATTGCGGTTCGCGGGCGGCGGCTTCGTTCACGGTCAGGTAATACTCGGAGGTCGAACCGATCGCGGACACGATCAAGTAACCGATCGCGGCCACGATCAGCGCCGCGCCGATAAAAAAGCGGGGGCGAAAACGCATGACGGTTCCCGATTCGCGAGCGATGCGCCGCGAATCGCCGACCATCATCGCAATACTGCGGCGTCCTTGCAACCCATTTTCAAATTCCGCAGGCGACGCATTTTGCCACCATGCGGTTTTGTGGCGGCAATCGGGTCATCCGCCGCCGGAATCCTCGTCCGCGGCGCCGCCGCGCGAACCGAAAGCTACGCCGCGCTTGCTCGCCCGGATAAAAGCGATCAGTTCGGTAACTTCCGGCGCGAGCGGGCCGCGCGCCTCCAGCCGTTCGATTGCGCGCTTCAAGTTCCGCCGCGCGCCGAACAGCGCCGCGAACGCCGTGCGCAGCGCGCGAATCGTTGCCGCGTTGAATCCCGCCCGCCGCAGCCCGACCGCGTTGATCGCGCGCAGCGTGTGGGTCCCGTCCATCAGGCAGAACGGCGGCACGTCCCGGCTCGCGCGCGACAGCCCGCGCATCATCGCAAGCCGCCCGATCCGGGTGTACTGATGCACCACGCAATTGCCGGAGACGATCGCGCCGTCGCCGAGTTCCGCCCATCCGGCCAGGAGCGCGCCGCCCGCGATAATCGTTGAGTTGCCGACTCGGCAATCGTGCGCGACGTGCGCGTTCTGCATCAGGTAATTGCCGTCGCCGATAATCGTGACTTGCCCGCGCTCGCTGCCGCGATGGACGGTCGCGCCTTCGCGGAAAATGTTGCGATTTCCGATCTTCACCGCGCGCGGCCCGCCGGTGTAGGCGATATCCTGCGGCTCATCGCCGATCACCGCGCCGGGATGAAAGACATTCTCCTCGCCAATCTCGGTGACGCCCAGAATCGTGACGTGGCCGATTAGCCGCGTGCGCGCGCCGATCCGGATTTCGCCGTCCAGATGGCAAAACGGGCCGATTTCAACGCCCGCCGCGATTTCGGCGCGCGGCCCAATGACGGAACTCGGATGGACTCGCGGCGGCTGATCGGGCATTGCAGGCTGATCCTTATTAAGCCACCGGCTAAAAGCCTGCCCTGAGCAAGGTCGAAGGGCCGGTGCCACCCATTTCGTTCAATCGGGACGCGGGCGCTTTTTCAGGTCGCCGGGATGCTCGGTGTCGTCCGCCGCTTTTCCCGCGACGCGATATTCGCCCGCCGCCCATGCGCCGAGATCGACCGTGCGGCATCGCTCGGAGCAGAACGGCCGGAACGGATTCTTCGCCGACCGATCGGCGGGTTTCTTGCAGACCGGACAACGCAACATCTCATCTCATCCCCGGCCGCTCCAATCGAACCTGCCGGAGGCGGACGCGGCCCGCGATTGCGCCGCAACGCCGCGCGGCCGTAGGGACGCCCTATGGAAGGGCCGGTCCGATGCCGCGTTGGACGAACACGCTCCCTTTGCGCCCGATATGCACGCAATCGACGTTGCTCAGGACGAAATCGGGCGTGCAGAGCGGCTTGTCCATCGACGGGCACTTGTACAGATTCGGCTGAATCTGCTGGCACGTATTGAGCAGAAACGTCGCCTGCACCGGCGCCGAGCGCGGCGCGTTACGTTCGGACGCCGAGCATCCGCCGAGCGCCATGATGGCCGCCGCACCGATTAGCACGGCGACCGCTTTTGCCATTTTGGTTCCCTTGACCATTAAAATCCTCCCCCCGCGCAAGCGCGGCTTGATTTTCATACCGCATGCGCGCCCAAAACCCAAGCGCATGGGATACCGCAGCCGCATCGGCGCGCGATGGCTGAATTCAGTCGATGCCGAGGCGTTCGCGGCCTTCGGGCGAGATCATCTGCGGATTCCACGGCGGGTCCCACACCAAATCGACCTCGGCATCCGATACCCCCGGCAGGCCCATCAGCTTCTGGCGCGCATCGACCGAGATCGACGCGCCCATCCCGCATCCCTGCGCGGTGAGCGTCATCTTGATTTCGATTTTTTTGCCGCCTTCCGGCGCGTCCTTGATTTCCATTCCGTAAACGAGGCCCAAGTCCACGATATTCACCGGAATTTCCGGGTCGTAGCAAGTCTTGAGCTGCTCCCAGACCATCGCTTCCAGCGTTCCGCCGCCGCCGGCCGCCGGCGCATTGGCCTCTTCGGGCGTTTTGCCGAGCGCGTCCGCATCGCGGCTGGCGATTCGGAACAGCCCGCCACGCGCGGGAACGTTCACGGTAAACGTGCCGCCGAGCGTTTGAGTAATGAAGACCTCGAGGCCGGCCTCCAGCCGCACCTGATTGCCGGCCGGAATTTCGATCGCCTCGCATTCGCGGGTAAGTTCAACGCGTTCCATGGGGATAGTCCTTCCTTCTCGACCGTCCTCATTCTAGCGGGAAAATCCGCCATCGGCCATAGCGCCAAGCCGTTCGCGCCAAACCAAGCCGATGAACGATAACGCCAACTCACTGCACCGTGGCGGTCAAGGGCACGTCCTGTTCCTCGCTGGGCGGCGCGCCGCTGTTGCCGGCCACGCTGTTCACGAACACGCTCAGCGTCCCATTCAACATCGTCCCGGTCGTGTCGCCTGCGTTCGGCGTCAACCCCACCGTCACCGTGCAGCTCGTACCCGCCGTCACCCCCGTCGGCGCCGCCGGACAAGTCGTAGTCACAATCGAGTACTCGTTGTTCGCCGTGTTCGCCGTCAGGCTGACGCTCTGGAACACCAGCGGATTGGTCCGCCCCGTGTTCTTGATCGTAATTACTTGCATGGTCTGCGCGCTGCCCGCCGCCACCGTCCCGAAATTCGCCGTCGGATAGGTGGGCGCGCTCCCTGTCCCGCCGTTGTCCGCGATCGAGTCGGTCGTGTTCGGCGGCGCCAATCCGGTCACGCTCAGCGCGAACGATTGCGGACTCGCCGTGGTGTTCGCCGTCACCGTCAGGTTCCCATTGATTATCCCGACCGACTGCGGGGTGCAGGAGATCGTCAGCGGGCAGGTGGTGTTCGCCGCGATCGGCGAATCCAGCGGACAGCCCTCGACGAAGATCGTGAAGTCGTTCGTATCCGACAGCACGAAGCCGCCGATAAACAGCGGATTGGTCCGGCCCGAATTCTTGACCGTCACCGATTGACTGGTCGTCGAGCCTTCCACCACCGAACCGCAGCTAACCGGCCCGGTCAGCGCGATCGTCGTGGTCGCCGCCGCGGTGGGCGTCGCGGTCGGAGTCGGCGAAATCGTCGCGGTGGGCGTGGGGGTGCGCGTTGGTGTGGCCGTCGCGGTATTTGTGGCGTCGTCGATCTCGGCCATCACAGCGTCCTCGGCGCCGGCAGGAGCGCTCTGGTATGCGTTGAGAGTAAGAAATCCACCGAAATTCGACCCGCCCGTGATGTATGCATCCCCTGCGGAGTCCACCGCGATGGCGGTGTCGGTTCCGCCATTGGCGGTGGTGTCCAGTGAGGTCGAGTAGATCAGCGCGTTTCCGGCAGAGTTGATCTTATCGACGAAATCAATGAATTCGCCATTAGTATAAATCGTTTTCCCCGCGACATAGGCCTCGCCGGCGGAGTCAACCGCAATTCCATTACCGATGCTATCCGTCCCTCCGATCCCAAATTCGAACCCAGTCCCGCCGATTTTCTTGACGAATGCGGCCGGCGCTCCGCAGACGGTCCAGGGAGTGCCGCAGGTTCCTGCCTCGGGATAGGCTACTTCTTCGCATCCCCAGCCGAGAGAATCCGACTGGCCGGTTACGTAGGCATCGCCGGCGGAATCGAGTGCGACTGCGGTCACAGTATCGCGCGCATTATTGTATGATCCCCAATAGCTCATCAGGCCATTGCACCCCTTCGGACTCACGCCTAGCTCGTTGCCACCAATTTGTTCCGACAAAAGCAGCCCGTTGCCGGAGGAGTTGAGCTTTACGATGAAGCCAGAACCATCGCAACTCGCGGAGGGGCAGCCCCCAGCGAAATTGGATGATGAAGATTGGCCGACTACGTAGGCCTCGCCCGCGGAATCCACCGCAATCCCATATCCATAGTCTCCGTTGGCGCCGTAACTGACGCTCGGACCTAAACAACTGCCAAGGAATTCGTAGCAATAACTCCCGCCCGGATTGCCGCTGCCGCCGAGATAAGTCGAATAGACAAGCGAAGCCGCGCCCGAAGCCGACGGATCGAGCTTGGCCGCGAACGCATTGCCGTGGGCGGCATCATTGTTGGTGGCCTGGTAGGCATTCACCGTGGGAAAGCTGCTCGAGTAGGTAGTGCCCGTGACATAGGCATTGCCCGATGAATCGACCGCGATGCCGTTGCCTTGATCGTTCGCGCTCCCGCCAAGGTAGGTCGAATAGAGCAGCGTGGCCCCTGCCGAGTCGAGTTCGCTGACGAACGCATCGTTGCCTCCGCTCAAGGAATTCCGATACGCGCCGCCGGTCACTGGGAAATTAGTCGAGGCGGTCAGCCCGGTGATGTACGCATCGCCAGCGGAATCGACCGCGATGCCATTGGCTTCATCGTTGCCGCTGCCACCCAGGTAGGTCGAGTAGATCAGCGATGCCGCGCCGCTGGCGTTGGGATTGAGCTTCGCGATAAAGGCGTCGCCGCCGCCGGCGTTAGCGGTTTGATATGCGCCGGCGGTGGTTGGGAAATTGCTCGACGCGGTGTATCCCGCCACATAAGCGTTGCCTGCGGAATCGACGGCAATGCCATTAGCTTGGTCATTGCCGCTGCCGCCGAGGTAGCTCGCGTAGAGCAGCGTCGGATCGATTTGTACCGCGCGGGCACGATCATACGACGCCAGCGCGAAGCCTACGGTGTTCTTGCCGCGCAATGCGCATCGGCCATCGATCTTCTCGCGATGGCCATCGCGCTCCTGATAAATCGCGGGCAGATGCTGGATGACCTTGCCGCCATCAGGCAGCGTCGCGACGACGTCGCCATCGCGGTTAAGCGTTAGTTTTGCTGCGCCGTCGAAGCGCAATTCGATCGCATTGGGATTCGCGCCGGGGGCGAGAATGAAGTCGTATTCGAGTTGGCGGCCGGCTTCCTCTGTGTCCCTCTCCCGGATCGGGAGAGGACGGCCGGCGCGGCTCTTGCGATTCTTTCCAGCAAGAGCCGTGAC
>JBOHWK010000123.1:0-4718 GCA_050736715.1 Binataceae bacterium (SeqCode) | reverse complement strand
AAGATCGACCATTACGTGCGCCACTACAACGCCCACAAACGCCCCTTCGCGTGGACCGCCAGCGCCGATTCCATCCTCGATAAACTCCAGCGTCTTTGTAAGCTTATTAATGGGACAGGACACTAGTGAATGACCGCCAAATCGTACGCGGGCGGTAATTTTTCCGCGATCGTTTCGGCGCGGGCGCCGTCTTCGGCCAGCCGAAGCACGGCGCCGTCGTTGGCGGCGGCGAAAAATCCGCCGCGTTCCGGGTCCGGCCGCATCCGCATTATCATCCCGCGCCCGCGCTCCGGCTCCATCGCGATCGGCTCGAAGCTGTATCCTCCGTTGCGGCTGCAATAGAGGGCCGCATCCGCGCCCGCCGGCCCGGCGGACCACATCGGAGGCGGTCCCGCGGCGCCCGCGGTGAAGATTGCGCCGGCGCCGCGCGAATTTGCCAGAAGCGGTACGACATACGAACGATCGAGGCCGTCCGTCACCCGCTCCCACGATTTGCCGCCGTTGCTAGATCGATAAAAGCCGCCGCCCGTGGTTGCAAAGAGACGCTCCGGATCGCGCGGGTCGGCGGCGATCGAATGGATGTCGCCGTAGAGGCCGGAATTGCGCCCCTCGAAGGTCGCGCCGCCGTCGCGCGAGCGGAAAATTCCGCCTTCCTCGACGCCGGCGTAAAACGTTTGCGGCCGGCTCGGGTCGAACGCGATCGCGCGGACATGCGGAATATGCGGCGGCGGCGGAAAGGTCCATCGGTCGCGGCCCGGAATCTTAAGGAAGCCCTCGCATTCGCGAAACGTCCGGCCCGCGTCGTCGCTGCGCAAGAGCCGTGCGTGCGAAGTTCCAACAAAAAGCCGGTCCTTCACCGCGGGCGGCGCCGCCACCGCCCATACTTCCTCGTCGCGCGCGCCGGATGGAGTGATATCGGTCCAGGTGCGGCCGCCGTCGGACGAGCGGGCGAGCGTTCCTTTCCCGCGAATCGCAGCGGTCGAGCCGGCATAGATTAACGCCGGATCGGCGGAATCCTGCGCCATGCACCAGACGGACGCCGGATCGGCGAGCACCATTATCGGGACGCCGCCGCGCGCGGGATCTAGAATTACGATTCCCTTGGAGGTGCCAACGCAGAGCCGCATCGATAAGATCGTACCGCAAATCTCCCGGACGAGACAGTGCCGCCGCTGCACACTGCGGGCCGCGGTTTACCGCAGGCGCCGTTACCGGCGATGCTTGCGATGGCGGGTGCGGCGGGTCATCGCGGGGGAGGATCGACGGCGATTCCGCGCGGCCCGGACAGCATCGTCGCGGTTCCGGTCAGATACTCGATCGGCGTCACGTTCGGATAGAACTGCTGCGCCGGGCCGCCGCCGCGGATGAGGAGACGCAACCGGGCTCCACGAGCCGGGTCCCCGCGAGATCTCCAAAAAAGTGGATGCCCCGCGCGGCCGCGATGGCCGGCGCGGGGCATCCTTTGCTTACCTACTTATCGTTCCCCCGCCCCGCATCATTTCCCGCTGCCGTAGAGATGCACCGCGTGCGGGCTGCCGGGGTCGCCGCTGCCGGTGTCCGATACGCTGAATGTTCCGTTCAGCGCCCCAATTCCTGTCGGATCGAACTCCACCTCAAGTGTGCACCTCGATTTGCCCCCCAGCGGCGTTGGCGAGGGCGGGCAAGTGTCGCTCGCAATCGAGTAATTCACCGTATCGCTCAAGCTTGGCGCCAGCACTACCGGCTGCGGCTCCGTGTTGGTGAACGTAATGAAGGCCAGGCGTGGCGATCCAACCGTGACCGCGCCGAAGTTTTGGTTGATTGGCGTCACCGTGGGCCATTGGCCGATTCCCACCGCCGTCACCTTGCGCGGGCTGTACGGGTCATTGCCCACGTTCACCAGGATCGCCCCCGTCCGCGTTCCGCCCGCCGTAGGCACGAACTTGATGTCGTAGGTGCAACTCGACGACGGCGCCACCGGCCCCGTATTGCAAGTTCCGGTCCCCGCATCCGTGAAGTCCGCGATGCTGAAGGACGTAATCGAGGTCGCCAGCGAAGTGCCGCTCAGGTTGGTGATGGTGAAGCTCTTCACCTGTGACCCGGTCGCCGGAATCGTGCCGAACGCCACGTAGGTGGACACCGTATCGGGAATCGTGGACAGCGAACTCAATGCGACCGCCGCCGGCGTGCTCGGACTGGAGTTCGCCACGCGCATCGCCGCCGACTCGGTTCCCACTCCCGTGGGCGTGAACGTCACCGGAATCGTGCAGGCGGCGGGTGCGGTGGGCGAACCCGCGGGAATCGCCGCGCCGCAACTCGGCGTCCCGGCGCTGAAGTCGCCCAGATTAGTCCCGCTGAAGCCGATCGCGCCGATAGTGACCGGCGCGGCGCTGTAGTTATACACAATTGCTCCCAGAGTCTGCGCATTGCCCAGCATGATGTGGCTATAGATCAGCGTGGTCTGCGCAATCTTCACCGCCGCAATCCCGCGTCCGACCAGCGCCGTCTTGATCGGTTTGAGCGGCGACCCGCTCGCGTTGGTCACCAGCTCCAAGTATCCGGCCGGCGCATTGCCCGCCGCCGTCGGAGTGAAGTTCACCGGGATGCCGCAACTGTGGCCCGGCGCCAGCCCCGCACCGCTCGAGGGGCAAGTCCCCGTTCCGCCGCCAACGACGTTGTAATGAGTAGTGTCGCTGGACGCCGCGCTGAAGACATATCCGGGCTGGCTCCCGTTGTTGGTAATCGTCACCGTCCCCGGCGGCGTGGTCTGGCTGGCAGTGCAGGTGTCGCCCACCGCGCACGGATAGAAGCTGACGTACGACACCGCAAACGAAATGCTCGTCGTTGGCACCGCCGTCGGCGTCGCGGTCGGCGCGGCGGTCGGCAGAGCGTATTTTTGCACGAATGCCGTCACGTCACGGCCAAGCAAGGTATGGTCATTAGGCTGGAATGCCCCGGGAGTGATCGGAAGGCCACGGCTCGCGAGTCCCGTTACATAAACGTTGCCGGAAGAATCGAGGGCGATGGCATTGCCGCTGTAGGCACCTAAATTAGCCGAGTAATCCACCCCCGACCCGGCGGCATTCAGTTTCGTCACGTATGTAACGGGGTATCCACTGATCACACAAGCGCTGCCGGAGGAGTCCACTACAATGCCATTCTCACCGCTAACGGCGCCGAGGAAAGTCGAGTAAATCAAGGGTGCCGAGCCGGAGCTGTTTAGCTTCGTCACGAAACCGACTCGGCCACCTAAAGTAGTAGTCTGATATGCGCCCGCGGTAGTAGGAAAGTCAGTCGAGCTAGCGGCTCCCGTCACGTATGCGTTGCCTGAGGAATCGACGGCAATGCCGCGGCCTTGATCGCCGCCGCCGCAACATCCGCCACTGCCACCCAAGTAAGTCGAGTAGACTGGCGAGGCGCCGCCGGACCGCGCCGGATCCAACTTCGAGACGAAGACGTTGGTGCCGCCGGAATAGGCATTGTTGGCAGTTTGGAACGCGTTGGCGGTAGTGGGGAAGTTGTTCGATGCGGTGTATCCCGTCACGTAGGCAATGCCAGATGAATCGATTGCGATGCCATTGGCAGAGTCGCCATTAAGAAGCGAATCGTTATTGCCGTTGCCGCCCAAGTAGGTCGAGTAAACCAGCCCCGATCCGTCGGAAGTAACTTTTGTTACGAAGGCATTGCCATTACCGCCGCCCAATGAGGATTGATAGGCGCTGCCGGTCGTTGGAAAATTAGATGAGTAGGTCTGCCCAGCCACGTAGGCGTTGCCCGCGGAATCAATGGCAATACTATTACCTTGGTCGCCAAAACATTGGCCAGTGCCAGTGTTGCAATAACCGCTACCGCCCAAGAAGGTTGAGTAAATCAGTCCCGTGCCGGTGGCGTTCAGCTTAGTCACGAAGGCATCACCGCTGCCCGAGTCATGGTTGATGGTCTGGTAAGCGCCGGGAGTCGTGGGGAAGTCGATCGTCTTGGTTAGCCCCGTCACGTAGGCGTTGCCGGAAGAATCGATGGCAATACCATAGCCCAAGTCGCCCGTCCCCGAACTACCGCCCAAATATGTTGAGTAAACCAGCGCCGACCCGGTGGCATTCATTTTAGTCACGAAGACGCTGCTGCCGAAAAAGGACGAGGTGTCCGGAAATGTGGTCTGGAAGGCACCGGCGGTGACGGGAAAGTCGCTCGATTGAGTGAAACCGGTTACGTATGCGTTGCCTGCGGAGTCGACTGCAATGCCATTGCCTAGGTCGTTTGTGCTGCCGCCCAAGTAGGTTGAATAGACCAGTCCCGGATCGATGTCCACGGGGCGGTTGCGATCATAATCCGCTAATGCGAACCCGACCGCACTTTTGCCGCGGAGGATGCATCGGCCCGCGATCTTCTCGCGATGGCCATTTTGCTCCTGATAAATCGCGGGCAGGTGCTGGATGATCTTGCCGCCATCGGCGAGCATTGCGACGACGTCGCCATCGCGGTTCAGCGCGAGCTTCTTGGCGCCGTCGAATCGCAACTCGATCGCGTCGGGATTCGCGCCGGGATGGAGGATGAAGTCGTATTCGAGTTGGCGCGCCGCTTCCTTACCGCTCCTCTCCCGGATCGGGAGAGTAGCGGCCGGCGCGGCTCTTGCGATTCTTTTCCGCAAGAGTCGTGACGGACTGGTGAGGGACCTTAGAAAAAGAATTAAATTGGCTGCGGTCCCTCACCCCCGCGTCACGCCGCTTGCTAACAGAAGC
>JBOHWK010000122.1:0-5466 GCA_050736715.1 Binataceae bacterium (SeqCode) | reverse complement strand
AAGATCGACCATTACGTGCGCCACTACAACGCCCACAAACGCCCCTTCGCGTGGACCGCCAGCGCCGATTCCATCCTCGATAAACTCCAGCGTCTTTGTAAGCTTATTAATGGGACAGGACACTAGTTCGGATTCACAAAACGCTCAGGATGACGCCCGCAATGGCGCATGGGATCGCGGACCATATCTGGACGGTGGCAGAATTGATCGAGGCGGCTTCAAATTAGGACACTACCGAGCGTCGCCAGATGATTTCATTCTTGAAATTCGTTGGCCCGAACACCGCGTCCAGAATCAGCTTCAAGTAGTGGCTCGCGGTGGGGTCGCAATGCAGATAGAGCGATCCAGCCGGCTTCAGCACGCGGCGCAATTCGGCCAGCCGAATCGCCATCATCACGAGGTAGGCCATCATGTCGCTCTGGCCGAGGAACTGGCGCATCGATTCCATCAGCGTAACCAGCCGGCCCGGAATCCCGTGGCTTTCCGCCTTGAGATTCGTCAACTCGGCGTACGTCTGTTCGGCCTTCACGTCCCAATGCCAGTAGTCCTCGAAGGCGCGAATCTGCGCCTCGGATTCCGTGCCGTGCTCCTTGAACAAGACGTTGTAATCGCGCTCGGAATTGAACGGCGGATCGAGATAGACGAGATCGATCGATTCGCTCGCGACATTCTCGCGGAGCACGCTCAGATTGTCGCCGTAGAAGAGGAGGTTGCCAGCCATTGTGGAGAGAAGATAGCGGTTTTGCGCGGCCATCGGGAGTGGGTGGTTTCCGGGATGCCTCGCGCGCGGGCATGACACGGAGAGAGGGGACGGCGCTGCGGGCAACCGAATTCTCCGCGCGGCCCAAAAATCGCGCGGCGCGGTGGCGGAGAGGGGGGGATTCGAACCCCCGGTACCACGAGGGTACACGTGATTTCGAGTCACGCCGGTTCAACCTGACTCCCGAACCTCTCCGCGCCCATCGAGCATTTCTGGTGAAGGCATTCCTGTCAAGCCGACGCGCGTGCGGCGCGCGCATGTTTATCTGGCTCTCCCACTACCGATAGACTCGCGGGGCGATGGCGGAGAGCGACGGCAAATCCGAGGGCGGCTTTGACTTGGTCGCCGACAATCGCAAGGCGCGCCACGACTTCTTTATTGAGGAGGCGATCGAGGCGGGCCTCGCGCTGACCGGCACCGAGGTGAAGTCGCTGCGCGCGCATCGCGTGAACCTGCGCGACAGCTACGCGCGCATCAAGAACGGCGAGGCGTTCCTCGAAGGCGTTTACATCGGCGCCTACGCGCCGGCCGGGCAGTTCAGCCACAAGGAGACGCGCCCGCGCAAGCTTTTGCTCCATCGCCGCGAAATAAATCGTTTATGGGGGCGGGTGCGCGAAAAGGGCTATTCGATCGTTCCGCTCAAGATTTATTTCAAGAACGGCCGCGCCAAGGTCGAAATCGCGCTCGCCAAGGGGAAGCATTCCTACGACAAGCGCGCCGCGATCGCACGCAAGGCCACCCGCCGCGAAATCGAGCGCGCGCTCAAGGGCCGCAACCGCCGCGCCTGAAACCGAAGCATCGTGTCGCGAGGCGGAGCGCGATTTGCAGCCGCCGCACTCATTCGGCCGAGCACGTAACCAACGGGCCGGCGGTCCACGCCTGACCAGTGGCTATTGTGAGCGCCGAAGCGCCGCACCGGGCTTCGGCGCTCTTTGCTTATGCCGCCGCGGCGAGCGCGCGAATCGCGGCGGCGAGCCGCCGAAATCGCGCACCGCTTGCGCTTAGCTCCGCCGGCGATGCGCCCGCATTGCCCAGCACTTCCGCCACGGTATCGTGAAAGCCGGCGGGCTCGATCGCGAAGCCGCGCGACTCGCCCATTTCGCGAGCTTAAACCGCGCTCGCAATCCGGACAACGCCGCGTTTCGCGTACGAACGCCGGAAGACGTCAGCCGTCGATCTGTTTCGGCTCGGGCTGCGCCCGGACGCGGGCGAAACTCCACGCGCCGGCGCTCCGCCGCGATGGCTCGGAAGACGCCGCCGGTGCGATCCGGCCGGTCGCCGTGCGCCGCCGCCATTCGAGGGCGGCGGCCGCGGAGAGCGAAATCGCGATTCCCGCCACATTCACCGCCGCGTGCATCGCCGGCGCGCCCGCGCTCTCATTTACCGCGACGTAGCCCGCGCAACTCAGGAACACTCCCAGGCCATAGATGGGAAGCGAATGCTGTCCGCACCAGAGCAGCGGCCTTGCGAACCAGCCCCGGACCATCGCGGCTTGCGGCGGGAAGAAGTACACGAACAGATACCAGAGCGCCAGGACATTGAGCAGGCGAAGCGGCGGGAGGAAGGTCTTGTTGGCGGGCCACAGATAGATTGGAGGATTGAAAAAAGCGAAACCCGTCTCCGACCCGGTCCATGGCGCCGCGGCGATTACTCCGAAGACGGCAAACGCCGCCGCCGCCGCGAGCCACGACGATTTGCGCCATGCGATCCGAGGCGGATTGGCGTGAAACCGTCCGAATACTAGTCCCATCGTATAGAGGAATTGCCAGGCGAATGGATTGAAAAACCAGCCGGAGCCGTCATTACCCGCTGACAGGTTGAATCCCGTCCACTGGATCGCGGCGTAAATCGCACCCGACGCCGCAAGCGCGATCCGCCAATCGCGCTTGACGAGCCAGATAAGCGCGGGCGCCATCGCCAGCAACATCAGATAGAGCGGCAGGATATCGAGGTAGGTGGGAAGGAAACGGAGCGTCAGCGCCGCGACGATCGCTTCGCGCGGGCGGTCGAATAGCCAGTTCATCCGCATAAAGCCGAGATAATCGTTCGCGGTGAAGCGCGGCAGCGCGACCCCGATGAATACCGCGAGAATCGCGAGCAGGAGGAGATGCGCGCCGTAGAGTTTCAGCCAGCGCCGGCCGATTGCCGCGGCGCACGCTTGAAAGCCGAACCGCTCGAGCCGGGAGCCATAGGCCAGGTAGGTCGCCATCCCGGAGATGAGGACGAAGACCTCGGCGGCGTCGCAGAAGGCGAACCGCCGTAATGTCCAATTGGAGAGCGGATTTCCGGGCACGTGATCGATGAAGATCGCGAGCAAAGCCAGTCCCCGGCAAAAATCAAGGCGATAGTCGCGTTCTTTGGCGGCGTTCATGGCCAAGTTAGAACGATTCGTCCATCCATAATATGCTGTCGCCGCAATGCATGAACGAGTCAAGCATGGCCCGGGGTGGCGCCCGATTGGCCGAGCATTGCCTGTAGCCGCGCGATTCGGAGGTTGAGCGGCGGATGCGTCGAGAATAGCCGGTCGAAAAATCCCTCGCGATCGTTCTCGCGCAAACCCTCGCGCGGATTGACCATGAACAGGTGCGCGGTCCCGGCGGTCCCCGCCTTGAGCGGGGATTCGGTCTTTGCGATCTGTTCGAGCGCGCGCAGGAGGGCGCGCGGATTGCGGGTGAATTCGACCGACGACGCGTCGGCCAGATATTCGCGCTTGCGCGACACGGCCATCGCGATCATTTGCGCGAAAATGGGCGCAACAGCGGCAAGAATGAACACAGCGATTGCGATCAACGCGCCCGCCTCGTTGCCTCCGCTGTTGCTGGAACCACCACTCCGGCCGCCCATGCCGAAGCCGCCCCAGAACATCCAGCGATAAGCGAAATCCGACAGCATCGCGACTCCGCCCGCCAGAATTGCGACGATCATCATCGTGCGAATGTCGTAATCGGCCACGTGCGACATCTCGTGGCCGACCACGCCCTGCATCTCCTCGCGGTCCATCTCCTCGACCAGCCCCTGCGTTACGCAAATCACCGAATGAGCGGGGTCGCGGCCGGTGGCGAACGCATTGGGGGCCGGATCGTCCATGAGGTAGGCCTTCGGCACCGGCATCCGCGCCGCGACCGCCATCTCATCGATCACGTCGAGGACCATTTGATGCTTCGGCGTGTCCGGCGTAAGCGGGCGCGCATGGACCGACATCAGCACGAGCGACGCGCCGCCGTAGTACGATGCGTACGACTGAATCGCCGCGATTATTATCGCGAGGACGGTGAAAATCGGAACCGCATAGACGGCGCCGTTGACGATCCTGATGTTGCCGGCCGCGAGGTCCAAGCCGAGCCCAAGCACCGCGTAGAGCACGAGGAACACCGCCACCAGCACCACAGTCTGGCGGCGGTTCTTCGATTCGAGCGCGCGGAAATCGCTGGCCGCCATGATTAGAGCCGCATCGGATCGAATCGGGCGCGCCTAGGAATGCGCGGCGGGCGCGCCCGGCGTTCCGAGCGAGAGATCGACTTTCGGGACGGCCTGCTCCTCTACCGGGGCTTTGAAGTATTCGGCGGGTTTGAAGCCGAAGTTGTTGGCGATC
Source organism: Binataceae bacterium (SeqCode) (assembly GCA_050736715.1). Lineage (GTDB taxonomy): Bacteria > Desulfobacterota > Binatia > Binatales > Binataceae > Binatus. Next base: position 1,114 of record JBOHWK010000122.1, on the reverse strand, counting down.
AGATTCGAGGGGAAAGTCTCGATGCTGTTGTTGAGGCCGAGGACCACGTCATTGTAGGCCTGCCGCGCGAACGCGATCTGATTTTCGGTGGTGGTCAATTCTTCCTGAAGCTTGAGCACGTTTTCGTCGGCCTTCAGTTGCGGATAATTTTCCATCACTGCCAGCAGCTTGCCCATCCCCGCCGTGATCTGGTTCTCGGCCGCGATGCGCGAGGATTGATCCGGCGCCGCAATCGCCCGGCCGCGCGCCTCTACCACTTGCATCAAGGTGTCGCGCTCGAAATTCATGTAGCCTTTGACGGCTTCGACCAAATTCGGGATTAGGTCGTGGCGGCGCTTCAACTGGACGTCGATTTGCCGCCACGCGTTATCGACCCCGTTGCGCAAGGTGACGAGCCGGTTGTAGGCGGCCATCGCCCATGCGCCGATCGCCACGACGATTATTACGGCAACTATTTCCATCGCGATTCCTCCCCGGAGCGGAACGTTCGAGCGCCCGTGACGATTGTTATCACATCCGGCGCCCGTTCCGACACCCAGCCCACGCACCGTCCCGGTACGCACCGACCGGCCAATCGCGATGGGCCAGCCGGCCGGGGTGCGGGGAAGTGGAGGAAAATCAAGCCGGAGTCCGGCTTAGCTCTTGACCTCGACCTAAGGTAAGTACGATCTTTGAATCGGCAAGTGAGATTTCGCGGGCACCGTGAAAATCGGAGGGCCTGCGGAATTAATCCGCCGGCGGCGGCTAGTGCGTCCGGGGCTTGCGGTTTGCCAAGCCTTCGGGATCGGGCGTGGCGGGGGCGTCAGTTGCGGCGGACTTCGCCCTTCCGGCCAGGTTGCGAGTGCGCGAACGAGGGAGCGGAGGGAGATCGATAATCTGGCCGGGTTGCGGCCCCGAAACCATTCCCGCGAGGTCCGGATCGCCGCCCTCTTTGAGCTCGGGTTCCTGGGGATCGCGCCCCTGCCGCTCGGCCGTGCGTTGAACGCGGCGCCGTTCCTTGTCCTGCTGCTTCTGTTTCCGGACGCGCTCCCTCTGGCGTTTTTCCATGCATTGCTCCTTTCGGCGCGGGCCGAATCCTCCGGCCGCTGACCAACCAAGGCGAGACTTAATTGGC
>JBOHWK010000121.1:0-12117 GCA_050736715.1 Binataceae bacterium (SeqCode) | reverse complement strand
GATCGCGAGCGTCCCGGTAATGGTGGCCGGATACGATGCCTGCGGCTGCGGTGCGAAATCGAGCGTTATCGTGCATGACCCGCCCGGCCCAATCCCCGCTGCCGCCGGGCAACTGTTGCTTATTATCCCATAATCGAGGCCGTCGGACACGCTCGCCCCGGATACGAACAGCAGTACCGTCCGTTACCCGCCTTGACTCGAATCGCGATGCGCGCGTAGAATTGCGGTTACGATGTTGTTCATCCTGTTGATTGGATTGCTGCTGCTTAGCCTGCTGGCCCTTACCGGGGCCTGCGCCGAGGGCGCGTCCGTGCGGGTCTGAACAACCTGAATTAAACGGAACGAACGCCCCGGATGGCAGGCCGAACAAGCCGCCACGGGGCGTTTTCTTTTTCGCCCGCCGCGGCTTGCCGGTCCGCCATCCCGCGGGGATGATAACGGAGGAACGACGATGGCAATGGCGGGCGCTGAACCAAACAATTCCGACTACGTGCATATCTTCGACACGACGCTGCGCGACGGCGAACAATCGCCCGGCTGCACGATGAACGTCGAGGAGAAGATCGCGCTGGCGCGCCAACTCGAACGGCTTAATGTGGACGTAATCGAGGCCGGCTTCGCGGCGTCCTCGCCGGGCGACTTCGAATCTGTCTGCCGCGTGGCCGACTCGGTGACCGGGCCGATCGTGCTGAGCCTTTCGCGCACCCGCGAGGAGGACGTCGATCGCGCTCTCAAAGCCGTGGACCAGGCGGCGCATCCCGGAATTCACATCTTCATCGCGACCTCCGAAATCCACATGAAGTACAAGCTCAACATGAATCGCGAGGATGTCCTGAACGCCGCGACCGTGGCCGTCACGCGCGCGAAAAAGCACGTCGATTACATCGAGTTCTCCTGCGAGGACGCCTCGCGTTCCGACTGGGATTACATGGTGAACGTCTGCACGGAGGTGATTCGCGCGGGCACCCGCGTGATCAACCTGCCCGACACCACCGGCCATTCGATGCCCGAGGAGTTCGGCCGGATGTTCGCCTACCTGCGCGAGAAGGTTCCCGGCTCGGACCAGGTCATCTGGAGCGCCCATTGCCACAACGATTTAGGGCTGGCGGTGGCGAATTCGCTGGCGGCGGTGCGCAACGGCGCGCGCCAGATCGAATGCACGATCAACGGAATCGGCGAGCGCGCCGGGAATTGCTCGATGGAAGAAACCGTCATGGCGATGAAGACGCGCCACGACCTGATGGGCATTCAGTCGCGCGTCGATACGCGCCAGATTTACCCGGCCTCGCGCCTGCTCGCGCAGATAATCGGGCAGCCGGTTCCCGCCAACAAGCCGATCGTCGGCGACAATGCGTTCGCGCACGAGGCCGGAATCCATCAGGACGGCGTCCTCAAGTACAAGCTGACCTACGAGATCATGAAGCCGGAGGACATCGGGCTGCCCTCCAACAAGCTCGTGCTGGGGAAGCATTCGGGCCGCCACGCCTTCGTCAATCGGCTCACGGAGTTGGGCGTCGATACCGCCGCAATCGACCTGAACCGCGCTTTCGCCGAATTCAAGGCGCTGTGCGACAAGAAGAAGATCGTGTACGACGACGACCTGCTGGCGCTCATCACCGAGGAGGCGCGCCGCACGGCCGACCGTTTCGAGTTGATCGATCTGACCGTCGGCTCGTCGGGCAAAAGCGCGCCGCACGCGAAAGTCACGATGCGGGTGGCGGGCGTCGAGCATTCGGCGGAGAGCGAAGGCGACGGAATGGTCGATGCCGCCTACAAGGCGATCGAGAAGATCGCGGGAATCCATCCGGCGCTCGAACGTTACGCGGTCAAGGCGATCACCGGCGGCACCGACGCGCTCGGCGAAGTCAGTTGCCTGATCCGCGACGATGGGATGACGGTGGCGGGCCAAGGCGCGCACAGCGACATCGTGATGGCGTCGGCGCTGGCGCTGGTCAACGCGCTCAATCGGCTGCAAGGACGCGGCCGCATCGGGGTCAAGCCGACCACCGATATCCCGTGAGTGGAACGCTTGACGCAAACTGTACGGTGATGTACAGGTATCCTGTACGGCATGGCTAAATGATCCGGGAAACCAGCTACACCGAGGCAAGGGCGAATCTGGCGTCGTTTTGCGATCAGGTCGCGGAAGGCCGCGACCCGTTGATCATTCACCGCCGCGGCGCAAAGGACGTGGCGCTGATCGCGGCCGGCGAACTTGAAGCGCTTTCCGAGACCGCTCATCTGCTCCGTTCGCCGAAGAACGCCCGGCGGCTGATTGCGGCGCTAAGCCGCGCCCGCTCCGGCGAGGGCCGAAGCCGGAGGCCCGCGCCGCAGACGATGGAGCAGTTGCGGCGCGAGTCCGGCCTTGTCAAATAGGACTGCGCGGGCCGCGGTTTTCCATCCCGAATTCCGCCAAGACCTCCGCTATTGGATCGAAACAAACCGGCGGGTGGCGCTTCGCGTTCTTGAGTTGGCCGAGGCCGTTTTACGCGACCCCTTCCAAGGAATCGGCAAACCAGAACCGCTGAAGCACGTCTTGGCCGGAGCGTGGTCTCGCCGCATCACAGAGGAGCACCGGCTGGTCTATTTGGTAAGCGCGGATCGAATCGACTTTCTTCAAGCGCGATATCATTACTGACCCACGCCGCAACGGTCATGGTAGCGCAGCAGAGGCAGTTCGGGTGGCCGCAATTTACCCCTTGCGAGCGGACCGTACATGGGCTAATTGCATGAAGGGAAACAGGGGATTCGATCCTGCTCCGCCATTCGGTGGGCGGGAAACAACGCGCCGACGGCTCAAGGCTTCGCAGTTCCGCTCAATTCATTCACGCTCACCGGTTCCGTCAATTTTGCATGGCATACAAGATTTTAGTTCTGAAAGGTGACGGCATCGGTCCTGAAGTCGCGGGCGAAGCGCTTCAGGTGCTGAAGACCATCGCGCGCCGTTCCGCCGTCGAGATGGAATTCAAGGAGGGGCTGATCGGCGGCCATGCGATCGACACCGCCGGCACTCCGCTGCCCGACGAGGTTCTCAAGCAGGCGCGCGAGAGCGACGCGATCCTGCTCGGCGCGGTCGGCGGTCCAAAGTGGGATAATCCGGCTGCCGAGAAACGTCCCGAACAGGCGCTGCTCGGCATTCGCAAGGAACTCGGCCTGTTCGCCAATCTCCGCCCGGTCAAGACCCTCAAGGAGATCGTTTCCGCCTCGCCGCTTAAACCCGAGGTGGTGAACGGCGTCGATCTCGTCATAATCCGCGAACTGACCGGCGGCATCTACTACGGGATGCCCTCCGAACGGCGCACGGGCAAGGACGGGCGCGAGGCGGTCGATACCTGCTTCTACTCGGAGGCCGAGATCGCGCGCGTTGTAACCTATGCCTTCGAACTCGCGAGCGAGCGGCGCAAGAAGCTGACTTCGGTGGACAAGGCAAACGTCCTCTCGTCGTCGCGGCTGTGGCGCGAAATCGCGACTGAACTCAGCGCGAAGTACGCGGATGTCGCGCTCGAACATCAACTGGTCGATTCGATGGCGATGCATCTGATTCGCCGGCCCCGCGATTTCGATGTCGTCGTCACCGAAAACATGTTCGGCGATATCCTGACCGACGAGGCCTCCGTGCTGGCCGGTTCGATGGGAATGCTGCCGTCGGCATCGCTCGGCGAAGAGCTGAACAGCGGAGGGTTCCGGGTCGGCCTGTACGAACCGATTCATGGCAGCGCGCCCGATATCGCGGGCCGTGACGAGGCCAATCCGCTCGCCGCGATCCTGTCGGCCGCGATGCTGCTGGAGCATTCGCTGGGGATGCGCACCGAGGCGGAACTGGTGGTCCAGGCAGTCGAGGAGGTGATTCGCGACGGCCATCGCACGCGCGATCTGCACGGGGGAGCGGGGACGCAGGCGGTGGGATGCAAGGCGATGGGCCGGCTGGTGCGCGAGAAGATCGAGGCGGTCGAGAGTTGATGCGTCCGGCGGACGAACTCCGCGTCGCGGTCGTTGGTGCGACCGGAGCGGTCGGCACACAACTGGTCGAACTAATCGCGGCGCGCGGCTTCCCGCATCGCGAACTCAAACTCTTCGCCGGCGAAACCGGCACGGCCGCGGCGCTCGAAGCCGGCGGAGAATCGCGGCTCGTGGAAACACTCTCCGCGCCGGGCGATCTCTCCGATTTCGATATCGCATTTCTCGCCCTGCCCGCGCCGCGCGCCGCGGAGATCGTCAGCGCCCGCCCCGGCCCGATCTTGATCGATCTGAGTGCGGCCAATCGCGTTCCCGATTCAAAAGTCCCAATCTTCGCGCCGGGCCTGACGCCGAATGCTGAAATCGAGCTGCTACGCACCGCAACAGTTGTCGCACCGCCGCATCCCGCCGCCCACGCGATCGCCGCCTGCCTTAAGGCGCTCGACGCGCACGACGGCTTCGCCGCCGTCACCGTGATGCTCGGCGCGAGCGCCGGAGGCAAAGGCACGCTCACCGCGGTCGTTGAGCAGACAACGGATTTGCTGTCCGCACGGCTCGATCTCGAAGCGGGCGAGGCCCAGCGCGGTTTCAACATTTTCATGCGGGAGCATGAACGATCGCTCGCCGCTACGATCGCCACGCAAGCGGCCGCCCTGCTGGAACGGTCGCCTCGGCTTTCGGTTCAGGTGGCCGCAGTCCCGATCCCCCACGGCTGCGGCCTCACAATCGACCTGCCTTGGAACGCGAACGGCGCTGGAGCGCGCGACCGATTGCGCGCCGCTCCGGGATTGCTCCTTTCGGACGAGGGCGAACCGCTTGGAACGCTCGACGCCGCCGGCGAGGAGGCAATCTTCGTCAGCGCCGAGGAACGCCCCGGCGCGCTGTCACTGTGGTGCGTATTCGATAATTCCCGTCTCGCCGCGCTCGACGCGCTGTGGATTGCGGAGCGAATCGCGGCTTCCTCTCCACCCGGATAACGCCTGCCGCGCGCGCGATGGCGATCAAGCTCATTGTCGAATACGACGGCGCCAATTATTCGGGCTGGCAACTTCAAGCCCGCCACGATTCGATTCAGGGGCGGCTCGAAGCGGCGCTCGCGCAAATTTTCCAGTCGCCCGTGCGCGTGCATGGCGCCGGCCGCACCGACGCCGGCGTTCATGCGCGCGGGCAAGTCGCCGCGATTCGCATCCCGCGCGCGTTCGATCCGAAGAAATTACGCCGCGCCCTCAACGCGCTGCTGCCGCCGGATATCGTTGTACTTGAAGCTTTGGCGGTAGCGGACGAATTCAATCCGCGGCGCGACGCCCGTTCGCGCGTGTACGAGTACCGCGTGCTGAACCGCGCGATTCGCTCCGCGTTCGAGCACCGCCGCGGTTGGCTGGTGGGCGAGCGGCTCGACCTCGCCGCGATGAACTCCGCGGCGCGCGTCTTCATCGGCGAGCACGATTTCGCAGCGTTTCGCACCACCGGCTCGCGTGAAAAAACCACCGTTCGCCGCGTAATCGCAAGCCAGTGGACGCGCCGCGGCGAAGTCCTCGTCTATCGCGTCGAGGCGACGAGCTTCCTGCGCCACATGGTGCGCACGATGGCCGCGGCGATGATCGCGGCGGGACGCGGAGAGACCGGCGCGCGCGGCGTGCGGGCGATCCTCGCGTCGCGCGATCGCGCCAAAGCGCCCGCTCCCGCTCCGCCGGGCGGCCTCTATTTGGTGGAAGTCCGCTACTGACGCGGCATTCGGAGGCTATTGCACAATAAAACAGCATAAAGACCCGCCATTCTTGGAGGATGGAAGGATGCCTGTTAAAAAATCGTCACGATCCTTAGAAAAAAAAGTGATTTTTTGGCGCCTCCACCCTTGAATTATTTCCGCCACTGGTTCAGTCTAACCGCAACCCGCAACCCGGGTCTCAAGGAGGAGGAGATGACGCAGTCGCAGGTAGCAGCCCACATGGCTGACAAGTTGGAAATTACAAAGAAGCAGGCCAAGAGCGGACTGGAGGAACTCAACAACCTCATCGTCCGCGAGCTCAAGAAGTCAGGCTCGCTGCGCCTGGGCGGACTCGGTATCTTCCGCAAGCGCCAGTCCAAGGCGCGCATGGGCCGTAATCCGGCCACGGGAGAGGCCATCCATATCAAGGCGAAGACCCGGCTGCGCTTCACGCCCGCCAAGGCGCTCAAGGACGCCGTCTTGGGAGCGAAGAAGTAACTCCGGCTTGAAGTTCAGGCGAACCGCGGGACGCGAACCCGTTCCGCGGTTCGCAATTATTTCCCGCCGCCGCGGTTGGTCCCGGTGGTTGCGTTCCCCGGACGCGGCGCGGGCTTGCGCGCCTCCCGCGCGCGGGCGAGAAATTCCCTGATCCGAATCTCGTAGCCGCGCTCCGCCGGTTCATAATATTGCCGCGTGCCGAGTGGTTCCGGCAGGTACGATTGCGCCGTCAACGCCTCATCGAAATCGTGCGGATAAAGATAGCCTTTGCCGTAACCCAGCCCCTTCATCATCGGCGTCGGCGCGTTGCGCAGATGGAGCGGCACGGGTAGCGCGCCCAATTCTTTCGCATCCGCGCGCGCCGCGAGCATCGCGCGGTACGCGGCGTTCGATTTCGGCGCCGCCGCGAGGTACGTCACGCCTTGCGCCAGCGGAATTACGCCCTCCGGCAAGCCCACGAAATCGACCGCATCCTTGACCGCGATCGCGATTTGGAGCGCGCGCGGATCGGCGTTGCCAACGTCCTCCGCCGCGAAAATCACCATCCGCCGCGCGATGAATAGCGCGTCCTCGCCCGCCTCGACCATCCGCATCATCCAGTAGAGCGCGGCGTCGGGATCGCTGCCGCGCATGCTTTTGATGAACGCCGAGATAACGTTGTAATGCTCCTCGCCCGCGCGGTCGTATAGCAGCGCCTTCTGCTGCGCGGCTTCCAGCACGTGCGCGGGAGTAATCACCGTGGCGGCGGCGGTCTGCGCGAGTTCCGCCGCGATTTCGAGCGTGTTGAGCGCGCGGCGCGCGTCGCCGCCGCCAAGCCGGGCGATCTCCGCGATCGCGCCCGCGCCGAGTTTTAGCCCGCTCGCGCCGAGGCCACGTTCCGCGTCGCCCATCGCACGATTTATGAGCGTGGTAATCTCCTCATCGGAGAGTGGATTCAGCACCAGGAGCCGCATCCGCGAGAGCAGCGGCGAGATCACTTCGAACGACGGATTTTCGGTCGTCGCGCCGATCAGCGTGATGAGGCCGCTCTCGACGTGCGGCAGGAAGGCGTCCTGCTGCGCGCGGTTCCAGCGATGGATTTCGTCGATGAAAACGACCGTGCGCTTGCCCGCGTCGAGATCGCGTTGCGCGCCGGCGGCCGCCTCGCGCAAATCGGCCACCCCCGAAGCCACCGCCGCGAGCGGACGGAAGACCGCCCCCGATTGCTCCGCAAGCAGAATCGCGAGCGTGGTTTTTCCGGCGCCCGGCGGCCCCCACAGGATCATCGAATGGAGCGCGTGCGCGGCAACCATCTCATGCAGGAACTTGCCGGGACCGAGGAGATGCTCCTGCCCGGCGACTTCCTCGAGCCGCCTGGGCCGCATCCGATCGGCCAGCGGCTGCCCGATCGGAACGCGGGGCGGAAAGAGGCTGGGGGCCGATTCGGCCTTGCGCCGCGCCATCTTCGATATGTAGCACACGGGCGCCGCACCCGCGATTGCGGCGCGTAGGGCCGCCCGATCCAATGCGGCGCTGGGAACGCCGCCGGACGGGAAGCGGAAATGGCCGCCTACGAGGCGCCGCATCCCGTGGCGGGCGGCGAATGGGTGCGGCCGCTTGGCGGCAGCATCCTTCCGCGGGGGAATCGCCGAGCGCACGGGCGATTACTGCGCGCCCGCGTTCGTCGATTGCCGCGATCCTCAAGCGGTGCCGCGGTAGCTGGTTTCCGTCGTCCCGCCCTACCCTCCCCCCCAACCCGGACATCGGTAAATGTTTATGCCCCGGACATCTCCAATGTTTATGACACAGCAAACTTCCGGCGCTTCGCCAAATCGCCGCGTTCTGCTAGGATGCCGTCCCGTGAAGCTTCGTCACACTGCCGCGCTGGCGCTCATCGCAGGATGGGTTTTGCTCGAGCCGCCGGTCTTTATTCCGCCGCCCTCCGATAATCCTCCTCCGCTGGACGCCAATCTCGCCGTGCCACCTTCAAAATGGACTAATTCCGGCGAGTTCAAGACGCTTGAGGACTGCAAACAGCAGCAGAAGAAGATTCTCGACGGCATCGGGCAGGGGCATTTTCCGTTCACCGTGCCGGATAACATGAGCAAGCAAAACCTGGCCGCGTCGCAGGCGAATATTTCGTTCGCCGCCGGCGCCGCTCTATGCGTGAGCGCCGACAACCCGATGTTTAAGAAGAAGAATTAGCTGGACCGCATCGCGATGCCGGGGCTGGCTTGGCCGCTGACTTCCGCACATAATTAGCAATTATCCCCGCTTCGATGGGACGGGGGGCGCTCGTGGCATTGATCGTCCAAAAATACGGGGGCACGTCGGTCGGCTCGATCGAGCGGATCAGGGCGGTTGCGGAGCGCGTTGCGCGCGCTCGAAAGCATGGCGACCGGATTGTCGCGGTGGTCTCCGCGATGGCGGGCGAGACGAATCGCCTCCTGAAGCTCGCGGGCGAACTCAGCGATTCGCCCAATCAACGCGAATGCGACGCGCTTGCCGCGACCGGAGAGCAGGTGACCTCGGCGCTGCTCGCGATCCGGCTCGCGGCGATGGGCTTTCCCGCCGTCTCGTTTCTCGGCTTTCAGCTTGGAATTACGACCGATTCGAGCCACGGCCGCGCCCGAATCAAGTCTGTAGATTCCGCGCGCGCGATGGCCGCGCTGGAAGCGGGCAAAATCGTTGTGGTCGCGGGATTTCAAGGCGTCGATCCCAGCGGCGACATCACCACGCTCGGCCGCGGCGCCTCGGATTTGACCGCGGTCGCGATCGCCGCCGCGCTCAACGCGGACGCCTGCGAGATCTATACCGATGTGGATGGGGTCTATACGGGCGACCCGAACATTTGCCTGAATGCGAAAAAACTCGAACGCATCTCATACGAAGAGATGCTCGAAATGGCGGGCCTCGGCGCGAAGGTGTTGCAGCTTCGCTCGGTGGAAATGGCGCGCCGCTACAATGTTGCGCTCGTGGTCCGGTCGAGCTTCAGCGAAGCGCCGGGCACCTGGGTGGGCCAAGAGGATCGAACGATGGAGGATGTGCTAGTTTCGGGAGTCACGCTGGACAGCAACCAGAGCAAGATCACGATCGCGGGCGTCGAGGACCGGCCGGGACTGGCGGCGCGGATTTTCGGCCCGATCGCCGCGGCCGGAATAAGCGTGGACATGATCATTCAAAATGCCGGCGCCGACGGCCGCACCGACATGACGTTTACCGTCGGCCGCGAAGACCAGCGCCGCGCCCTGGAAATCGTCAAACGCCTCGCCGGCGAAATCGCGGCGGGCGGAATCCGCTACGAGGATCAGGTCGCGAAGGTCTCGGTGGTTGGAATCGGAATGCGCAGCCATGCGGGCGTCGCCGCGAAGATGTTCGAGGTGCTGGCGAAGGAAAAGATTAACATCGAAATGATTTCGACTTCCGAGATCAAAGTTTCGGTCGTGGTCGATGCGAAACAGGGCGAGCGCGCGATGCGCACGCTGCACGACGCATTCATCGGCGGTGAACCGCCCCCGGAGGCCGCCTGACGATGGGTGCCACGAAACACATTCAAATCTACGACACGACGCTGCGCGACGGATGCCAGTCCGAGGACGTGTCGCTCGCGATCGGCGACAAAGTTGAGATCGCGCGGCGGCTCGACGAACTCGGAATCGACTATATCGAGGGCGGATGGCCCGGCTCGAACGAGCGCGACGCCGCATTTTTCACGGAGATCAAGAAGATTAGGCTTCATCATGCGAAGGTCGCCGCTTTCGGTTCGACGCGCCGCGCCGGAATTAAGGCTTCCGCCGACCGCAACCTCCAATTGCTATTGCGCGCGGCTACTCCCGTCGCAACCGTCGTCGGCAAGACTTGGGACATGCACGTGCGCGAGGCATTGCGCATTCCCAATAGCGAGAACCTCGAAATCATTCACGACACGATCGCGTTTCTGGTGAAGCATTTCGACGAGGCGATCTTCGATGCCGAGCATTTCTTCGACGGCTACCACGCCAATCCCGAATACGCGCTCTCCTGCCTCAAGGCCGCCGACGACGCGGGCGTAACGTTGATTGCCCTGTGCGATACCAACGGCGGGCGGCTGCCGCATGAGATCGGCGCGGCGGTGGCGGCGGCCCGCGATACTGTGGACTGCGCAATCGGGATCCATTGCCACAACGATTGCGAGGCCGCCGTCGCAAATTCGGTCGCCGCCGTCGAGGCGGGCGCGACGCAGGTGCAGGGAACTATTAACGGGATCGGCGAACGCTGCGGCAACGCCAACCTCGTCTCCGTGATCGGCAATTTGCAGATCAAGCTCGGCTACAATTGCGTGCCGCCCGCCAAGTTGAAAACGCTGCGCGAAGTCTCGACGCTGGTGTACGAACTCGCGAACATCACACCGTTCGCGCGGCAGGCCTACGTCGGGCGGAGCGCATTCGCGCACAAGGCGGGATTGCACGTCTCCGCAATCCAGCGCAATTCGCGGGCCTATGAGCATATCGACCCGGCGCTGGTCGGCAACGATCGGCGCGTGCTGCTCTCCGAACTTTCGGGCCGGTCTAATATCGTTTACAAGGCCAAGGAATTCGGCCTCGATTTGGGCGCCGCGGACGGCAAAATCAACGTGCTGCTCGACGAGCTCAAGCGGCTCGAAGCGGAAGGCTACGTCTTCGACGGCGCCGACGCCTCGTTCGAATTACTAATGCTGCGGACGCTGGGCCGCGCGAAAGCGCATTTCAATTTCGTGAGCTTCCGCGTCTTCGACGACAAATGGCACGAGGACCAGGTGCCGTTCAGCGAGGCGGTGGTCGTGATCGAAGGCCCCGGCGGCGTGCGCACGCGCAATTCCGCGATCGGCAATGGCCCCGTCAACGCGCTCGATTCGGCGTTGCGCAAGGCGCTCCTGCCCTACTATCCGAATCTCGAAACGATGCGGCTGGTCGATTACAAAGTCCGCGTGCTGGAAGGCGGCGCCGGCACCGGAGCGCGCGTGCGCGTGCTGATCGAATCGGCCGACGACAAGCGCCGCTGGGGCACGGTCGGATTGTCCAACAACGTCGTCGAGGCGAGCTGGCAGGCGCTCGTCGATTCGATCGAATACAAACTGCACAAGGACAATTTGAAACCCAGAGTCAAAGCGGCGGCGTCCAAAACCTCACCTCCAGCGCCGCTCCCTTCAGGGAAGGGGAAAAGCAACAGAGCTTTGCGGCCCCGTGTTCCCCCGCTCCAAAAGGAAGCGGGGGGCAGGGGGTGAGGTTGTTCGCAAGGGAAGCCTAAATGGCCACGTTCGATCGCATCCGTGAGGACATTCAGGCGGTATTCGAGCGCGATCCCGCCGCGCGCTCGACGCTCGAGGTGGTCCTCGCCTATCCGGGATTGCACGCGATCTGGTTCCATCGCGCCGCCCATTGGATGTGGACTCACGAACTGAAGCTCACCGGCAGGCTCGTCAGCGAATTGTCGCGCTGGATTACCGGAATCGAGATTCACCCCGGCGCGACAATCGGCCGCCGCCTCTTTATCGATCACGGGATGGGCGTGGTAATCGGCGAAACCGCCGAAATCGGCGACGATGTGCTGATTTATCAGGGCGTCACGCTCGGCGGCACCAGCCTGAAAAAGGAAAAGCGCCATCCCACGATCGAGGACCACGTGATGATCAGCGCGGGAGCGTCGGTGATCGGCCCGGTGCGAATCGGCGAGGGGAGCCGGATCGGCGCGGGCGCGGTGGTCGTGTCGTCCGCGCCGCCCTATTCGACGATCGTGGGAATTCCCGGCAAGATTATCGAGGGCGATGCCGCGCGCCACGAAGTGATGGCCCTCGAACACGGAAAGCTCCCCGACCCGGTCGCCCGCGCGATGACCGCGCTAACCGACCAGCTCAATCGAATGGGAGTGCGAATGTCCGAGGTCGAGGAGCGCCAGGACTGCCTCGAAGACAAGGTCGGCGAGCATCACCCGCCGGCGGGACCGGATCGCATTACAGC
>JBOHWK010000120.1:0-42691 GCA_050736715.1 Binataceae bacterium (SeqCode) | reverse complement strand
GCCGAGGTCCGGCCGGCTACCGCCGGCGCGCCGGACGCGGGCGAAATCAGGATGATTGGCTTGGGCGAACCGCCGATGCTGTCGGAGTTGATGCCGGCGCTCAGAAACTTCGGCATCGAGGTAATCGCGGAGGACGCCCACGAGTTGCACCCCGCCGCGGGCGGAAAAATCGCGCGCGCGTACGTTCAGGCATTCTCCGTGCGCGGCGCGGACGGGCGCGCGTTCTCCGAACTTCCCGGCGTCGCGCTGCTCGCGGACGCGCTCCTTGCGGTTCGCGCGGGAACGGCCGAGGACGACCCCTTGAATGCGTTGACGCCGGCGGCCGGCCTCGCGTGGCGGGAGACGGCGCTCTTGCGCGCATATCTAGCCGCCGCGTTCCAGATGCGGCTGGCGCCGTCGCGGGAAGCGTTGCGGCGCGCGCTGCTCCTGTATCCCGAACTGGCGCGGAAGCTGTTCGAGTCGTTCGCCGCGCGGCTCTCTCCCGATCTCGAAACGCCCGCCGATGAAATCGCCGCGTTGCGCGCCGCTTGCACGGATCGGATCGCCGCGATCGACAATATCGGCGACGATCGGAATGCGCGCGCGCTGCTCTCGATGGTTGAGGCGACGGTCCGCACGAATTACTTTTGCAAACCGCCCACACCGGACTCATGCATCGCGCTCAAGTTCGAGAGCGGGCGAATCGCGGCCCTGCCCGGCATCCCTCCGCTGTACGAAATCCACGTGAACAGCCCGCGGATGGAGGGATGCCATCTGCGCGCCGGTAAAATCGCGCGCGGCGGGATTCGCTTCAGCGATCGGCACGACGACTACCGCGTCGAAATCCTCGACTTGATGAAGACGCAAACCGTGAAGAACGCGATCATCGTCCCCACCGGCGCCAAGGGCGGCTTTATCGTCAAGCCGCGCCGCGGCGGCGTCCGCGATCCCGATCCGGCCGTGTCGGCGTACCGAACTCTAATCGGCGCGCTGCTCGATCTAACCGATAACCTTTCCGCCGCCGGCGCGGCGCATCCGGCCGGCGTCAAGGCGCTGGATGACGACGGGGCGTACCTGGTCGTCGCCGCCGACAAGGGCACCGCGGCGTTCTCCGACGCGGCCAATCGAATCGCGATCGAGCGCGGCTTCTGGCTCGGCGACGCCTTCGCGTCGGGCGGCGAGCACGGTTACGACCACAAGAAGATGGGGATCACGGCGCGTGGCGCGTGGGAATCGGCGCGCCGCCACCTGCGCGAAATGGGCCGCGATCCCGATCGCGGCGCGCCGATTACGACGATCGGCATCGCCGATATGTCGGGCGACGTGTTCGGCAACGGCCTTTTGCAATCGCGCAACGTGAAGCTCGTCGCCGCCTTCGACCATCGTCATATCTTCATCGACCCCGATCCCGATCCGGCCGCGAGCTTCGCCGAACGCAAGCGATTGTTCGCGATGGCGCGCTCCTCTTGGGCCGATTACAACCCCGCGCTCATCGGCCGCGGCGGCGGAGTCTTCCGGCGCGGCGAAAAGCGAATCGAACTCAGCGAACCGGCGCGCGCGGCGCTCGGATGCGAAGCGCGGGCGCTCGACGGTGAATCGCTTATCGCGGCGATCCTGCGCGCCCCGGCCGATCTACTCTACAACGGCGGCATCGGAACCTACGTGCGCGCCTCGGACGAAAGCAACGCCGATGCCGACGATCGCGCCAACGACGCGTGTCGGATCGCCGCCGCCGAATTGCGCGTGAAAGCGGTGGTGGAAGGCGGCAACCTGGGCTTCACGCAGCGGGCGCGAATCGAATACGCGCTGGCCGGCGGCCGGATCGATACCGACGCGATCGACAATTCCGCCGGCGTGGACCTGTCGGACCACGAAGTGAACTTGAAAATCCTGCTCCAGCAGCCGATGGCGCGCGGCGAGATGTCGTTCGCGGAGCGCAACGCGTTGCTGACTGGTTGCGCGGAGGAGGTGGCGCGCGGTGTGATCGCCGACAATCGCGATCAGGCCCTGTGGCTAAGCCTCGAGCAGGTCCGTTCGCGCTCGCAAATGGCGGCCTTTCGGGAGCACCTGCGGGCGCTCGAAAGCCACCGGCTGCCGATCTCCGATCAAGCGGCCTTGCCGAACCGGGAGCTGCTCCGCGAGCGCCACGCGCGCTACCCGGGACTCACGCGGCCCGAACTGGCGGCGATCGGCGCGTACACGAAGATCGATCTGTCTGCGCGCTTGGCCGCCGCGCCGTTCATCGCCGATCCGTATCTCGCCGATCGGTTTTTGAAACCGTACTTCCCGGCCGCGATCGCCGAGCGATTCGGCGCCGATATCGAACGGCATCGCCTGCGCCGCGAATTGATCGCCACGCGAATCGCAAACGAACTCGTGGACCTGGCGGGCGCGACTTTCGTCTTCGGCCTCACGCGCGATTTCGGCGGCGACGCCGAGACCGCCGTGCGCGCATGGATTACGGGCGCGGACCTGCTGTCGATTCGCGGGCGCGCCGCGCAAATCAAATCGAAGGAGGCGAACGCCGCCGCGCCGCAAGCCGAACTTGACGCGTGCTTCGCACTGGAACGCGCGAGCCGCGGCGCGGCGCGCTGGGCGCTCGATCGCCTCGACCCCGCCGCGCCAATTGCGGCGGCAATCGCGCGCTACCGGCCCGGCTTCGATGCGTTGTTCGGGACGTTCGAGCCGATGCTCGCGCAGGGGGAGCGCGATCGCTTCGAGGCGGCCCAGCGCGAATTGCGGCGCGCCGGCGTCGATGGCGAATTGGCGCACGATTTGGCGCGGCTCGCGTTCGCGGAGCAGCTGCTCGAAATTCTGGACCTCGCCGTTTCGGACCGAACGGACCTCGAGCGGGCCGCGGCGGCCTATTTCCGCTTGGGCGGCGAGATCGATTTCTCGCGGCTCGAAGCCGCGCTGGAGGCGATCGCCGCCGGCGAAGACCGATGGGAGCGGCGCGCCGCGATCGAACTCGGCGCGGAATTGCGCGCGGCGCGAATCGCGATGTGCCGTGCGCTGATCGAACGGGCAACGGACGGCCTCGATGCCGGAATCGAACGCCTCCGCCGCGAACGCGAAACTCGCTTTGCGGAAGCGGTCAGCCTGTGCGCCGAAATGAGGACGGGCGCGCCCCCCGGAATTCCCGCGCTACAGGTGACGATCCGATCCGTCTCGCGCCTGGCAAGCGGCAATTAGCGGCGCGCCGCATCACGCATTGACGCGGCCGGCCGGCGCCGCGGACGGTTGCCGCGCGGGGTCGGGCAGCAGGTCCTGATACAAGCGCAGTCCCGCGGCGGTAAAAAACGCCGTGGTCGCCGAACTGACGGCGAGCGCGGCGAAACCGACGGCGAAGACCGTCGCCGCCAGCGTGCCCGTTACGGCGCCCAGCGGGCCGGCGAGCAGGCTCACGATTACAAAGGTTCCCGCGGCCCACGAATTGTATCCCGACCAGACCGCGAGAAAGACGACGATTCGAATCGTCACCCGGAAAAACCGCTTGCGCATGACGTCGCGGCTCGCCAGCAGCGCGTGAAAGCTGTGCAATCCTCCGAACACCAGCGCGTACTGCGCGAAGTACAGCCACAGATAGACCGGCGCGCCCACCGCAATCAGCAGGATCAGCGCGGCGTAGGCGTGCGTGTACTCGAACGCGGCGAAGGCCGCGAGCGGCACGGCCAATTGTAAAAACGACACCCACAGGAACGCGGGCGCAAGGGCCGTGGCGCGCTCGTAGATCGCGATTGTTTCGGTGCCGACGCCGCTCTCGCGCCGTCCCGCCTGAATCCGTTCGAGCACGCACAGCGTGAGCAGCGTGACCAGCACGGCGGGCACGAGCAACGCAAAGTGAAGAATCGAGGTCAGCCAATCGGGATAAGGCTGGAGCGCGGCGGGCGGCGCGGTCCCGCCACCGGAATCGTCGTCATCGGCAGGGCGGGCAGCTGATTGCGGCGCATTTGCATCGTCCGCGCGCCGCCGGGATCCCTCAACGGGAATTTGCTCCGAACGCAGCCGGATCGGCCGGACCTCGCTAATACCGACCGATTTCGCTCCCGCGCCGAATGCGCCCGCAAGCCGGGCCTGCAGGTTGAGCGCGTCGGGCAACAGGCACAGCGCGGCCGCCAGCACCATCGGGGCGAGCGCGGTTGCCAGCACGATCCAATTGCCGCGCAGATCGCTAACGGCATTCGCGAGGTAGATGAAGCTGCCTTTGATGCGCGGCTGGGGCATGGCGCATCAGGTTGGCATCCCGGCCGCGGCGAGACAAGCGCGCCCGCTCGCGCGCCGCGGACGCACACGATGCTATAATTCGCCGAGTGGCGGAATTTCGCCGGGACGGAGAATGCGGGCATGGCGCAAGACGAACGCGCGGCGGCGATCGAACATGAAGACAAGATGATTCGGCGGCTAAGGTTTCTGGCCGATCTGACCTTCGCCACGATTGCGCAGGATTGCGATCTCAGCCTCGACGAGGCCTGGGAGCACGTGCGGGCGCTCAAGGGCGCGGCGGCCGCGATGTTTCCCGGCAAAGAAGCGGCCTTCGACCTGATCTACCTGCCGCGCTACTCGCGGCTGATTGCGGAGCGCTTCGGCGCGAATTAGCGATTACGGCGGGGTCGCCGGAGATTCGCGTTCCCATCCGGCGGCGGCCCGCGCGATTCCTTCCTCAAGGCTTGCGAAGCGGAGATCGATTCCCGCCGCGCGCAGCGGCGGCAAGTCCGCCCGCGTGAAATTCTGATAGCGCCCCGCGAGGCTTTCGGGAAACGGGACATACTCGATCGCGCCGGCGCCCAGCCGTGCGATAAGCGCGCGCGCCGCCTCGTTGAAGGTTCGCGCTTCCCCGGCGCCCACGTTGAAGATGCCCGTGCGCGCGGGACCCCCGCCGAATTCCAAATTGACGCGCACGACGTCGTCCACGAACACGAAATCGCGCCGCTGCTCGCCGTCCGCGTACCCGCCGCTTCCCGCAAAGAGCCGCGCGCGGCCGGTCTCCTTCAGTTGGCGGTAGAGCTGGTAAACCATCGAGGCCATCCGCCCTTTGTGCGCCTCGCGCGGCCCGTAAACATTGAAGTATCGCAACCCGGCGATTGTGCTCGTGGCGTTGGGAATTATGCTGCGCACCCGATTGTCGAATTCCAGTTTCGAGCGGCCGTAGAGATTCAGCGGCCGTTCGTTTTCCGGCGCGGCCGTAAATTCCCTCGCTCCTCCATAGACCGCCGCGCTCGACGCATAGACAAAAGGAACCTTCCGCGCGATCGCGTAATTCAGCAGGGCGTCCGGAAACTCCACATTGTTGAACGCCATGCAGCGCTCGTCGGCGCACGCGGTATCGGCGCAGGCGCCCTGATGGTAGATCGCCTCGATTTTGCCCGGCGGCGCGCCCCGCTCGATCGCGGCAAGGAAATCCTCCGGCGCGATCGAATCCGCGAAGCGCAGGCCGGATAAATCGCGGGCGCGCGCTGCCGCCCGATCGACGATCAGGATGTCCACCGCCCCGCGCGCGTTCAGCGCCGCGACGAGATTCATTCCGATGAAGCCGAACCCGCCGGTTACGACGATCATGCGACCACCGCCCGCATTCCCGCATGATCGCCCCCTTGGCCGCGAAGCTCAAGCCGCGCGGGTGCGCTGGCCCGCCGGGATGGCTTCGTTCCGCCGCTTTCGGCGACAGCCGTTGACGCGGGCGTGCTATAGAGATGAAACGAACGGAGCCGCCGATGATCCGGGTTCATCACTCGAACCGCCTCGAAAATCTGATTTCGCCGCTGGCGAACGCAATCGCGGAGAGCCAGCGAATCGATCCGCTGCGAACAATTCCAATTGTCGTGTCCGGCCGCGCGGCCGCAAATTTCGCGAGCTTCGCGCTCGCCGAGCGGATCGGCATCGCGGCGAATCTCGAATTCCCGTTTCTGCGCCGGTATCTCGCGAAAATCGCGGAGGCCGCCGATCCGGCAACCAAAATCCTCGACGCCGGCGCGCTCCGGCTCATCCTCTTCGAATGCATGCGCGGCAAACATGGCGGCGATCCCGAACTCGCCCCGGTGCGCGATTACGCGAACGCCGGCGCGCCCTCCGATCGCGAGGCGCGGATGCTCCAGTTGGCCGGCCAGGCCGCGCGCCTGTTCCGCGAATACTCGATCTCGCGCCGCGAGATGCTGAAAAGTTGGACCGCGGCAAAGAGCGCCGCGCCGAAAACAGCCGTTGCGGCCGAACGATGGCAGCGCCATTTGTGGCGCTGCGTTTTCGATGCGGACGGGCGCGTGCGCCCGGAATGGACGCGCGATGCGAACCGCCGCCGGATGATGCTCCCCGAGGCGTACGCCGCGATCGATCCGAAGCGGATCGCGGCGGAGATCGGCGCACCGCTCCACGTCTTTGCGCTGTCGGATATCGGGCTTGGCTTCGTGGAAATTTTCGCCCGAATGGCTCAAGCCGCGGAGGTGAGCATCTACGCGCTCAATCCGTGCCGCGAGTTTTGGGAGGACCTCGACACGTCGCGGCGGCAATGGCGCTCGACGCTCGACAGTTCCGAAGCGCCGTTCGAGTTTGCCCAAGCCGATCCGCTCGCGCTCAGGATGTGGGGGCGGCCGGGACGCGAGCATATCCGGCTGCTCGGCGCACTGACCGATTGCGACTTCGAGCCGCATTTTTTCAACGCCGAGAGCGCGCCGAAGACGATTCTCCGCGCGATTCAGGAGGACATTCTCAATCGCGCTCCCGCCCGCGCGAACGCTGCGGATCGGAGCGCCGCCGGCGACGGCAGCATTCGCTTCCTCGCCTGTCCCGGAATCCGGCGCGAAGTTGAAATCGTCGCGGACGAAATCTGGTCGCTGGTTCTCGACAACGAAAACCTTGCCGGGGCTGGTAAGGCCGAGCGGCTCCGGTTTCACGAAATCGCGGTGCTGGCGCCGGACGATTCGTTCGATCGCTACCTTCCGCATTTGGAAGCGGTCTTCCGCGATCGCGATCGCCTCCCGCTGAATCTCACGGGCGGAAGTTCCAGCGGCGGAAGCCGCGTGACCGAGGCGATTGAAATGCTCCTGCGCCTCCCGCTCGGCCGCTTCACGCGCGGCGAGACAATGGCGCTGCTGACCCATCCCGCGA
Organism: Binataceae bacterium (SeqCode); assembly: GCA_050736715.1. Taxonomy (GTDB): domain Bacteria; phylum Desulfobacterota; class Binatia; order Binatales; family Binataceae; genus Binatus. The sequence goes on along the minus strand of JBOHWK010000120.1, from coordinate 35,614 downwards.
TCCTCGGTGCGGAGGCCGCCTCCGATGCGGACGCGTGGCGCGCATGGATCGAGCAACTCGGCGTCTATTTCGGCGCGAGCCGAGACGATTTGAAATCGACCTACATCGGCGAGGACCTGTTCAACTGGGACCAGGCGCTTCGCCGGCTTTCGCTCGGCGCATTCATGGCAGGCGGCCCCGATGACGCAAACGCGGAATTCGTGGCCGATGACGCGCGCTATGTCCCCGCCGCAGTCCCCGACGGCGCAACAGGAACGATCGCCCGGATGGTGCGGACGGCACGTTCGATTATCGCCGACGCGGACGCGATTCGGGAAATGCGGCTCGAATTTACCGAATGGACCGCGCTGCTCGCGCATTTGATTTTGAAATATGTCCGCACCGATGACCCGCACGACGAACGCGCGCGAGATCGATGCGTTAGTGCGCTGGAGGAGATCGCCGCCGGGGACCTGCGCGGCGAGCCGGTTGGCTATGCGGCGGCGCATGAGATCGCGGCTGCGCAAATCGCGGAAGCGGCCGGGCGCGGCGGGAATTTTGCGCCGACGGGAGTTGCAGCGGGGCCGCTCTCCGCGCTGCGGGCGATTCCGTTCAAAGCGATTTTTCCGATCGGAATGGACGCGGGTGCGTTTCCCGCCGCGCCGCAGGCCGATCGACTCGATCTGCGGCGATTCAAACGCCGAATCGGCGACGTGTCTCCCCTCGAACGCGACCGCTATCTCTTTCTGGAAACCATTCTTGCGGCGCGCGAGCGAATTTGTTTTTCGTACACCGCGCGCGACGCGCAAACCGGCGATCCGCTCGAAGCGTCACCGCTCGTGCGCGAGCTGCAATATTTGATGCGCGGCTACGCCGATCCCGCCGCGATCGACACGATGACAATCAAGCATCGCATGAGCCGCTACGATCTTTCCTATTTCTCCAATCTGCCCGGCGTGGATCGTGAAGAGAGCGCACGCGGCCTTAAGAGCTTCGATGGCGGCGCGCGGCGCGGTGCGGCGATGGCCGCGCTCAGACGCAATCTCGAAGCGCACGTGGGACCGATCCCGGCGGGAGTCGATCCGATCGAAGCGATGCCTGAAGTGCTTCGAGAGAAAGTACGCCGGAAGTTGCACCTTGTCGAACCGCCGCGCGATTTCGCGCAAGCCGGTGCGGCGCGCGAAGAGATTTCAATATCGCTTTCCGCGCTCACGCAATTTCTCAAGTGTCCGCTGCAAGCGGCGGCGCGCCACGCACTCGGAATGATTGAGGATGAAGAACCGCCGGAAGACATCGGGGATGAACCGCTTGAGCAGTCGCGGCTCGCCCGCGCGATGCTGTTGCGGGAGGTCTTTTGGGAATCGGGCGGCGATGCCGCGCTGGTGCCGGAGAGATACGCCGAATTGTCGCGAATTGCTCGGGTGCAGGGGCGCGCGCCCGCCGGCCTCTTTGCGAGCGGTGCGGAGGTAGGCGATCTTGCGATGGTCCGTGGCTGGATCGAACAGGCGCGCGAGAATGGCGCCCTCGCGCGCTGGGAAAACATCAGAATCGGCCGCGCGGGCGAATCGTTCCGCGCCGATCGCGCGCTCGATCCGATCGTGCTGGAAATTCCCGTTGGCGGTCCGCATGGTAAGGCGCGTCCCGCGCACATCACTATCCACGGCGCGGTGCGCGGCGTCACGCCGGGCCGCGACCTGGCGATCCAATGCGTCCTGCGCGATTCCGCGAAACCCGTGGATTTCCTTCCGCTCGCGATGTTATCGGTTGCGCTGTCGGCCGCGGGCGAGCCAATCGCGCCGGAGTTCTGCGCGATCGTCGCTGGAAAGGACGGCGCGGCGGTGCGCAAATTCACCCCGCTGAATCGTGCCGCCGCGCGCGAATATCTCGCAGCGCTCGCCGAGGATTTGCTCTCCGGCGGCGTGAATTACTTCCTGCCGATCGAAGCGGTCACGGAAGCGATTAAGGCAAAGCGCGGCGGCGATCCGATCGCGGCGATCGAAAAGGTACGCGGCGCCGCCGGCGGCGAGTATCACAGTTGCGCTTCCGATTACGGGCCGCTCCGCAAGGAAGTTGCGCACGGCTTCGCGCCGCCCGATTCCGCGCAACTCGATTCGATCCTCGAACGGCGCTTCGCTCCGATCGCCGCGATTTTCGCCGGCGAAAAGGACGGGAACGGAAAATGAGCGAGTTGCGGTACCGCCGCCCGCGCATCGTTGGAACCATCCCGCTCGACCGTCACACGGTGATCGAGGCGGGCGCGGGAACGGGCAAGACCTTCACGCTGGAAAATCTGATCGTCGAGATTCTGGTGAAGGGAGCGGCCACCATCGACCAAATCCTCGCGGTGACTTTCACCGAAAAGGCCGCGGGCGAATTGCGCGCGCGAATCCGCAGCGCGATTCAATCCGCGCTGTCGGGCGAATCGATCAAGGATGCGCCCGCCGGCGAAATCGAACTGCTCGATAGCGTCGCGGCGAACCGCCTGAACGAGGCGCTGCTCGGCTTCGACCGCGCGCCGATTCACACGATCCACAGCTTTTGCCGCCGCACGCTCGCGGAGTTCGCGATGGAATCGAAAATGCGCTTTCAGGTTGAACCGGTGGACGGGGAGAGCGCGTTCCGCGAGGCGTTCCGGGCCGAACTGCGCGAGAACCTGGCGCGCGAGCCGGAAATGAAAGGATTACTTGAACAATGGCTCCGGGATCGTTCCGCCGCCAAACTCGAAGAACTGCTGGCCCTCGCGCATCGCCGCCGCTATTCGCCCGGCGCGGGACAAAGCGGCGAATCGGCCTCGTTCGAGGCGCAAGTCGTCAACACATTTATGCGGAAGATCGCGGCGCGGATGAAGGCGATAAAGCTCGAACGCGGCGTCCTCGATTACGACGACATGCTGGAATGGCTGGCGGAGGCGATCGCGGGGCCGGACGGCGCGGCGATCGCAGCGGAGTTGCGCACGCGCTACCGCTTCGCGCTGATCGACGAGTTTCAGGACACCGATGAGACCCAGTGGGCGATCCTAAAGCGCGTCTTTCTGGACGGCGGCGAAGGCAACGTCCTGTATGTCATCGGCGATCCGCGGCAGGCGATCTACGGATTTCGCAACGCCGATGTGTACGCCTACTTCGCCGCCTGCGGCGAAATGGAGGAGCGCCACGCCAAGCAAGTGACGTTGCGGGAAAATTTTCGTTCGACCGCGAAATTAATTGCCGCGACTAACGCGATTCTCGATCAGGATGCGTCGCCGGCGTTCTTTTCCGGCGATTCGCGCCTGCGCTACGGCTCGCCCGTCACGTGCGGACGCGATTACTTCCGCGCGGTCGATTCCGCAGGCGCCGAGATCGCGCCGGTGCGCCTCATGACAATTCCGCCGGGGAGCAAACTCAAAGCCGAGCAAGCGCGCGGGGCGATCGGCCGGCATATCGCGCGCACGATAAGGAAGCTCCTGCGCGGCGAAAGCGCCGGTCTGTTTACACTGGGTAAAAGTGGGAAACGCGAGCCAGTTCTTGCAAGTGACATCTTCGTCCTGACGCGGACCAATTCCGAAAGCGCCGAAATCGGCGGATACCTGCGCGCCGCCGGCGTGCCCTTCGCCTTTTACAAGCGGGACGGCCTGTTTCAGACGCGCGAGGCCGGCGATATCGCCGACGCACTGCGCGGCGCGATGGAACCCGGCGTGCGCGCGCGCCGCCTCAAGGCGTGGGCGACGCCGTTTTTCGCCGTGCCCTACGATGAATTGCCAAAGCTGGCCGATCTTCCGCCGGCGCATCCGCTCGCCGCGCGGCTGTACGAATGGAAATCGCTCGCGGACGGGGAACGATTCGCGGAGTTGTTCGACGCGATGGTGAATCGGAGCGGGCTTGCGGAGCGCGAACTCTTCCTTGCAGGCAGCGAACGCGAGTTGACGAACTATCTCCATATTTTCGAGATTTTGCTGGAACAGGCCGCGGCGCGCCGGCTCTCGCTCGGCGAACTAATCGAATTGCTCGGCGCATACATCGCCGGGCGCGCGCTTCCTCCGGGCGAGGACAGCAACGTCCAGCGGATCGAGAGCGAGCGCAATGCCGTCCAGGTGATGACGATGCATCGGGCCAAGGGCCTCGAAGCCGACGTGGTTTTTATTTTCGGCGGTACGCATCGTTCGAATCGCCGCGACGAGGTGGCCGTTTACCACGAGCGCGAGGCCGATTCGCGAAGGTTCGCGATCGGCAAGGCGGAGGTTGCCGCCGCAAAGGACCGGCTGAACGAAGAAGAGCACGACGAATGGCGGCGGCTGATGTACGTCGCGATTACGCGGGCGCGCGCAAAATTGTTCCTGCCCTACTTTCCCAAAGGATCGACCGCGAAAGGACTGACCGGCGTTTACCAGCCGCTCAACGATCGGCTGATTGCAATCGCCGGCGGCAAGTCGCGTCAAGACTCGTTCGAAATCGAAAACGTGCTGTGCGGCGATTCCGCGGCGGAATCCTCCGCCGGAGACTTTCGCGAACGGATGCGAACGTGGCGGCCGCCGCCGGAACTGCTGTCCGATGCCCCCGCGGCGGACGCGCGAATCCTCGACGCGGCGCGCGCGCGCCACGCACCGCTTGCGATTCGTTCGTACACTTCGATCGGGTCGGAACACGGCGGCTTCGAGCCGGAGGATTTCAAGATCGATCCGGAGCCGGAGGCGGCGCGCGACATTCCGGGCGGCCGCGAAGTTGGAATCTTCCTGCATGAGGCGATCGAAAAGCTCGATTGGCAAACAATCGCACAGGCCGCCGATCGCGATAGCTGGATGGCACGTGGCGAGGTCCGCGAATTGTTCGCGCGCCTCATGCGGCGGCATGGCGTCACGGACCAGCGCTGGTTCGATCGCGGGCGCGAAATTGTATGGAACGCACTCGCCTCGCCGGCCGCGCTCGGCGGAATTGTTTTGCCAAAGGGAATTCGCCGGTGCCGCGCCGTGCGCGAAATGGAATTTTCCTATCCCATTCCCGAATCGAACCACCGTCTGCTCGGACACAACGAGGGAGGATGGCGCGTCGGCGACGGGTACATGAAGGGCATCGTCGATATCGTCTTCGAGCACGCGGGGCTGGCCTACTTTGCCGATTGGAAAAGCGACGCGCTGTCATCTTACGAACCGGACGCGCTCGCGGTCCACGTCGCACGCAGCTACGCAACGCAGGCGCAAATCTACGCGGTTGGGGTCGTGCGGCTGCTGGGAATCCGCGACGAACGCGCGTATCGCGAACGGTTCGGCGGGATTGCGTACGTCTTCCTGCGCGGGATTGTTCCAGAGGGCGAGGGCCGGCTTGGAGTCCATTTCATCCGGCCCTCGTGGAATGAAATCGTGAAATGGGAATCGGCGCTCACGATCGCGAATGACGCCGCTGGAGCGCAATGACGAACCGATACGCATCGCTGGGGATCGACACCGCCTCGCGCCGCTTTGAGATCGGGCGCGGCGGCGCGCCGTCCGCGTTCGAGCGGCGGATGCGGGCGCTGGAGGACGCCGCCGAAAATGCGCTCGGCCTCGCGCCCGAACTGGTCCATCTGGCGGCCGAGATCGCGGCGCTCGAACCGGGCCTCGGCGCTGAGGATCGCTTCGCGCTGATTGTCCTCATCCTCGTTTCAATGATTGCGCTGGAAGCAGGCAGCACTTGTTTTCCCGTAGCGGGTGAATCGGCAAGGGAACCGATGGCGGAGATGCTGCGCGCATTGTGCGCCGACTCGGCGGAGGCAATCGCCGTGCGGATCGAAAAGCTGCTGCACGATCGCGGTGCGTCCACCGTCATTGGATACGGCGAAAACGATTTCAAGCCGCTGATCTTTATTCCTCCGCACATCTTTCATCATCGCGTGCTCCACGCCGAGCGCGCCGCCGCCGCGCGCCTTGCCGCGATGTTGAAGCTTGGCGCGATCGCCGGCGCTCCGGAGATCGAAGCCGCGCTTTCCGAATCGGGCGGGACCGCGCTGGGGCCGGAGCAGCGCGCGGCGGCGGCGAGGTGCGCGCGGTCCGGGCTTGCGATAATTTCCGGCGGTCCCGGTACCGGAAAGACGACGCTAATCGCGGCGATCGTCCGGATGCTGGTCCGGCTCGGCGTCGCACCCGAAGCGATTGCGCTCGCGGCCCCCACCGGAAAGGCGGCATACCGGATGGGCGAATCGGTCCGCGCGGCGATGGGCGATGCGAGCGCGCCGGCGACGCTTCACCGGCTGCTCGGATATTCACCCGAGTCGGGCCGCTTCCGGCATCATCGGAACAATCCGCTCGCCGCGAAGGCCGCGATTATCGACGAAGCTTCGATGCTCGATTTGGCGCTGATGAGGAGGCTTGTGGACGCGCTCGCGCCGGATGCGCGGCTGGTGCTGATTGGCGACGCGGAGCAATTGCCGTCCGTCGCGGCGGGCGCCGTCTTTCGCGACTTGGCCGGAGTGGAAGGCGGGGAGCGGAGTCCGCTCGCGCGCGCTTGCGTCCGGCTCACCCGGAATTACCGCACGGACCGATCGGACGCGGGCGCAACCGCGATTCATCGCGTGGCGGCCGAGATCAATCGCGGCGGCGATCCGATGCCGCTCGTGACGCGGCGGGCGGGCACCGCCGATATGCAGTTCAGCGGTGCGGAATTTCTCGGCATCGCACCGAACGATCTGGACGCTTTTCTGGATCGATGGTACGAGGCGCGCGTGCGCGCCGCTTCGGAAACGATCGAACTGCTTGGCCGTGAATACGCTGAAGACGATGGCCGGTTCGGCGAAGAGGATTGCGCGCGGATTCGGCGCGGATTCGCGCACATCAACGATTCGCGCATCCTGTGCGTCACGCGAGTCTTCGCTACCGGCGCGGACGCGATCAACCGCCGAATCCACGAACTGGCCGCGCGCGAGGCGCATCGCGCCGGCCATGGACGCCCCGAATTTTTCCCGGGCGAGCCAATTGTCGCGCTCCGCAACGATTACGCACGCGGACTATTCAACGGCGATCACGGAATCGTCCTCCGGGTGAAGCGCGGAGAACGGCAAGCATCGCCGCTGGCGGTGTTTGTACGCGGAGATAATTTCGCTGCGTTTCCGCCCGGTGAAATGGACGGCGCGATCGAACTGAGCTATGCGGCCACGGTCCACAAGGCGCAAGGCTCCGAATTCGGTTCGATCGCCCTCGTGTTGCCCAACCGCGAGATTCCGCTGCTGACGCGGGAAATCGTTTATACCGCGATTAGCCGCGGACGCCGTTCAGCCGCAATCATCGGGGATGAATCAATCCTGCGCTTTGCAATTGGCAGAAAGACGGCGCGCTTCTCCACCCTGCGGGCGAGGATCTAATCGGCGGCCGCGTCCTAGTTCAGCTTCCGCCCGGTGCGAGTTCGCCGATCCATCGCACCCAACCGAGTTCTCGCTTCACCGCGTTCCAAAGCCGCTCGTCAGCAGTCCAGCACTCGCACTGTTCCGATTCCGCCAGTGCAAGATAATGAGCGTCGTACGCCGCCGGAAGGCCGAAGCGATCCATCAGTTCCAGTGCGCGCGGGTGAATCGAGTCGGCTTGCTTAAGCACGGGGCCGGTCTCCAGGAAAAACCGCAGCAGGAGCTTGGCCTGCTCAAGCGTCAATTGCCGCCGCTGCATCCGCTTGGCGAGTGCATTGGTAACTTCGTACAGAAACAGCGCCGGAGCCAGAACGCGGCGGCGATCGGCGCGCCATTGGTTCAAAAGCGCGTGCGCTTGGGCGCTGAATGGTTCATCGAAAACCCACTTGAGCGCAAGGCTCGCATCGGCCACGACCTCGGCCGCGCTCATAACTCGCGGTAACGTTGCGCGCGCATCTCGCGAATCAAATCGGCCGAGTCCTCAGGAAAAGACTCTTTCTGTTCTGCCCGAAGCCGCTCGGCACGCCGAACCATCTCTGAAGTGATAATCCCGTCCGACAGCTTCGTAATCATTTCCGCGTGAGGAACGCCCCGTTCCAGCACTTTTGCGATGTAAGCCGAAACGGGGAGATCCTGCGCGGCCGCGGCGACTTTGATCCGCCGCTTTAGCGACGGTTCGATGTCCACCGTGAGGCGGGGCCTTGCAGTGGCGCGGCGATGCGCTCCTTGCGCCGCCGCTTTTCGCTTTTCAAATTTGTGGCGTCTTGGCGTCATGGCGTCATCTGAGTCCAAGCCTACCCCGCCGTCCATTGCCACGCAAGGAAACCGGCCGGTTCAACGCGTCGGCGGGTGCGCGAGCAGGAATTCGCGGACGCGCTTCACCGTGGCGGGAATCGCGCCGGGAGTTTTCCAATTCTCGGCCAATTCGGCGTTGGGCGCGAGCGCGGCGATTTCTTTCGATATTTCGGTGGGATGGTAATCGTCGCTGCCGCACAGAATCAGCATCGGCGTGTGGCACGAGCGCACGAAATCGCGCGAGACGTTGAAGACGAAATCGCCGCCGTACATTCGCTCGCGAAACGAGGCGAACGCGGCGGAGGGGAGATTCGGGCGCTTGCCGCGCAAGTCCTCCGCCCAGCCGTCGAACATCGCGCGGAACAATTCGCGATTGCGCGGGCTGAGTCCGATTGGATTTTGCAGGACCGCCGCGCTCACGCGATCCGGCGCGCGCTCGATTAGCCCAAGGCAATACGACGAGCCGATGCATCCGCCCATGACATGGCATCGATCGATCTTCAAATGGTCGAGCAGCGCGATATGGTCATCCGTGTACGAATGCCATCCGTCGGATGCCGTGACGGGCGCGGACGATTTCCCGGCGTTGCGCTGATCCATCGCGATCACGCGGAAGTTGGCGGCCAGTTCCGCGATCGGGTCGAACGGGCTTTTGCGCCAGAACTCGATGCTCGAGCGCATCCCGCCCGGCGCGAACAATATAATCGGATAACCGGAGCCGGACTCCTCATAGTAGAGCGAAGTCTCGCTGCGGACGAACGCCGGCATCGCGAATCAGCGCGCGGCCTGCGCCGCCGAATGGCTGGGGCGCGCGCCGCCTTCGACGAATGACGGTGCATTCATCAGCGCCGCTTCCGCTTCGCGCACCAGGTCCGCAAAGACTTCCGCCGCGGGCTTAATTTGACGAATCATCCCGGCGCTCTGTCCCGCCGGCATGAAGAGCCGCTCGGCATCGGAGGGCGCGCCGCGCAGTCCCGTGTAATTCATCACGCCCGCGCGCACCGACGCCATCGTCTGCATCGGGAACGGCTGAATTTTCGACGGGTCGCGCTCCCATTCCATCGCATAGGGAGTACGAATCACGCGGCATGGCTTGCCGGTGTAGGATCGCGTGCGGATCGTGGAATCGTCGTGCGCGTGCGTCAGCGCCTCGCGATAAGCGGGGACAGCCTGCGCTTCGGGCGTGGCGATAAACCGCGTGCCGATCACGACCCCCTGAGCGCCGAGCAGCAGCGACGCGGCGATCTGGCGGCCGTCGGAAATTCCGCCCGCGGCCAGCACCGGCAGTTTGACCGCATCGACCATCTGCGGCACGAGCGCGAGCGTGCCGACCTCGCCGGTATGGCCGCCCGCTTCGGTGCCCTGCGCAACGACCACGTCGGCCCCGGCGTCCTGCGCCTTTTGGCCGTGATGGACCTTGCCGCACATCACGATCACTTTCATCCCGGCATCGTGCATCGCGCCCAAAAATTCGGCGGGAACCGCGAGTCCCGCGACGAAAATTTTGATTTTTTCTTCGAGAATAATCGGCATAAACGGGCGCATCATGTCGGGGATCGGCGCGAGCAAATCGACGGCGAACGGCTTGTCGGTGAGCTCGCGCGTCTTGTGGATTTCGTCGCGCATCTCGTCGGGTGAGAGCCCCGCCGCACCGATTACGCCCAGCCCGCCCGCGTTGGACACGGCGGCGACCAGCTTGTGCATCGCGACGCTGCCCATCCCGGCCAGCATGATCGGATACTTGATTCCGAAGTAATCGCAAATCGGCGTTTGCAGCATTGAAATCGCTCCTTGGGTAGGCCGCCGTTCCGGCTAACCGCCACGTTCCCTAATACCTGTTAGGCGGCCCGGCGATCAAGGGCGGCTGGCGACGCGGCTGTCGCGGGGGCATAATCGCGGAGCGCGCGGAGAGGTGGCCGAGTCCGGCTTAAGGCGCACGCCTGGAAAGCGTGTGGACTCGAAAGGGTTCCGGGGGTTCAAATCCCCCCCTCTCCGCCACACAGGGCCGCCCTTGCGATGGCATCCGTGGCTAAACAACCCGGGTTTTCGCCAGCCGAATGGATGTCGTCACCAGCCGTTGATAGGACGCGGGAAGCATTCGCTGCATTTTGTCCAGCACGCGCGCGTCGGCGCCGATCAAGACGCGGCGGGCGTTGCGGCGCACGCCGGCCAGGATGCGCCGCGCGGCCTTTTCCGGTGGCGTGCGCAATAACCGTTCCGTCGCTTCGTCCCTGCCGCCTTTCTGTTGGCCGGAGATTTCCAGCATCGCCCCGGATAGGCGGGCGCTTCGGGCGATATTGGTCTTGATGCCGCCCGGATGGACGCAAGTGGCGGACACGCCGCATTCCATCAGATCGAGTTCCTGGCGCAGCGATTCCGTGAAGCCCCGCACCGCGAATTTGCTGGCATTGTAGGAACCCATCGCGGGCTGCGCGAACAGCCCGAAGATGCTGGACAGATTAACGATGTGCCCGTCGCCGGATTTCTTCAGGTGCGGCAGGAAGGCCTTGGTTCCATAGACCACGCCCCAGAAGTTGATGCCCATGATCCATTCGTAGTCGGCGTAGTCCGTCTCCTCCACGGTGCCGGCATGGGCGACGCCGGCGTTATTGAAGATCAGGTTCACCTTGTCGTGATCGCGCACGACTCGATCGGCCCAGGCGTGGACGGCGGCGCGATCCGACACATCCACTTTATGGGTAGTCACCTTCACCGGATGCCGCTTGGCCATCGCGGCCGTTTCGGCGAGCCCTTGCTCGTCGATGTCGCTCAGCGCAATCGAGCAGCGCAGCCCAGCGAGTTCCAGGGCGAGCGCCCTGCCGATCCCGGAGCCGGCGCCGGTGATGGCGGCGACTTTCTCGTCGAACGATTTCATCCGCGCCTGCTGTTAATCTTCGCAATCAAGACTTAGACCCGCCGCCAACTTAATCTGCGGCCTTTCATGCGGTTGGCGGGCAGAATACGCGCCGGCATCGTGCAGGTTGTTGTTATCCCTTGCCGGCTCGCAAAACAAGGTAATCCCGAGGGCGGGTTCTTCGCGGGAAGAGCTTTCGAGCGAGGCCGCTGGCTCCCTCGGCCGGCTTGCAATAGAGTTTCGATCTACCGAAAACTATCCAGGGCGGCTGAACGGTTCAATTTTACGCAGGGAGTTCCATACGATGCCGTATATCGATCGCGAAGCGGGCGTCCGCATCTACTACGAGGAGCGCGGCAGCGGCCCGGCCGTCCTGCTCACTCACGGGTACGGCGCAAGCGCACGGATGTGGGATGGACAGATGGAAGCGTGGCCGGATCGCTATCGCACGATCGCGTGGGACATGCGCGGCCACGATCGCTCCGATTCGCCGGACGATGCCGCCCTATACACGCACGCCGCGGCCGTCGGCGACATGGTGGCCGTGCTCGACGCGTGCGGCGTCCGCCGGGCGGTGATCGGGGGCTTGTCGCTCGGCGGGTTCATGTCGCTGGCGTTCAACCTGGCGCATCCGGAGCGCGTCATCGCGCTGATGCTTTTCGACACGGGGCCCGGCTACAAAAGGGACGGCCCGCGCGAGGAATGGAACCGGATGGCCGAAAGCATCGCGCAGGCGTTCGACAGCAAAGGTCTCGCAGCCGCATCGCCGAGCGCCGAAGCGGCGATCGCGCGCCATCGCAGCGCAGCCGGACTGGCGCATGCCGCGCGCGGGATGCTCTCGCAGCACGACGCGCGGGCGATCGAGTCGCTGCCCGGCATCGAAGTCCCGGCGCTGGTGCTGGTGGGCACCAACGACAAGCAATTCATTCCCTCGGCTGACTATATGGCCGCGAAAATTCCCGGCGCCGAAAAAGTGGTCTTGGAAAATGCGGGACACGCGGCGAATATCGATCAGCCCGCGGCCTTCAATTCCGCGGTCCGTTCCTTTCTGGATCGGGTGGCCGCGGGCGAGGAGCGTTAGCAATGAAATTTCCAGCGGGTTTTCTTTGGGGAACCGCCACCGCGGCGCATCAGGTCGAGGGCAACAACGTCAACACCGATTACTGGGTGCTGGAGCATACCCCGTCGGCGCCGTTCGCCGAGCCTTCCGGCGATGCGTGCGATCAATACCACCGCTACCGCGAAGACCTCGCGACGCTGGCGCAACTGGGGTTCAACGCCTACCGTTTCTCGATCGAATGGGCGCGCATCGAGCCGGAAGAGGGGCACTTTTCCCGCGCCGCGATCGACCATTATCGGCGCGTGCTCGCCGCTTGCCGTGAGCACAACCTGACGCCCATTGTGACCTTCCATCATTTCACTTCGCCGCGATGGGTCGCCGCGGACGGCGGATGGAACGACAAAAAGACCGCCGAGCGATTCGCGCGCTATTGCGAATACGCCGGGAAACAATTGGGCGATCTGATCGGCGTTGCCTGTACGCTCAACGAAGCCAACTTGAGCGCCTATCTTCATTTGATTGGATTGTTGCCGGAGAAGCTCGACCCCGCGCGCTTGAAATGGCTCGCGGAGGCCGCGCGCCGGATCGGCGCAGACCCCAATCGCTTCGGTCCCTATCTGATGAGCGATCAGATGAAGGCGCGCGACACGATGCTGGAGGCGCATCGCCTTGCCAGGGCCGCGCTCAAGTCGGCCTGTCCCAAGGTTCCCGTTGGCATCTGCCTCGCGCTGGCCGACCTCCAAGCGATGCCCGGCGGGGAATCGCGGCGGGATAAAATTCGCGCCGAGTGCCAGGACATTTTCCTCGAAGCGGCGCGCGGCGACGATTTCGTCGGCGTGCAGACGTACACGCGCAATCGCATCGGCGCGGACGGCGTGTTGCCGCCCGAACGCGGCATCGAGACTACGATGATGGGCTACGAGTTCTGGCCGGAAGCCCTCGAAGCAACTATTCGGTACGCGAGCGCGGTTGCAAAGATCCCCGTATTCGTCACGGAAAGCGGCATCGGTACGGACGATGACGCCCGCCGAATCGAATTTGTGCGGCGCGCGCTGGAGGGAGTCGGGCGATGCATCCGCGACGGGATCGAGATTCGCGGCTATTGCTATTGGTCGTCGTTGGACAATTTCGAGTGGAACTCCGGCTATCGGCCAACCTTTGGACTGATCGCGGTGAATCGCGAAACGCAAGAGCGATCGCCCAAACCGAGCGCGCGATGGCTGGGCGGGATAGCTCGCGCAAATGCGATCGAGATTGAGTCGCGCTGACCGTGAAAACCGCGATTTAACTTTTGCTCGGGTGCGCGATTGCCGGCAGGTCGGCGAAATCACCCGCGCGTTTTTCCATATTCGCGCCGATCGCTTCCATGATCTCCTCGGGCTGCAACATGCTCGCGTTCCAGATGCCGATATAGTCGAGCGCGTCGCCGGTCGCATGGTCGCGCGCATAAGCGATCATGCGCTTGGTTCCGTACACCGCGAGCGGCGCCTTGCGTGCAATCTCCGCCGCGATTTCCATCACGCCTTCGAGCATCGCCTTTTGATCCGGATAGACGCGATTGATTAGGCCCGCGGCGTGCGCTTCCTTCGCCGGCATCCGGCGGCCGGTGTAGGCCAACTCGCGCACGATGCCCTCCGGAATCAATTTGACCAGCCGCGGAAACGTGCCGACATCGGCGGTCATGCCGATGTTTATCTCCTGAATGACAAGGTACGCATCGTCGGTGGCGTAGCGCAAATCGCACGCGGTCACGAGATCGACGCCGCCGCCGATGCATCCGCCCTGAATTGCCGCGATTACCGGGATGCGGCAGTTCTCAAGCGCGGTGAACGAATCCTGCATCCGGCGCACTGTGCCGTAGAACGCCGCTGCCCGCTGGCGGCGCGCATTCTTCTGATTGGCGGGATCGCCGGCCAGCGCGCTTCCGGCCTGCGCGAACATTCCGAGATCGAGGCCGGAGGAAAAGTGCGGGCCGGCCGACGACAGCACGATTACCCGCGCGCGCGAATGCTCGTCGATGTCGCGGACGATTTGCGGCAGTTCGTCCCAGAATTCCGCAATCATGCTGTTGCGTTTTTCCGGCCGGTTCAAAACCACGTGCGCGAGTTTATTTTCAATCGTTACCGCGAAGCATTTATAGGTCATCCTTCAGTCTCCTCGTGTCACCGCTCAATTCGCCCGGCGCAGTTCAACATAGCGCGATGGAGGCCGAACTCAAGGCATTTCACCGGCGTGCGATTTGCCCGCGGCGGTCCCGCACTGATAGAGTCGCGTAAATGAGTGTGAAACCATCGGTGCCGGAACGCCCGCGCAACGCGATCGTCATTCTGCTCGACAGCCTCAACCGCCATATGCTCGGCGCTTACGGAGGGCGGGAATTCGCCACTCCGAATCTCGACGCATTCGCACGCCGCGCGGTCCGTTTCGACCGCCATTATTCCGGCTCGCTGCCCTGCATTCCGGCGCGGCACGACATTTTGTGCGGCGCGATCGATTTTCTGTGGAAGCCGTGGGGCTCAATTGAGCTTTGGGAGGATCCGCTGACTGCCTATCTGCGCGCGGCCGGCGTGGTGACCAATCTCGTCTCCGACCATCCGCATCTGTTCGGAGCCGGCGGCGAGAACTATCACACCGAGTTCTCCGCGTGGGACTACCAGCGCGGGCACGAATGCGACCCGTGGCGGACGCGGCCCGATCCGAGCTGGATGGGCGCGCCGTCGTTCGGGCGCGGCCATACGCCCTACGACGATTCCCGCGGCTACTTTCGCGGCGAGGAGGATTTTCCCGGTCCGCGCACGATGGCGGCCGCCACCCAATGGATCGAACGCTTCGCGCCCAGCGATAAGCGCTTCCTGCTGTTCGTCGATGAATTCGATCCGCACGAGCCGTTCGATACGCCCGAGCCGTACGCATCAATGTACGACCCCGGTTGGGCCGGACCGCACCTGATCTGGCCGCCGTACTTCCGCGGCGCGATCGAACAAGGTCTGATCGACCCCGCCCAAGCGCGCCAGATTCGCGCCTGCTATGGCGCCAAGCTCACGATGATCGACGCCTGGCTCGGCAAGCTGCTCGCGGCGATCGAACGCGGCGGCTTCTACGCCAACACCGCGGTCATCGTATGCACCGATCACGGCCACTATCTCGGTGAAAAGGACATTTGGGGCAAACCCGCCGTTCCGCTCTACGAACCGATCGCTCACACTCCGTTGCTCATCGCATGGCCGGGCGTGAAGGCCGGCGCGGTGGATGCCCTCACGGCGAACGTCGATATTTGTGCGACGCTCGCGGACCTGTTCGGCGTCGAGTTGCGCCATCGCACGCACGGCCGCTCGATGATTCCGCTCATCGTCGGCGGAGCGCACTCGATTCGCGATTGGGCGGTGGCCGGAATATGGGGCCGCGAGGTGCATCTGATCGACGCGGAGTCGAAGTACGCGCGCGCTCCGGTGGGCGCCAACGCGCCGCTCAGCCTGTGGTCAAACCGCTGGTCCACCCTGCTGGTCAACTGGTTCCCCAGTATGCGAATGCCGCCGCCCGACGAACGCGCGGTGCTCGACCGGATGCCCGGATCGAAAATCCCGGTGATTCGCCAGCCTTATCGCGCAGGCGATCTCCTGCCCCACTGGGCGATGGGCCAGTTCGACGGCAATCACTTGTACCGCATCAATGACGATCCGGCGGAGGAAAACAACCTCGCCGGCTCCAAAACGGAGACGGATGCCGCGGACCAATTGCGCGCCGCGCTAATCGAGATGGAGGCGCCAAAGGATCAACTCGAGCGGCTCGGCCTCGGCTGACCGCTGGTTACGTTTGCGCGCCAACAGCCGGATTAGCCCGTGCGCCTTCCCTTATCTTCATTTCTCAAGACGCGCCGCTAAGATAATCCGCCGTTGTATTGACCGCGATTCCACCCGCCCGATACTATCCACGGGCGGGGTGGAGCAGTCTGGTAGCTCGCCGGGCTCATAACCCGGAGGTCGAAGGTTCAAATCCTTCCCCCGCAACCAATCGAACCCGCCGCGCTCTTATAATTTATTGGAAATCGGGCTGCGTTCGCACGCCCGCCGCGAATCAATGCTTGCTTTCGATCTTCCTGCCGTAGGTGACTTCGCCCTTGTCCACCCGCAGGCTGAAGCCGCAGTCGGGATTGGTGCAGACCCACGCCTTGAACATCACCGAAGCACCTTCCTGTCCATAATCCGAAAGGGGGATCAGTGTGCCATTGTTACATTTTTGGCACTTCGGCAACTCCATCATCCGCACCTCCTTGCATCCGGTCCGCAACAATCCGGCCATGAAATTAGCCGACCCACTACGGTAAAGCAACGTGCGCAAAAGGCACCCGATCCAACCTGATTCGAGGACAACTGCCGGTGTCACCGGCTCCGCGCGCCCGATGAATCAGCCGGCCTTGGGCTGCCAGCGCAGAATCGGGCGGCGGGCGGCGGCCGCTTCGTCCACGCGCGAGACGGGAGTCGATTCGGGAGCGTTTCGCACGCGATCGGGATCGCGAAGCGCCTCGCCGTAAATCCGTTCCATCGTTTCGATAAAGCGATCGAGCGTCTCGCGGCTTTCGGTTTCGGTCGGCTCGATCATCAGCGCGCCCGGCACGACCAGCGGAAAATAGATCGTCGGCGGATGGATTCCGAAATCGAGCAATCGCTTGGCGATATCGAGCGTGCTGACGTGGGCGCGCTTTTCGAGGTCGTGCGTCAGCACGCACTCGTGCATCGACGGCTCCGGCGTCGCGCTGGGGAAACGATCTTCGAGCCGCTTGCGAATGTAATTCGCGCCCAAAATCGCGAGCCGGCTCGCCATCGCCAGCCCGTCGCCGCCCAGCGCCAGGATGTACGCATGCGCCCGCACGAGCATCCCGAAGTTTCCGTGAAAGGAGCGCAGCCGCCCGATCGAATCGGGCCGGTTGTTGTCGAAGGCATACGTGCCAACCGCCGTCCTCACTATTCGCGGCATCGGCAGGAAGGGTTCGAGATGCCGCTTCACCGCGACCGGCCCGGCTCCCGGACCGCCGCCTCCGTGCGGAGTCGAAAAAGTCTTGTGCAGATTGATCTGTACCAGGTCCGCGCCCATGTCGCCCGGCTTGGCCACCCCCAATAGCGCGTTCATGTTCGCGCCGTCGATATAAAGCAGCGCACCGCGTTCATGCAGGATCGCCGCGATTTCCTGAATCTCCGGCTCGAAGATTCCCATCGTGCTCGGATTGGTGACCATCATCGCGGCGACGTCATCGTTCACCATGCGGCGGATTTCCGCCGCGTCGAGGAAGCCGCGCCGGTTGGATTTGGCGACGGCGACCTCGAATCCGGCGTGCGTGCAACTCGCGGGATTCGTGCCGTGCGCGGTGTCGGGAATGATCACCTTGTGGCGTGGCGTTCCCTTCTTGCGATGATACGCGCGAATCATGAGCAAGCCCGTCAATTCGCCTTGGGCGCCGGCCGCCGGATGGAGCGACACGGCATCCATCCCGGCGATTTCCGCGAGCGCCGCCTCCAGCCGCACCATCAATTCGAGCGCGCCCTGCGCGAGATGCGCGGGCGCCGCGGGATGCAATCCGGCAAAGCCGGGCAGCGCCGCCATTTCGTCGTTGACGACCGGGTTGTATTTCATCGTGCATGAGCCGAGCGGATAGAACTCGATCGCCTGCCCGAAATTGAGTTGCGAGAGGCGAATGAAGTGGCGCAGCACCTCCGGCTCGCTAAGTTCCGGGAAGCCCGCGAGGCCCGCGCGGCACAACTCCGCGCCTAAGATTTCCGCGCCGCGCGGCCTGCCGGCTTCGCGCGATGCGACATCGGCGCCGCGCCGTCCCGGCGAGGACAACTCGAAGATTAGCGGCACGCCGGCAGCGCGCTCCGTCTTTTCCGCTGCGCTGCTCACGGTTGGATCGATCGCCTTGCCGGCCGATGCCATCAGCGCGCCTCCGCAAGCGCCCCGGCCAGTTTGGCGAATTCGGCGGGCCGGTTCATTTCCGTGACAGCGAGAACGATGGCGTCCTTGAGTTCCGGATAATCGGGTGCGAGCGGCACGCCCGCCAGAATCTTGTGGGACTCCGCGGCCGCGAGTGCGGCGGCCGAGTCGCGCAACGTGATCGTGAACTCGTTGAAGAACGGTCCCGTAACCCGCCGCCCGATTCCCGCCGATTCCAGCGCCTGCGCCGCGCCGTGCGCCAACTCGACATTGCGCTCCGCCAGTTCGCGCAGCCCGGTCCGCCCCATCAGCGACAGATAGACCGCCGCGGCGAGCGCGCACAGAGAATGGTTGGTGCAGATGTTCGAGGTGGCGCGTTCACGCCGGATATGTTGCTCGCGCGTCGCGAGCGTCAGGGTGAATGCGCGCCGCCCCTCGCGATCGGCGCTCTGCCCGACGAGCCGCCCGGGCATTTGCCGGAGGTGCGCCATCCGGCCCGCAAAGAATCCCAGTCCCGGCCCGCCGAATTGGAGCGGCAGTCCGAAGCTCTGTCCCTCGCCGACGGCAATGTCGATGCCCAACTCGCCCGGCGAACGCAACAGCCCGAGCGCAAGCGCCTCCGCCGTGACCGAGATCGCGATCGCGCCCGCGCGCCGCGCGATCTCCGCAATCGCGCCGAGCGGTTCGATTATCCCGAATGCGTTCGGGTATCCGGCGACCACGCAGAGCAAGCGATCGTCCGCGATTTTTCCGAGCGCGTTAAGATCGATCGCGCCGGATGTATCGTCGAACGGAATTTCGGCGATCTCGAAACCTTCGAGCGCGCTCAGGTAGGTGCGAATCGTGGCGCGGTAATCGGGCCATAGCGTGCGTGACAGCGCGACCACGTGGCGCTTGGGGATGAGCCGGCGCGCCATCAGGACCGCCTCGGCCGCCGCCGATGCGCCGTCGTACATACTCGCGTTGGCAACCTCCAGCCCGGTCAATTGCGCGATCAAAGTCTGGAACTCGAAGATCGCCTGCGTCGTCCCCTGGCTCGCTTCGGCTTGATAGGGCGTGTACGAGGTCGCGAACTCGGCGCGCGCCGTCACAGCACGGACGGCGGCGGGAACAAAATGGCGGTAATAGCCGGCGCCAAGGAAGCTCGTGAATTCGGTGGCGCCGGAATTCTTCGCGGCGAGCGCCGAGATTTCGGCGATCAGTTCCGCCTCGGTGCGTCCGGGATCGATGCCGATTGCGGCGGTCTTCCGCAAATTTTCCGGCACGTGCGCGATCAAATCTTCGAGGCGCGTTTTGCCGATAACCGCGAGCATCGCGGCGACATCGGCCTCGGTCTGGGGCATGAATCTCATCGGCAATGGGGGGCCATTATATCCAACCGGCGCGCGGTTGAAAGGAAATCTATCGACAATTTCCGCGGCTTCCTTACTGTTCTCCTCCGAAAATGCGGCGCGGACGAAAGCGGGGCTTTCCGGCTAGTGGCGCCAACTCCTAAAACTTGTGCCGCCGCATGACGCCACACCCTCAATACCCCATCGAATGGCGGGTGGCGTCTTCCGCCTTTACCGCGGCTGTCGTGCTTGCGGCGCCTCCCACCTGTTCGGCTACCTGATGCACGCCGTCGGCCAGCGATTTGCACGGCTGCGCCTCCGGGCCGAGATCGCTCACGCATTCGCGATACCCGGAACGGATCGTGCTCAGGTCGTGGTCGAATTGCGCGGTTTGGGTGGAAGCGCACCCGGCCATAGACAGAACCGCGACACCTGCGAGTATCAGTAATTTATTCATGACGATTTGCTCCATTTACTCCGTCGGGAGAACCCGAATTTGCCTCAGAAATGCTCCGGCTCGCGTTCGCGGCGATTGTCGCGTTCGAGCTGCACGGTCAGGTGGTGAATGTTGAACTTGCTCTGCAGTAAATGGCAGATGTCGGCCAGCACCTGGTCGCGATCCGCTCCCGGCGCGACGACGGCATGGGCGGACAGCGCGATCTGGCGCGTCGTCAGGCACCAGACGTGCAGGTCGTGGACCTCCTCCGTGCCTTCGACGGCGAGCAGATCGCCGCGCAATTGTTCGAGGTCGATGTGCGCCGGCACCGATTCCATCAGGATGTCCACCCCCTCTTTCACCAATCCCCAAGACCCGTACAGCACCAGCACGCCGATCAGGATGCTCGCGGCGGGATCGGCGGCGTTCCATCCGGCGAAATAGGCAAGCGCGCCGGCCGCCAGCACGCCGAGCGATCCGATCAAATCCGATACGACGTGGACAAATATCGCCCGCATCGCCATCCCGCCGCTCTTTTCGCTTCTGCCTGCGGAGGTCATCCACGCGGAGAATGAATTGACCGCGATGCCAACAATTGCGATGCCCATCACTCCAAGCCCGGCGACCGGATGCGGATGGCGAATGCGCTCGGCGGCTTCGATCCAGATAAAAATCACGAGCAGCCACAGGAACAGGCCATTGAACAGCGCGCCCAGGATTTCAGCGCGCAGATAGCCGTAAGTCTTCTCGGCCGACGCCGGCCGCGTGGAAATCCACAGCGTCAGCAGCGAGAGGCAAAGCGCGGCGATGTCGGTCAGCATGTGGACCGCGTCGGAGAGCAGCGCGAGGCTGCCGGTCAGGTAACTGCCCACGACTTCGGCGGCGAAATAAACCAAAGTGACCGCCAGCACTACGATGAGGCGCGTGCGGTCCGCGCGAACCCGCGCTTGCAAATTGGCGGCGTATGCGGAGGTCATCGTCCGCAACCGGGCGCGGCGTGCGCGTCCCCGCGCCGGTCAATCATACTGGACCAGCGAGAAGCAGTTGACCGGCTGGAGCCGCTCGCGGCCGTGAAGCCCCGTCAATTCGACCACGAATGCGCAGCCGACGATTTCGCCGCCGACTTTGCGCGCCAGTTTGATGGCGGCTTCCGCAGTGCCGCCGGTCGCCAGCAGATCGTCCGCGATTAGGACGCGGCTGCCGGAACGGAGGGCGTCGCGATGGATTTGCAGCGTGGCGCTGCCGTATTCGAGATCGTAGGATTCGTCGATCGTGTCCGCCGGCAATTTGCCCGGCTTGCGCACGATCGTGAGGCCCACGCCCAGCCGATACGCCAGCGGAGCGCCGACGACGAAGCCGCGCGATTCGATTCCCACGACCGCATCGACCTTGCCCAGGTACGGCTCGGCCATTTGATCGATCACGGCGGCAAAGCCGCGCGGATCGGCGATTAAGGGCGTGAAGTCCCGGAACATGATGCCGGGCTTGGGAAAATCCGGCACGTTGCGAATCAGAGTTTTAAGTTCCTCGGCGGTCATCGT
Source organism: Binataceae bacterium (SeqCode) (assembly GCA_050736715.1). Lineage (GTDB taxonomy): Bacteria > Desulfobacterota > Binatia > Binatales > Binataceae > Binatus. The sequence goes on along the minus strand of JBOHWK010000120.1, from coordinate 14,349 downwards.
TTCCTCCCTCGCCGCGCGGTCGTCAAATTGTTCAGCGCGCGTGAATCGAAGATACTAGCTGCCGCCCATTCCAGCAAAGGCGATCGCGCCGGCGGGCGCGGGCGGTAGATAGGCCAGCGGATCCCGCGCGACATTGTCGCGGCGCACCTCGAAGTGCAGGTTGGCGGCCGCCGCGCGGCCGGTGCTCCCGACTTGGGCGATCTCCTGTCCGTCCGCCACGCGCCCGCCCTTGCGCACAAGGTTGCGCTCGTTGTGCGCGTACACCGTCACATAATGCGAATCGTGCCGAATAATGATCGTGTTGCCGTAGCCGCGAAGCGTCCCGGCGAAGATGACCGTTCCCGCCCCGGCGGCATAAATTGGCGTGCCGGCGGGCGCCTCGATATTCACCCCGGCGTGCATCGCGCCGCCGCGCATCCCGAATCCCGCCGAAACCAAGCCGTGCGCGACTGGCCATGAGAACATTCGCTCCGCGCGTTCGCCGGCATAAGGATGCGCACCATTGGATTCGATTCCGGCGGCGGCGGCGCGGTAGGCCCCGGGAATTACCAGCCGCTCCCCGATTCGTAATTCGCGCGGGTCGGCAATCCCGTTGAATGTCATCAGCCGCCCGGCGCTAACGTGGTATTCGCGCGCGATGCGATAGAGGGTATCGCCGTTGGCGACCGTGTGAAATACCGGCTCGCGCGCCGCGAGCGGAGCGCTTGGCCGCGCGCCGCCGCATCCCGCGAGCGCGAGCGCCGCCGCACACGCGCTCGCAAGAACTCCGCGCCGAATCCGATCCGCGATATTCCTCCGCTCAACCACCGCCATCCCCGTTCCGCCGCCCGGCGGATCGCCGTCCTGCCCGGCGCGGCTACTTGAATCCGTGCCTGCCGGTCATCCTGACAAACCGGCATTCTCCAAAATACTCCTCGCTCCAATGGCCCGCTTTCATGCCGATTCGCACCAGCGTCTGCAGCTCTTCCTCGCCGATCGGCGCGACGAGCCGCCCGGCGGGGGCCAACTGATGCATCAGCGGCATCGCGATTCCCGGCATCGCCGCGGTCACGACGATTGCGTCGAACGGCGCCGCCGCGCTCCATCCGTCCGAGCCGTCGGCGCACCGAAAAAAGACGTTTCCGAATCCCATCGAGTTCAGAATCGCGCGCGCGCGATCGTGGAGATGGGCGAGGCTTTCGACGGTGTAAACCTCGCGCGCCAGATGGGCCAGCACGGCGGTCTGATAACCGGAGCCGGTGCCGATTTCGAGCACGCGTTCGGTCCCGCGCAATGCCGCAACCTCGCTCATCAGCGCAACCATGTAGGGCTGCGAGATCGTCTGCTGCGCGCCGATCGGAAGCGGGCCGTCGTCGTAGGCATGGTCGTGAAGCGCGGCCGGAAGGAAGCGATGGCGCGCGACGGCGCGCATCGCGGCCAGCACGCGCGCGTCGCGGATTCCGCGCCGTTCGAGCTGCTCGGCCACCATTCGCTCGCGCGCATCTTCGAGGTCGATCGCCATCGCCGCAATCGCATTATAGCGCGGCCGGAGCCGCCGATTAAGCTCCCGATTCGCATTGGTTCCACCTACCACAGGGGTCGCCGATGTTTCCGGGCGAGCACACCGCACGCCGCCACCGGCGGCATGGAGCGGGAGCAGGTGAAAAGCGGAGCGGAGAACCGCGGCAACCCGTTAGCACTCGTCCGCGCGGCGCTTGACGGCGGGGCGCGCGGCGCGTTAAGCAGGTCCATCGCGTCGCGCGGCCGTCAATCCCGCCGCGCAAGGGCATCATTAGAGTCATGGCTGATGGACCGCTGGTCGGATTTCGCATTCTAGATTTAACCGCCGTTATTTCGGGGCCGTATTGCACCCAGCTCTTGGGCGATCTCGGCGCGGACGTAATCAAAGTCGAGCCGCCGGAGGGCGATTCGATGCGGCGGCTGGCGCGGCCCGCAAAAAACGGCTTCGGCGCGCAATTTATGAACTTCAACCGCAACAAGCGCAGCATCGTGATCGACGCCAAGCAGGAGCGCGGGCGCGATCTGATTCGCCGCCTCGCGATGAAGGCCGACGCGCTGGTCGAAAACAACCGCCCCGGCGTGGCCGACCGGCTCGGAATCGGCTACACCGATCTGCGGCGCGGCAATCCGAAAATCGTCTATTGCTCGATTTGCGGCTACGGCCCCAAGGGTAAGCTCGCCAACCATCCCGCCTACGATCCGGTGATTCAGGGCTATTCGGGCGTCGCCTTCATTCAGGGCGGCAGGAGCGGGCAGCCCACCGCGGTCAAGATGGCGCTCGCCGACAAGATCAGCGGAATGACCGCGGCGCTGGCCGTCGTCAGCGCGTTGCACGCGGCGCGCGCGCGGGGCGTCGGCCAGTACATCCGCGTGCCGATGCTCGAGGCGATGATCTCGTTCACCGCGAACGATTCGATGGCCGGCTACACCTTCCTGCCGCACGACGAGTACAAGCATCTCGCGCCGAAGTCGCTCACCCTCGATCCGTTCAAGACCAAGGACGGCTGGATCACGATTGCGGCTTTCACCGAAGCGCAGAACGAACGGCTGTGCGCGGCGGCCGGCCATCCCGAATGGTGGCAGGTCGAGGACAAAGTCGAGCGGGGGCGTTCGATCCTGCGCAACATCGCCAAGCTGTTCCTCGAACGCACGGGCGCCGAATGGCTCGAAATTGTCGAAGCCGCCGACATCCCGTGCGGACCCATCCACAGCTACGAGACGCTGTTCGAGGATGAGGAGATCGTCGCGAACGAAACTTTCCCCGTGTACGAGCATCCCGATTGCGGCCCGGTGCGGACGGTGGTCGGCGGCGCGCGATTCAGCGAGACGCCGATCAAGCTGCGCCGCACGCCGCCCCGATTGGGGGAGCAGACCGAAGAGGTTCTGCGCGAGGCGGGACTCGAAAAAACTCAGATCGAAGAGCTGCGCGCCGCCAAAGTAATCGTCTGATGCGTTGCGGCCCGCGGCGCGCCGATCACGCCTTGGCGGGAACCGGCGCGGGCGCCGGCCCCAGCCCACGGCGCCATAGGCGGCGCCAGCGCAGGCCCAGCCGGTCCATGTACAGATAGATCACCGGCGTGGTGAACAGCGTGAGCATCTGGCTCACCAGCAAGCCGCCGACGATCGCGATGCCGAGCGGCTGGCGCAATTCCGCGCCCTCGCCGATTCCCAGCGCGAGCGGCAGGCCGCCGAGGAGAGCAGCCATCGTGGTCATCATGATCGGCCGGAAGCGGAGCAGGCAGGCCTCGTGGATCGCGTCGTGCGGCGACTTGCCGCCTTTGCGCTGCGCCTCGAGCGCGAAGTCGATCATCAGGATCGCGTTTTTCTTGACGATGCCGATGAGCAGGATGATGCCGATTAAGGCGATCACGCTGAGGTCGGTGCGGCAGATCATCAGCGCCAGCAGCGCGCCGACGCCGGCCGACGGCAGCGTGGAAAGAATGGTAACCGGATGAATGTAACTTTCGTATAGTATTCCCAATACTATATATACAGCGAGCAGCGCGAATAGGATTAGCGCGCCCTCGTCCTTGAGCGATTGCTGGAACGCCTGCGCCGTGCCCTGAAAGCTGCCGCGGACGGCGCCCGGCATCCGCATCGACCGCGCGGCCGCCTCGATCGCGTCCACCGCGCCGCCCAGCGCCACTCCCGGCGCCACGTTGAAGGAGATCGTGACGGAAGGGAACTGGCCCTGATGGTTGACGGCCAGCGGGGTGTTGCCCGGCGCGAACCGGGTGAACGCGCCGAGCTGGATTTCCTGCCCGGCGTTCGAGCGGACGTGGATCAACTGGAGCGAGCCGGGGTTCTGCCAGAATTCCGGCGCGACCTCCATCACCACGTGATACTGGTTGAGCGGCGTGTACATCGTGGAGACCTGCCGCTGTCCATAGGCGTCGTACAGGGTGTCGTCGATCTCCTGCTGCGAAATTCCCAGCCGCGCCGCCGTATTGCGGTCCACCGCGAGCGAGGTTTGCAGGCCGTTGTCCTGCTGATCGCTGCTGACGTCGGCCAGTTCCGGCAGCGTGCGCATCTTCGCGAGCATCCGCGGCGCCCACCGATCGAGCGAGCCGAGATCGCCGCTTTGCAGCGTGTACTGATACTCCGCGCCGCTGATCCTGCCGCCGATGCGCAAATCCTGAACCGGCTGGAGGTAAACGCTCGCACCCGCAACCTTGGCCGCCGCGCGGCGCAATTGTGCGATTACCAGATCGGGGGTCAGTTGGCGCTCGCTCCGCGGCGTAAGCGCGATGTACAGGTGGGCGACGTTGGCCACGTCGTTGCCGCCGGTGAACGCGATCGCCTGCGTGACGTTGGGGTTGCGCAGGATTGCGCCGGCCACATCCACCAACCGCTGGCGCATCGCCTGAAATGAGGTGTCCTGATCGGCCTCCATTAAGCCCATCAGGCGGCCGGTGTCCTGCTCGGGAAAAAATCCTTTGGGGATCGCGTAGAACATGTACACGCTAAGCGCCAGAATCGCGAGCGCGATCGAAAGCGTCAGCGGCTGGCGCTCCAGCGCCCAGGTCAGCCCGATATCGTAAGCGCGCAGCAATCCGTTGAAGGCGCGCTCGGAGGCGCGGTACCAGCGGCCGTGCTTTTCCTCCGCGGCCGGCTTCAGCAGTTGCGCGCACATCATCGGGGTGGTCGTAAGCGAAACGACCATCGAGATCGCGACCGCCACCGACAGCGTGACGGCGAACTCGCGGAACAGGCGCCCCACGATTCCGCCCATCATTAGGATCGGAATGAAAACCGCCACCAGCGAGGCGCTCATGGAAACCACGGTGAAGCCGATTCCCGCCGCGCCAATAGTGGCCGCCTCCCGCGGCGCCATCCCCGCCTCGCGGTAGCGCGCGATATTTTCGATCACGACGATCGCGTCGTCCACCACGAAGCCGGTCGAAATGGTCAGCGCCATCAGCGACAGGTTGTCGAGGCTGTATCCGAACAGGTACATCGCGCCGAACGTGCCGATTAGCGAGACCGGGACGACGATTCCGGGAATCAGCGTCGCCCGCAGATTGCGCAGGAACGCGAACACCACCAGCACCACCAGCACGATCGAAATCAACAGGGTGATTTCGACATCGCGCACCGAGGCGCGAATGTCAGTGCTGCGGTCGAGAATTACCGACAGGTCGATCGCGGGCGATATCGAGGCTTTCAGATTCGGCATCGATGCGCGCACGCGATCGACGGCCGCGATAATGTTCGCACCCGGCTGGCGGAAGACCACCGCGAACACCGCGGGCTTTCCATCGATCAGCCCGGCGGTGCGCACGTTCTCCACTGAATCCTCGACCTGCGCCACGTCGGACAATCGCACCGCGGCGCCGTCGCGGTACTCTAGGATTAGGTTCCGGTAATCCGCCGCTTTGAGTAATTGATCGGTATCGCTCAACGCCCAGGCTCGGCCGCCGTTGGCCAGTTCGCCCTTGGGACGATTGGCGTTCGCGGCGGCCAGCGCGGTTCGCACGTCTTCCAGCCCGAGACCGACCGTGTTGAGCCGGGTGGGATTGACCTCGACTCGGACCCCGGGCAATGCGCTGCCGCCGATGAACACCTGGCCGATCCCTTCGATTTGCGAAAGCTTCTGCGCCAGGATCGACGAGGCCGCGTCGTACATCTGCCCCGGCCGCATCGTGCCGGAGGTAAGTCCCAGAATTACGATCGGCGCGTCGGCGGGGTTGACCTTCCGGTAGGTGGGCAAAGCCGGCAGGTTCGACGGGAGATTGCTCAGCGCCGCGTTGATCGCGGCCTGCACGTCGCGGCCGGCAGCGTCGATGTTGCGGTTCAAGTCGAACTGCAAAACGATCATCGTCGCGCCCAGGTAGCTGGTCGAAGTCATCTCGGACAGCCCCGCGATTCGCCCGAATTGGCGCTCCAGCGGAGTCGCCACCGCGGAGGCCATCGTCTGCGGGCTGGCGCCCGGCAGCGCCGCCTGCACCAGGATAGTCGGGAATTCGACTTCCGGCAGGGGAGACACCGGCAGCATCCGGAAGGCGGCCAGGCCGGCGAGCGCGATCGCAATCGTCAGCAGCGTCGTCCCGACGGGACGGCGGATGAAAACATTGGAGATGCTCATGAGGCGCGTGCCGAGACCGGTTCGGGATAGCCGGATTTGGCGGGAACCTTCGCCCGCTTCAGCCGCGCCGCGACGCGCTCAAACCACAGAAACACCACCGGCGTCGTGTACAAGGTCAGCACCTGGCTGACGAGCAGGCCGCCGACGATCGCCACGCCCAGCGGGCGGCGCAATTCGGAGCCGGTGCCCGTGCCGAGCGCGAGCGGCAGCCCGGCGAGCAGCGCTGCCATCGTGGTCATCATGATCGGCCGGAAGCGGAGCAGGCTCGCCTGATAGATCGCCTCCAGCGGCGATTTGCCGTCCTTGCGCTGCGCTTCGAGCGCGAAATCGATCATCATGATCGCGTTTTTCTTGACGATGCCGATGAGCAGGATGATGCCGATGAGCGCGATTACATCCAAATCCTGGCCGCACACCCACAGCGCCACGATCGCGCCGACGCCCGCCGACGGCAGCGTCGAGAGGATCGTAATCGGATGGATGTAGCTCTCGTACAGCACGCCGAGCACGATGTACACCGTGACGATCGCGGCCAGAATCAGCAGCGGTTCGTTGACCAGCGCGGCTTGGAACGCGCGTGCGGACCCCTGAAAGCTCGCCTGGACGCTGGCCGGCATTCCGAGATCGCGCCGCGCCCCATCGATCGCGTTCACGGCGTCGCCCAGCGAGTAGCCGGGCGCGACATTGAAGGAAATCGTCACCGCCGGGAACTGCCCCTGATGGTTAACGGCGAGCGGCGCCGCGGCCGGTTCGTAATGAGTAAACGCGCTAAGCGGCGCTTCGCCGCCGGCCGCCGTTCGCAGGTAAATCTCATTGAGCGCGCGCGGGTCGTGCTGGAACCGCGGATCGACTTCCAGCACCACGTGATACTGGTTCAATTGCGTAAAAATCGTGGAGATCTGGCGCTGGCCGTAAGCGTCGTCGAGCGTGTCGTCGATCTCCTGCGGCGTGATCCCCAGGCGCGAGGCGGTGGCGCGATCGATCGCCAGATGCGCGCGCAGGCCGCCGTTTTGCTGGTCGGTGGCGATGTCGCGCAATTCGGGCAGGGTCTTGAACCGATCCACCAGCTTTTGGGTCCACAACGCGAGTTCGCCGGCGTTGGGGTCCTCGAGGCTGTATTGATACTGCGTCCGGCTCGCCCGATCCTCGACCGTCAGTTCCTGCACCGGGCGCATGTACAGGGCTACGCCGTCAACCTTGGCGACGGCGGGTGCGAGCCGCGCGATGACCGCCTCGATTGACGCCGCGCGAACGCTCAGCGGCTTCAGGTTGATTAGGAAGCGGCCGGTGTTGACGGTGGTGTTCACGCCGTCGATTCCGGCGAACGAGGAGAGGCTTTCGACGGCGGGGTCCTTCAGGATTACGCGCGCAAGCGCCTGCTGCCGCGCGGCCATCGCCGCGAACGATACATCGTCGGGCGCTTCGGAGACGGCCTCGATCACGCCCGTATCCTGCACCGGGAAGAAGCCCTTGGGCGCGGCGATATACAGCACTACGGTCAGAACCAGCGTGCCGATCGCGACCGCAAGCGTTTCGGTCTGATGCTTCAGCACCCATTTGAGCGTGCGATCGTAAAACGCGAGCGTCCGGTTCCACCATTCTTCCGAGCGCCGGTAAAATTTGCTCTGCTCAGCTTCGGGCCGGTGGCGCAGGAGCTTCGCGCACATCATCGGAGTCAGCGTCAGCGAGACGATCGCCGAAACCAGAATCGTGACCGCGAGCGTCACCGCGAATTCGCGGAACAGGCGGCCCACAATGTCGCCCATGAACAGCAGCGGAATCAGCACCGCGATCAGCGAGACCGTCAGCGACAGGATCGTGAAGCCGATCTGGCGCGCGCCCTTGAGCGCCGCCTGAAGCGGCGTTTCGCCCGCCTCAATGAAGCGCTCGATGTTTTCGATCATGACGATCGCGTCGTCCACGACGAAGCCGGTCGAAATCGTGAGCGCCATCAGCGTCAGGTTGTTGAGGCTGTAGCCGAGCAGGTACATCGCGCCGAAAGTTCCGACAATCGACAGCGGCACCGCGATGCTCGGAATGATCGTCGCCGACAGGCTGCGCAGGAACAGGAAGATCACCATCACGACCAGCGCGACGGTGAGCATCAACTCGAACTGCACGTCGGCGACCGAGGCGCGAATCGTCGTGGTCCGGTCGGTCAACACCGTCACTTTCACCGACGAGGGCAGCGAGGCTTGCAGGCGCGGCAGGATCGCCTTGATGCTATCCACGACCGCTATAATGTTCGCGCCGGGCTGGCGCTGGATGTTCACGATTACGGCCGGCTGGGTGTTCATCCACGCGGCCTCATTGAGGTTCTCGACGCTATCGATCGCGTTGGCGACGTCCGACAGCCGCACCGGCGCGCCGTTGCGGTAGGCGACGACGAGATGGCGGTAGGCGCTGGCGGTGAGCAATTGGTCGTTGGCGCCGATCGTGTAGGATTGGCGGCGCCCGTCGAAATTGCCCTTGGCCTGATTGACGTTCGCGCTCGCAATCGCCGTGCGCAGGTCCTCCAGGGTCATTCCGTAGGAGGCCAGCGCGGCGGGATTCGCCTCGATTCGAACGGCGGGTTTCTGGCCGCCGCCGATGCTCACCAAGCCGACGCCGGACAGTTGCGAAATTTTCTCCGCCAGGCGGGTGTCCGCCAAATCCTCGATCTTCGCCAGCGGCAATTCCCTGGAGGTGAGGCCGAGCGTCAGGACCGGCGCGTCGGCCGGATTGATCTTGCTGTACACGGGAGGGTTGGGAAGGTCTTTCGGCAGGTAAGTCGCGGCGGAATTAATCGCCGCCTGCACCTCCTGCTCGGCCACGTCGATGTTGAGATTGAGGCTAAATTGCAGCGTGATTATCGAACTGTCGAGGGAACTGCTGGAAGTCATCTGGTTGAGGCCCGGCACCTGGCCGAATTGCCGCTCCAGCGGCGCTGTCACTGCGGACGCCATCACGTCCGGGCTGGCGCCGGGATAAAAGGTGGCGACCTGAATCGTCGGGTAATCGACCTCCGGCAGCGCCGATACCGGCAACTGCCGGTAGGCGGCCATCCCGGCGAGCATCAATCCGACCATCAGGAGGGAAGTTGCGACCGGCCGGAGAATAAACGGGCGGGAGAGGTTCACGGAGCGCCGCTTTGCGCGGCCGCGTTCGCCGCCAACTGAACTTTGACGCGCGTGCCGTTGCGCAGCTTGTCCATCCCGTCCACCACGACCAACTCGCCCGGCTTGACGCCGCTGGAGATTGCGGCCAAGTCGCTGCGCTGGGCGGCGATCTTGACGCTGCGCATTTGAGCCGTTCCGTCCGGCGCGGCCACATAGACAAAAGTTCCGCGCTGGCTCCGCTGCAGGGCGGCGGCCGGCACCAGAATCGCGTTGTGAATCGTATCGACGAGCAGCTTCGCATTGACGAACTGGTTCGGAAACAGGGCGTCGTTCTCGTTGGCGAATTTCGCCTTGAGCTTGACGGTGCCGGTGTTCGGATCGATTTGGTTATCGACGGTCAGCAGCGTGCCGGCCGCGAGCTGTTGCTTGAAATCGCGATCGTAAGCCGCGACCGGGAGGTGCGGATTAGCCTTCATCGCGGCGAACACGCGCGGCAGGTCGTCCTCCGGGATGCTAAAAATCACGGAGATCGGCTGCAATTGCGTAATCACCGCGATTCCCCCCGGATCGGTGGCATGAACGATGTTGCCCGGATCGACCAGGCGCAGCCCCACGCGCCCGGAAATAGGCGCGGTGATGCGGCTGTAGGTCAGTTGCAGCTTCGCATTGTCCACCGTGCCTCGATCCGCGAGAATCGTGCCGTCGTACTGGCCGACCAGCGATTTTTGATTGTCGAGGTCCTGCCGCGCAAGAACATTTTGCCGGAACAATTCCTGGTCGCGAGCGAAAAGTATCCGGTTGTTTTCCAGCGTCGCACGGTCGCGTTCGAGCTGGCCCTCCGCCTGCGTCAGTTGGACTTGGAACGGCCGCGGATCGATCTGGGCGAGCAACTCGCCCTTTTTTACCTCCTGGCCCTCCTTGAAGTCCACCTTCATCAGTTGGCCGTCAACGCGGCTCTTGACCGTGACCGTGTAGAACGGCGTCACGGTGCCGAGCGCGGTGACATAGAGGTTCAAATCTCCCAGCCGCGCGGCAGCGGCCGCGACGGGAATCACCGGGCCTTTGGCCGGGGCCGAGGCTTGCGCGGCGGTATCGCGCGCACCGCCGAACCGATCGAGGACCGCATAAACCGCGATTGCGGCAACGAGGGCCGCGGCAATCCAAAGCTTCCCCCGCCCGCGTAAGGCGCGGGCCGGGCTGTTAGTCTCCGTATCCGGCATAAGGCGTACTGCGAATGGTCCTGTTGATTATACGCTGGAACGCGGCGATCCGCTTCACTTTTCTTGCACATTATCGCCGCTTGCGGCGATGACGGAAAGGCTTCAACGCCGCCCGCTCACTCGATTCCATAACGTTTACGCTTGCGCCAGAGGGTCGTTACGTTGATTCCGAGCCGGTCGGCGGCCTCTTCCAGCGTCGTGCTGGCGGCCAGCACCCGCACGATATGCTCGCGTTCGACCTCGTCCAGGCTGGCGCCGGCCGGAGCCGTCCCGCGAGTTTCGGCCGGAGCGCGGAACAGCGAATCGGGCAGGTCTTCGGGCAGGATCGTCTTGCCGCGCACCAGGACCACGCCGCGCTCGATCGCGTTGCGAAGTTCGCGGACGTTGCCGGGCCACCGATAATGCGTGAGCGCCTGCTCGGCCTCGGGCGAAAGCGCGATTTGCGGCCGGCCGTTGCGCATCGCCGCCACCTTGAGCAGCCAATGCGTCAGCGCCGGGATGTCCTCGGGCCGTTCGCGGAGCGGAGGGACGCGCAGCGCGATCACGTTCAGCCGGTAGTACAAATCCTCGCGGAAGCGATGTGCGGCGATTTCGGCTTCGAGATCGCGGTTGGAAGCGGCGACGATGCGCGCATCGACACGGATCGTGTGTTCGCCGCCGACCCGCTCGAAACTCTGGTCCTGCAAAAAGCGCAGGAACTTAGTCTGGAGCGCCTGCGTGAGGTCGGCAATCTCGTCGAGAAATACCGTGCCGCCATGCGCGGCTTCGAGCCGTCCCGGTTTGTCCTTGACCGCGCCGGTGAAGGCGCCGCGGACGTGCCCGAACAATTCGCTTTCGAGCAATTCCTCGGCGAGCGTGGTGCAATTGACCACGACAAAGGAATGCGCGGCGCGGGTGCTCCATCGATGGATTTGCCGGGCGAGCACGTTCTTGCCGGTGCCGCTCTCGCCCGTGAGCAGAATCGTCGCGCCGCTGGCCGCCGCTTGGCGCGCGGTGTCAAGCAGCCGACGCATCGCGGGGCTGCTCGTTTCGAGCATCGGCTCCTCGCCGATCGCGCCGCGCAACGTGCGATTTTCCGCCTGAAGCGCGCGGACTTGCAGCGCGCGTTCGACGGTGTGGCGGATTTGTTCGAGCGAGAACGGCTTGGTCACGTAATCGCAGGCGCCGGATTTCATCGCCTCGACCGCGTTCTCGACCGTCGCGTAGGCCGTCATCAGGATCACCGGGCTGTCGGGCGCGCGCCGCTTGATTTCCCGGAGCAGTTCGAGGCCGGTCATCTCGGCCATCCTGAAGTCGGTCAGGATCAGATCGAAGGGGCCTTCGGGCAGCGCCGCGATTGCCTCCGCTCCGCTTTCCGCCGCGCGCACGCGATGGCCGAGCGATTCGAAGAAGACGGACAGCGTGCGCCGGATGTTTTTCTCGTCGTCAACTATCAGCAGCGTCGCCATCAGACCTCCGGCGCGGCGGGAATTTCGACGATGAATTTGGTTCCATGCGAACCGTTGCTCTCGGCAAAAATCCGGCCGCCGTGGGCTTCCACGATGTCCTTCACGATCGACAATCCGAGTCCCGCCGATCCCCGCGCCCCGCCCTCCGTATCATACTGCGCGAACCGCTCGAAGATATGCTCGCGCAGATCGGGCGAGATGCCAGGGCCGGAATCGGCCACCGCGATGCGCGCGGCGCGGCCCTCCGCTCCGGCACTGACTTCGATCGTGCCGCCCGCGGGCGTATAGCGCAGCGCATTGCCGAGCAGATTGGAAACCACCCACGACAGCTTGATCGGATCGCCGGCGATCGGTGGCGCCGGCTCGATCCGCGCGGCGATTTCGATGCCCTTTTCGCGCGCCTGAATCGCGAAGCGGCGGGCCGCGTCGGCGGCGATTTGCGCCACGTCCAGCCGCTCGCGCCGCACCGCGATCCCGGCCGTTTCGCCACGCGCCAGATTGAGCAGATTGTCCGTCAAATGACGCATCCGCCCGCATTCGTCCAGAATTGCCTGAATCAATTCGTGCTCGTGCGGATCGGAATCCGCCGGCGAGCGCGCAAGCAACTCGGTCGACAACGCCAGCGAGGTGAGCGGAGTGCGCAGTTCATGCGAGAGCGTCGCCACCAGATTGGTCCGCGCCCGGTCCTGATCGCGGACGTAGGTGATGTCCTGCAGAATCAGGAGCGTGCCAAGCGGTTTGCCGCCGGACGGGCGCAGCGCGATCGGCTTCAAAACATAAGAATGCGCGCGGCCGCGCACGTGCAGATCGACCTCGATGCGCCCGCTGTCCGTGCCCGCCCGGCGCAGGGTGCGGAGCGCGTCGCGCACGCGAAGATAATGGGGATGGTTGCCGCTCAGGTCGTCGAACGGGCTGCCGAGCGCGTCGCGCGCATCGACGCTCAAAATCAGCGCCGCGATCTCATTGATGTGGGTGACGATTCCCTCCGAATCGATCAGCACCACGCCGTCTTCGAGGCTCTCGATTATCGCCGCGGTCTTGCTCTTTTCGTAGAGCAGGCGTTCGACATTGAGCTGGTCGTATTGCTCCAGCCGCTCCGCCATCCGGTTGAATTCGCGCGCGACCGCCTCCAGTTCCGCGAGCGGTTGCGGTCCCAGCCGCGCGGGCGGCTGGCGCCGGCTAATCTCATCGAGCCGGGCGGCCAATTCGGTCAGCGGACGGGCCAGCCGGTTGCCGAGTCCCCATGACACCGCCCCACCGGCGATCAGTACCAGCGCGAGTCCGGCGGCGAAATCCAATGTCAGCCTCCGGCTAAGCCGCGCCGCGCGGCCCTTCGCGCGGAACATCGCCTGCTTGTTCATCGCGATCAGATCGTCGAGCCGCCGGTGCAATTCGCCGAATTCCCGATCGTGATAGACGCCCGGCGCCGCCCCGGCGGCATCGGCGAACAGTTGCTTGCCGCGGCGCGTAATGTCCGCCGCGAGTTCCGGTTCGCCCTGTTCGGTAAGGTTGCCGTTTGCGGCCGCGAGCCACTTCATGAATTCCGCCCGGCTTGCGGGCAGCGCCTGCGCGGCTGTCCCGGAATGCTCCGCGACTTGTAGCCGGTTGAGCGCGGCGTGCATGCGCTGGGCGGCCTCGATGCTGAGGTAGTTGCGATGCAGCGTCTGTTGGATCGCGCCGCCCAGCGCATAGAGCCGCGGCAGCGTGTAGGCGCCCAGCAGCACGACCAGCGCCAGCATCAGGAGGGTGCCGTTGCGGACCCGGCGGCGAATCGACGGCGCGCTCATTTTGGCTTCTCCTCGCGCTCGGTGGCGGCGATTTCCACGTCGATGCCGCGCGCTTCCCCGATCAAGCGGGCGGTCACGTCCCCGCGCAGCCACCGCCGCCACCACGGTTCATGGGTACGGCCGACGATAATTTTCGAGACGCCCTTTTCGCGCGCGAAATCGACCATCGCCTTTATCACGTCGTTAGACTTGAGCCATACCGTTTCCGCGCCGAGATCGCCGGCCAGATTGATGTTGTCGAGCAGCGCGACAAAGTCCGCGGTGCCGATTCGCTGGACCGATTCGGCCGGCGTTTCGACGTGGACCGCGAACCACTCGGCGTTGAGCCGGCCGGCGATCCGCGAGGCTTTGCGCAGGAGTTGGCCCGCGTCGGCGGGATTGGACGAGATGCCAACCATGATTTTTTCAAGCGCGCGCGGGCGATGGCCGCCGGCGTCCTTGAGTTTTTCTTCCTCCTGGCGGCGCCGATCGAGGCTGCGCGCGCATTCGCGCAGCGCCACCTCGCGGAGCGCGGCAAGATTGCTTGGCTTGAAAAAATTCTTCAGCGCGTGCTCGATTTGCGCGGCGGGATAAATCTTGCCCTCGCGCAGGCGCTGACGCAGCTCCTCGATCGGGACATCAACCGTGACGATCTGGTCGGCGCGGGCCAGGAACTGGTCGGGCACGGTCTCGCGCACCTCGATTCCGGTGATGCGCCGGACGATCGGGGTC
>JBOHWK010000119.1:0-18865 GCA_050736715.1 Binataceae bacterium (SeqCode) | reverse complement strand
GGCCGCGCGAGCGCCGCACCGTATCGAGTATAGTCCCGCCAAGCGCGCGCCAACAGAAGCGGTCGCGCGCCCGCCCAACCCCGCTTCTCCGATCGGGTAGTTGCCGAGCGCGCGTCCTCCGCTCTTGCGTTCCAGCCAAAGCGGCGAAGAGGTTAGCGGACTTTCCGGTTCTTACGGTGCGACTTCGGCGATGCCGCCCTTGATCACCGGGACGCCCTCTGGATTGTAGGTCTCGTAGGCGTAAATTTTGCGCCCGCCCTTTTCGCCTTCGGCCCAGATTTTGGTGGTGATCGTCTGTCCCGGCAATACCGGACGCGAGAAGCGCACGCGCAGGCGCTTCAACCGGGCCGGGTCGCCTCCGCACAGCTTGTCGATCGCCGCCTTCGACGTAAACGCCATCGTACACAGGCCGTGAACGATTATTCCCGGCAGGCCGGCCATCTTCGCGACGTTCTCATCGACGTGAATCGGATTCCGATCGCCCGACGCTTCGGCATAGCGAACGGTCTGGTCCTGGTCGATCGTCTGCGCGACGGTGAAAAGCGGAGCGCCGCGCTCCGGTTCGGGCGGACGCGGTTCGGCGGGGCCGCGGCTGCCGCCGCTGCGGATGAAAGCGACGAACAACGTTTTCAGCACGGGGGCGCCGGATTGGTTCTTCGCTTGGACTTCGAGGTTCAGGGTCTCGCCGGTCGCCTTGGTTTCGATCGCGCCGATCTTCGCCTGCGCGGTAATCGCGTCGCCGGGGCGGAGCGGCGCGATAAATTCCATGTCCTGTTCGCCATGTACGAGGCGCAGCAGGTTCGCGTTCAGGTTCGGATCGGAAACGAGGCCCATCAGCGAAGCCCAAATCGCAACCACGCCGAACATCGGCGGCGCGACAATGCCGCCTGGACGCGCGGCGTCGAAGAAGGCGGGATTGCCGTCATTGTAGGCGCGCGCGTATTTTTGCAACGCCTCGGCGGTTACATTCATGGTGGCGGGCGGATATTCCTTGCCCACGGCGTCCTTGTTAAGCGGCATCGTTGTGCTCCTCGATTCGATTCTGTTGCGATAGCGGATCGCGAACGTCTCGCACTCAGGCTATTTCCCGTCCGCCGATAAACACGGCCTTCAACTCTAGCTTGGAGTTGAGAATAAGCAAGTCCGCGCGCGCCCCGATTTTGAGCCGCCCGCGGTTCGCCGCGCCGATAAGCCGCGCGGGGTTCGCGGCGGCCATCGCGGCCGCATCGCCGATTGTGACGCCCGCCCGCTCCACCGTCAGGCGCACTCCGTCGAGCATCGAGATGAGGCTGCCGGCGAGGCGGCCGCCGGCGCGGCGCGCGGCGGCGCCCCGCGATCTCATCTTCCGCCTCGGCGCAACTCGATCCGTCACAAGGATCGTTCCATCCGCGCCGCGCAGGCGATAGACGAGCCGGAGGATCGCGGGATCGACGTGCATGCCGTCGGGGATCAGCGCGGCCATCGCGGGCGAGGACGCGAGCGCGGCGGCGATTACGCCGGGGTCGCGATGGTGTAGCGGGCGCATCGCGTTGAACAGATGGGTGAACATCCGCGCGCCCGCCGCAATCGCGCGGTTCGCCTCGTCCAGTGTCGCATCGGTGTGGCCGATCGAAACCGCCACGCCGCGCGCATTGAACCGGCGAATCGCGGCCGGCGCGCCCGGCAATTCCGGCGCGAGCGTAACGAGCCGCAGCGCGCGCATCGCGAGCACGCGCCGGAGCGCGCCGCCGCGCGGTTCGAGATTGAGCGGAGGATGGACGCCCAAGCGGCGCGGCGAAATGAACGGCCCCTCGAGATGCATCCCAAGTATCGTGGCGGAATCGGGCGCATCCCCATGCGCCTGAATTTCCATCGCGGCGGCGATGGCGCGTTCGGTGCGTTCGAGCGCATCGAGGGGCGCGGTGATCGCCGTCGGCAGCCAAGCGGTGGTGCCTTCGCGCGCAAGTTGGCGGCCAATCGCGATCAAATCGTCCGGAGACGCGCTCGCCACATCGATCGCGCCCGCGCCGTTGACTTGGAGATCGATGAAGCCGGGAAGGATCGAATCGCCGCCCGCGCGCGGCGAATTCGCGATCGATTCGATTTTTGCGCCGAATGAGATTTTGCCGGCGGCCATCGTGCCGTCCGGCCGCGCGATCGTGCCCCGAAGCGTGGTCATCGCAATCCGCGTCAGAAGCGATCCTTGAGTTCGCGCGTCTTGGCGAAGACCGCGGCCGGGTCGCCGCCGAGCGACGGATCGATTCGTTTGAGGCTCGCGCGCAATTCCGCACTCCCGGTGCGGAGAAATGGATTGGCCGCTTTTTCGTCCGCGATCGTCGAGGGGACGGTGAATTTCCCTTCGGCGCGCATCGCGACGCTCCAACCGTGCTTGCGCTTTAGCGCGGCGTTGCCCGGTTCGAGCGTGAGTGCGAAGCGCAGGTTTTTCTCGGTGTACTCGTGTCCGCAATAGACGCGCGTCGAATCGGGCAGCGCGGCGAGCTTCGCGAGCGACGCGATCATCGTGGCCGCTCCGCCCTCGAACAGGCGGCCGCATCCGCCGACGAACAGCGTGTCGCCGGTGAACACGGCTTCCAGCGATGGAAAGTAATACGCGACGTGGCCGCTGGTGTGCGCGGGAATTCCGATCGCGCGCGCTTCGAGCGCGCCGATCCGGATCGCATCGCCGCCGTCCACCGGATCGGTCAGCGCGGGGATGCGCCCGCCCTCGGCACGCGCGCCGTAAACCTTGATGCCGGGGACTTTCGCCGCGATCTCGCGATTGCCGCCCGAATGGTCGCCGTGCCAATGCGTGGTGAGCACGGCGACGAGGCGCGCATCGTTCGCACGGGCCGCGGCGATTACTTTATCGGCCTCGGCGCAATCGACCACTGCCGCTTCTTTGCTCGCGTCATCGATCACGAGATAGGCGTAATTGTCCGAGAGTTGAGGGACTACAACGATCGCCATCGCGGCCTCCTGGCGCGGAATCGCGCCGCGCCCAGCATCTTATCAGCCGACGATATTGTAGCCCATGTCCACGTAGATTGTCTGGCCGGTGACGCCGCTGGAAAGATCGCTGAGCAGTGCGGCGGCCATCGCGCCGGCTTCCTCGTGCTTCATCGCGCGGCGCAGCGGTGCGCGATTTTCGACCTCGTGCGCCATCGTGTAAAAGTCGCGGATGGCCGACGACGAGAGCGTGCGCGCGGGGCCGGCGCTCAGCGCGTTGACGCGGATATTTTTTGGTCCCAGGTCGAGTGCGAGATAGCGCACGCACGCTTCCAGCGCCGCTTTCGCCACGCCCATCACGTTGTAATTCGGAATCGCGCGCACGGCGCCCAGGTAACTGAGCGTGAGGATCGCGCCGCCTCCGCGCGATTCCAGGAGCGGCTCGGCGGCGCGCGCGAGCGCGACCAACGAATAGGCGCTGATGTCGAGCGCCTTGGCGAAATTCCCGCGGCTCACGGTCAGGAACCGATCGCGCAAATCCTCGCGCTCGGCGAACGCGATCGCATGGACCAGAAGATCGAGTCCGCCCCATTTCTCCTTGAGCTTCGCAAACACCGTATCGATCTGCGAGTCGTCCGTCACGTCCAATTCGCCGATCACTGTCGCGCCAATCTGTTCGGCGAGAGGACGAACGCGCTTTTCCAGCACCTCGCCCTGATAGGTAAGCGCAATTTCGGCGCCTTCCGCCGCGAGCGCGCGGGCGATCGCCCAGGCGAGGCTCTTGTCGTTCGCTACGCCGGTAACGAGCGCCCGTTTTCCTGTAACTATGCCCATCGCGAATCGATCTCCGTGCCGCGCTTCACAATTCGATCTTCTCTCCGTCGAAGCCCATCTCGATTGCGACCTCGTCCTTGCGATTAAGCACTTCGCGGCCAAGATGTGTCAGCACCATCCGGCGCACGTCGAATCTATCACGATTCGCGGCGAGTTGCGGGTAGTTGAGATGGAACTTCAAATGCCCGCTCTCGAAGTAGGTGCATTCGCACAAAAACAGATCGGCGCCGGCGGCCAAGTTCGCGAGCGCGTCGTTCCATCCCGTGTCGCCGGAAAAAACGATCGCCTTGCCACCGATCTCGATTCGAAGCGAAAGCGAAATGTCGGGCTTGGTGTGCGGGCTGCGAATCGCGATTACCCGCGCTTTGCCGAAACGCCGGGCGGTTCCCGGTTCGAGCACGGCAAACTTGAGCCGGCGGCGAATTTTGGCGAGGTCGAAGCCGGGGTACAGCGTGCGCATCAGGCGCCAAGTGCGCTCCTCGAGCTTGCGCGGCCCGGCGATCGTGAGCGGGTTCTTGAGCGGGTTCTCCCAGAGGTAGTCGAGAATCAGAAAGGCCAGCCCGGTGAAATGATCGCCGTGCAGATGGCTTACGATCAGCAGATCGAGGCTGTTGGTCGCAATACCGTTGCGCTTGAGCGCGCCGACCACGTCGCATCCGGCCTCCAGCATTACGCGCGCGCCGCCCGCATCGATGACATAGCCGGATTGCGAGCGGCCGCCGCTGGAAAAAGCGTCTCCGGTGCCCAACAGGGTCACGGTCGCCGGGGCGGAGTTGGATCGCGCGCGGTTCCGATTCATCGCGGCGGGTTATGCTAATCTCAACTAAACGGGTGCGCAATGCGGCGGAATCCAACGATCCAAACCGGCGCGGCGTTGGTGATAACGCTCCTTGCCGCGGCGATCTCCGGATGTGCGAAGCCGGTGCCGGCGGCGCGTCCGAAGCCCCGTTACGCCAGCGCCGAGGAGGTGGAACTCCACTTCCGCGGCCGGACCTTTATCTTGGGCGACAACGATCGGACTGCGGAAGTGCGGCCGCCCGATTGGCCCAAGGATCGCTTCATGCGCATTCCGTTCTGGCTCGGCGTCAATATCATCGCGCCGGGAGTCCCACCGCCGATCGTTGGAGATTATTATGTGATTAGCGAAGCGGTCCTGGAAAAGCCGCTCGGCCCGCCCGGCGAATGGATGATCGAAGCCGGGAGTGCGCTGATCAAGCAGGAGGCGGTCTTCATCACGAATCGGACGCATTACGTGGCGGTGGGCAAGATTTTGCCGACGATTGTTCAATACGCGGGCAAGCGCAAGTTCACCCGCCCCGGCGGCAAGGCCGTGGCGATTCCGGTGCTGACGGAAGTGTCGCTGCCGATGAAATGGACCCTCGGCGGGGGCATTCCGGCCGGCTACGCGAGATACCGGCTGTGAATCACCGCTTTCGCGCATTAACGATACTCATCGCGATGGCTCTGGGAGCCATCATGATCGGATGCACCCCCGATAAGGCGCTCGACTTTGGCCCGACCGGCGAGATTTCCACGCCGCCCAAAGACAAATTGAGCCGCGAAATCATGCGCGAATTCGCGGGGCGCGATTTCATCCTCGGCGAGAACGATCGCGAGGCATACGTGCGGTTGTCCAATTGGGCGCCCGGCCGGCAGGTCATCATTCCGTTCTGGCTGGGAATCAATCCGATCATGCCATTCCTATTCCGTCCCAAGGTTGGGCACATCTACGTGATGAGCCAATCGATTCTGGTGCGCCCGATGGCTCACAACGAGTATTTCATCCGCGCCGGATCGAGGATGTTCAAAGCCGACACACTATTCGAGGCGACGCACACCCATTACCTCGGCACGGGCGGGATGCTTCCCGCAGTAGTCCGATTCGCCGGCACGCGCATCGTCACCGTTCCGCGCGATGCACCCGCCACCGGCACGATCACCGAAAAGGTCCCCGTGCTGCGCGAAGTATCGCTGCCGATGCATACCGGCCCGGACTTCGATCTCGCGGGCTACGCGAAATTCACCGTAGATCGGGCCGATCCCTGAAAGTAGCTCACTTCCGTGGTGGCGGTTTAATTTTGAGCGCTTCCGATTGCTTTCCTGATTCGAAGCGGTCCGGCTTCCGTTCCCCCTTTCATTTGCGGACCAGCTTCCGTTCCCACCGTTCCAAGTTGGAAAACGATCTTCTCTCATTCCCCCTTTCCTTCAGGAAAGGGGGTGAGGGGGATAGGACGCGCGAGGTTTTCTTTCCGGTTCCCCTTCCCATTGTGGGAAGGGGTTAGGGGTTAGGTCGAGTTCCGCTCAAAGGACTTCCAACCCACGACGATGCGATCCTGTCACTCCCGCTCGGCTTCCTCGATCAGCGCCGACAGCTTCACCCCCAACGCCTCCGCGATCCGGGCAGCAACCTCAATGGTCGGCCTGTTCCGCCCGCGTCCCAAGAGGCTCACGTATGTATGATGAATCCCGGCGGATTCGGCGAGCGCCTCTTGAGAAAGCCCTTGCCGAATCCTGTGCTTCTTTATAATGTTCGCAAAAGCTCCGGAAAGCCGTGAAGCACCACCCATGAGGGCATTTAATTCGCTTCATTGATTTTCCGAGGCCACAGAATATGCCCGCGATGGCGGCGGCGCGTTTTGTTTATGGAAATATTGATTTACCGAGAAGACGGGTAGCGGAATGCCGGTATCGAAGGTGCCTTCCACACTCCGCGCAATGGCGCTTTTGTTCTTCCGACCGTCGAGGCTCGCGGAGTTGTGCGACGGGGAGTATCAGCAATTCGCGTTGATTCGCACGTCACTTTGCCGTTCTCTCGTGTGTTCCGCATTTACAGTGGTAGTTGGGGTGATTGCGGGTGCCGCCCTCCGATTCACACCTGCTGCTGAAAATCCTCATGTCGCCGTCGCTCTTCAGTTGGCTGCCGCGGCGATAGTTTTGTGGGCGACCCTCGGCTTGGTAGGATGGAAAATTCAAACTTGGAACGGAGAAACACTGCCCGAAAAAGTTAATCAGGCCCTTTTTAAATGCCTTTACGTCTTGGGCACGTTTCTGATCATTGTCTCTTTGACGATCTAGGTATGGTTGTGGCTCCAGTCATCTGACGAAGAGCGGAGGAAGGGCCAGAAGAAAACGTTTTAGAGCGAGTGCCGTCGCGCCGCTTTGCGGCGATAGCGGGGAATTTCCTTGAGGCGCGCTTCCAGCCGATCGCGGGCATCCTCGACCGGCATTCGAGCAGACCGTGCCGCTTCGCGGGATCGGAAAGACGCCGAAGTAAGCGCCGATCGTGGCGCTCAGCTGGGTTGACCGCACCGGCTAAAGCCTGTGCGGGGTGAGAGAAAAATCGCGCGTGCGATTCGAACCGGTTCGCTTAGGGGGTAAATCCTATCAGGTTTTTCTTGGGCGGCGCCGGTGGGGTCAGAAGCTTTCTCACCGTATCGAACAGGACGGCGATTTGCCGGTCATGCTGCGCGACCTTGCGGGCGAGTTCGCGATCGGACGCAAGGATTTGCCGCAGCCGCACGAAGGTCCGCATGATGGCGATGTTAACTTGGACGGCGCGCTTGCTGCGCAAGACCGTGGAGAGCATCGCAACGCCCTCCTGGGTAAATGCGTAGGGGATATATTTGCGATGTTGGCCGCGCCTGGGCGGTTTTAAGATCGCAATTTGCGATCTTAAAGAACGAAACTCCCCGGGCGAGAGTTGGAAGGCGAATTCCGCCGGGAAGCGATCGAGATTTCGCTTGAACTGCTCGTTGAGCCGGGCGGTTGTGACGCCGTAGAGGTCAGCCAGATCGCTATCCAACATCACCTTCTCGCCGCGAATCAGGTAGATGCGGCTTGCGATACGTTCGATTGGGATGACGGACGCGGCCTCGGTCATGCGAGAGATTGGCCATCGAGCCGGGGAACTGTCAAGGCTGGCGAGCGCGGCGATACGCCGCGCTCAATTTCGGCGGCCAGCGCGCGGCTGGGTTGGAATGCTGCCCTAACCCCTGCCCCCCTTCGGCTCTCCTTCGGCTTCGCCGAAGGAATCGCTCAGGGCAGGCTCTTCTCCGTTTTATGGGGAAGGGGAAATTTGAAAAAGCTTGCTCGCGTCCTATCCCCCTGACCCCCTTTCCTAAAGGAAAGGGGGAATGAAATCCTCCACGAGGACGGGGGAACGGAAGCCGGATCGGTTCTACTCTCGTAAAGGAAAGGGGGAATGAGAGAAGATCGTTTTCCATCTTGAAACGGGGGGAACGGAGTCCACCACAGAAAGGGGGAACAGAAACCACATTCACGACGGAAGCGGGAACGCGGGACGGAGACGCGCGACGGCATACTCCTCCACGCAGATTCTCAATTGACCGGCTCTTCCGCTTCTTCGAGCATCGCGGTGGGGAGGATTTCCGCCGGGATATCCTCGACGAATCGCGAGGCGCGGCCCATCACGTATCCGAGGCTGCGATCGAACATATAAATCGGATAGGTCAGGTACAACTCGTCGCGCGCGCGCGTGCTCGCCACGTACATGAGGCGGCGCTCCTCCTCAAGGTCTTCGTCGTCCATGCTTTGCGGCCCCGGAAAGCGCCCGTCTGCCGCCCAGATAATAAAGACGGCTTTCCATTCGAGGCCCTTGGCCGAATGGATCGTGCTGAGCGTGAGGCATTCGTCGCCGGAATCCGCGGCCAGCACGCCGCCGATGGAATCGCTGGGCGGCTCCAGCGCCATTTCGGCCAGCATCGAATCGAGCGAACGGTAGCGCGCGGCAAGGCTCTGGAAATGTTCGAGGTCGCGTTCGCGGCGCGGGAAGTCGTCGGCGTAGGCCTCGCGCATGATTGGGAGGTAGTATTCCATCGCGATTGCGATCTGATCCGCCGGGCGAAGCCCCGGCCGGCGCAATTCCGCAAGTGCCGCCGCCAGCCGCCCAATCCCGCTCTCGGCGCCGCCGCGCGCGCGATTCGCGATCGCGGCGAGCGCGCCGGCCGGGTCGGGAGCCGCAACGATCTCATCCGCGGTTCGCGCGGCGATGCGATGGCCGATTCCCTTCACCAGCATCAGCGCGCGCAGCCACGACACCGCGTCGGCCGGATTGGCGATTACGCGGAGGTGGGCGAGAACATCTTTGATGTGGGCGGTCTCGACAAACTTGAAGCCGCCGCGCTTGACGAACGGGAGGTCGCGCCGCTGGAGTTCGAGCTCCAAATCGAACGAATGAAAGCTCGAACGGAACAGCACCGCGATTTCGTTCAGGCTCGCGCCCTCCTCGCGCAGTTCCAGAATCCGCTGCGCGACGAAGCGCGATTGCATGTGTTCGTCGGGCGCCCGCACCAGCATCGGGCGAAAATCCCCGGCGCGGCGCGTGAACAGCGCCTTGGTATATTTCTCGCGCGCGCGCGAAAGGATGCCGTTGGCGAGGTCGAGAATGCCCTGGAGCGAGCGGTAATTTTCCTCCAGCTTCACGATTTTCGCGCCGGGAAAGAGCGCGGGAAAATCCATGATGTTGCGGAAATTCGCGCCGCGAAACGAATAGATCGATTGCGCGTCGTCGCCGACCGCCATCACGTTTTGGTGCGTCGCCGCGAGCAGCCGAACGATGTCGGCCTGAATCAGGTTGGTGTCCTGATATTCGTCGATCATCAGATAGCGGTAGGTGTTCGAGAGCCGGCGGCGAACTTCTTCGTGATTTTCGAGCAGTTCCACCATCCGATGGAGCAGGTCGTCGTAATCGAGCAGGCCGCGTTCGCGCTTATAGGCTTCGTATTTGCGCGCGAGTTCAAGGAGTTCGGAGCGATGCTCCTCAAGGTGCGGAAAGTCCGCCTCGATTTCCGCCTCGAGCGTGCGGCGTTTGTTGCGCGCCATGCCGATGACTTCGGCAATCGCGCTCTTTTTCGGGAAGCGCCGCTCGCGCGAGCCAAGGCCCATCCGCGTCCGAATCAGGCTAATTGCGTCCTCCATGTCGGTGCGGTCGAGGATCGTGAAATTCGGCGCGACGCCCGCCGCCGCACCCATCCGGCGGAGCACAGTGTTGGCGAACGAATGGAAAGTGCCGCCCGCGACCTTGCCCGCGCGATCGCCGACAAGTTGCCCGGCCCGCCGGAGCATCTCCTGCGCGGCCCGCCGCGTGAACGTCAGCAATAGAATCGCGCCTGGCGGCACGCCGCTCTCGATCAGCCGCGCGACGCGGTAAATCAGCGTGCGGGTCTTGCCCGAACCCGCACCGGCGACGACCAGAACCGGGCCGTCGCGATGGGTGACGGCCTCAAGCTGGGCGGGATTCAGCAGTTCGGCGTATTTGATTTTGAAATTGCGCTCATCGGTGGGCGCATCTTCCGCCGCGCGGAGGCGAATAACTCTTTCGGCCACAGCAAGCCGAATTCTATCACGCCGTGCATCCGCAAGCGGCGGATCGGTAGTCGATTCCGAGCGCGTTCCGCTTCCCTGCGGTCGCGCTATTTCTTTTCGGACAGCCGCGCCAGCGATGCGCCCGTTACCCGATCCAATTGGGCTTTGGCCAGCGAATACGAATAGAGCGCATCGACGTAATCGGCGTTGTCGCCGATATAGAAGCGCTCCGCGTCGGTCAGTTCGATGATATTGCCGAGGCCCGCGCTGTAGCGCTTATTGGCTAGTTCGAGCTGGCCGGCCGACGAGGCGAGCGTCTCCTCCGATTCGCGGATCCGCTGGAGCGCCGTCTGCAGATTCAGGAACGCGCGCTTTACTTGCAGCCAGATTTGAAGCTGGAGATCTTGCATCGCATACCGAACCGCGTCCCGGCGCGCCCGCGCTTCACCAAGTTGGGATTCCGTCAGAAAGCCGTTGAAGATCGGCCAGGTGACGACGAGTCCGGCCTCGAAGTTGTTCGCCGCCGGAAGCCCCGTGCCCATCGCGTTGTAGCCGGCGGCGGCCCCGACGGCCGGGAAGAAATCGCTCTTGACCTGCGTGATTTGCGCGCCCGCCGCGCGCGCCTCCTGCGCAAGCGCCTTCAGATCGGGCCGCATCCGAATCGCGGTCGCGAAGTACGCTCCGGTACTGCCGGCGACCGGCTTGTACGTCAGGATATCGGCGAGTTCGTATGACGGCGCATTGGGCGGCAGCGCCATCGAATTATCGAGCGCGACGCGCGCCGTGGCGTCACTGTTGGAAGCCTCCAGCAGGCCGGTTTTCGCGCGCGCGAGCGCGGCCCGCGCCGTCAACACATCGATCTGCGAGGTCAGACCGGCATCGGCCCGGACCTGCGCCGCGTGCAACTGTTCGCCGCGCTGCTGGATCGCTTTTTGAAAAACCTTGACCTTTTGCTGAGCGGCGAGCAGCGCGAAGTAATTTCCGGTCGTCTCGAAGATCAGATCGAGATCGGTTTGGCGCGCCACCGCCCGCGCCGCGGCGGCCTCCGCCTGGCGCTGCTCGATCAGGCCGCGGACCCGGCCGAAATCGAGCAGATATTGCTCGATTCCCACGCCGCCGAGAAAATTGTCGCCGGTGGAAAAACTTTGTCCCGCGTTCGGAGAGGCGCCGTGAAGCGTGCCGGTGATGCGCGGAATGAAGCCGGGATTCAGGTAGGTGGTGTTACCGATCGGGTTGTCGGTCGAGCGCAGGTACTCGCTCGCGCCATACACCTGCGGCAGGAGGGAGGAGCGCGCTTCGCCGATTCGTTCATGCGCGGCAGCCGCCTCGGACGCCATCTCCTTGACGCGCGGATGATTGCGCAGGGCAAGTTCAATCGCGCGATTTAAGGTGAGCTTTTCACCCGCCTTAATGCCCGCCGATCCCCACGCGCGCGGCGACACCGCCAGAATCAGGACCGCCGCAATCGCGAGCCGCGGCAATTTCACGATTGACGCGCGAAGGTTATTCATTGTTCGCGGCGACTCGGGATGGCCCATGCGATTCGTCCTTCTTGAGGACGGCGGTGACCCGCTCGCCGGCGGTTAACGACGGGTCAAATGCCTTGACCACGAGATCGTTGGCCTTGACGCCGCTTTTGATTTCGACCAGATGCGCGGTGCGAATTCCGGTGGCGACGCTTTGCCTTGCGAGCTTCCCGCTTCGCACCACCATCACGTAACTTCCGTGCGGGCCGCTGCCGATCGCGGAATCGGGAAGCTGGAGCACGTTGGGCCGGCGCTCGAGTTGAAGCGTCACGTTCGCGTACATTCCGGGATAGAGAGCGCGCGCGGGATTATCGAGATCGATCTCGGTCAGCATCGTGCGCGTCTGCAGGTCGAGCGAATCGGCGAAGCGCGTCACGCTCGCATCGAAGGTGCGTCCCGGCAGGTCGGGAACCGTGATGGTCACCGGCATTCCGCGCCGCACCAGGCTCACGGAATCTTCCGGGACGTAAACGTACACGCGAATCTTGCCGATCATCGCGACGCTCACGACCGGCGTGGTGGAACCGCCCGGATGCGCCGAGCCTTCGTTCGGCACCGAAACGGACCCGGATTGCGAGCCGCCCGCCTTGATGAGCGCGCCCGGATCGACGAAGCGCCCGGTAACGACGCCGGCGTAAGGCGCGGTGATTTTCGTGTACGAATCCATCGCTTCGAGTTCGTCAAGCTCGGCCTTGGCTTCGAGGAATTTTCCCTGCGCGATGTCCACGTCCTGCCGCGCCACCAGGCGGGGATCGCTTTTCCAGACTTTATCCAGGCGGTTGTAGTCAAGGCGCGCGACTTCAAGGGCGGCGCGCGAGCGCGTCACGCGCTCTTGAAGTTCGGGCACTTCGATTTCGGCCAGGACTTCGCCGGCGGTCACGCGGTCGCCCTTGTCCACGTTGATTTTCCGCAGGTAGCCGGTGACCTTCGAGTAGAGCGTCGATTCGTAAAATCCGACCACATCTCCGGGCAGCGATATCGAGCGGATCGCAACGCCGCGTTGCGGTTGCGTGACGATCACGGTCGGATGGCCGCGGACGATCGCGGGGTCGGCAGGCTTGGCACAGGACGAAGCAAACGCGGCAATTAGCGCCGCAATCGCGATTGACCGGCGGGCATTCATCGGCTCACCTCTTTGCGCGAATAGAAGAGTTCGTAAACTGCCGGCACCAGCACCAGCGTGAAGACGGTCGAAACCACCAGCCCGCCCAATGCCGCGCGCGCCAGCGGCGCCGAAGCTTCCGAGCCGGCGCCGAGCTTCAACGCGATCGTCAACAGGCCGAACACGGTGGCCAGCGCCGTCATCAGAATCGGGCGCATCCTGATCTTCGCGGATTCGATTATCGCGGCGCGGAGTTCCTGTCCGCCGCGCCGGCGCCGGTTGGCGAAATCGACCAGCAGGATCGCGTTGGACACGACGATTCCGACCATCGCGACGATCCCCATGAACGATTCGATATTGAGCGTGGTGCCGGTCAGATAGAGCGTCCACACGACGCCGATCAGTCCCATCGGGACGGCAAACATGATGATGACCGGGTCGAGGAACGACCGGAACTGCGCGACCATCACGAGATACAGCAGCGCCACCGCCATTGCCAGGCCGAAACCGAAACTCGAAAACGCCTTCTGCATCGCGGCGACCGAGCCGCGATAGACGATTTTTACGTGCGGCGGCAGTTTAATCCCTTTGAGCGCGCGGGCGATCGCCGTCTGCGTGCCGCCGAGATCGTCCGTGCTTGGCGAGACCAGCACATCGACCACGCGCTGGATGTTGTAATGGTCGGCCTCGGCCGGGTTCCGTTCTGGAGTAATTGTTGCCACGTTGCGCAGCAGCAGCGTCCGCGGAGCGCCATAAGCGGCCCGGACGGTTCCGACCGGGATGTTCTCCAGAGTTTGAAACGAGTTGATTTCTTTCTGCGGGTACTGAACCGCCAGGAAATAATCGTTGCCCGACTTCGGGTCGATCCAAATCGACGGCGCGATCATCACGTTCGAGGTCAGCGCGGTGATGACATTGCTGACCACGTCGCGCTGGGTCAGGCCCAGCCGCGCGGCCGCTACCCGATTGACGTGGATCATCAGCGTCGGCTCGCCCGATCGCTCGGGGATGAAGGTTTGCTTGACTTCCGGCAGGCCGCGAAGGCGGTCCTCGATCTTCTCGGCGGCCGAAAAGAGCGGGCGGTAACTTTGCCCGCTCAGTTGCACGTCGATCGGAGCGGCCAAGCCAAGGTTGAGCACGGAGTCGATGATGCTGCCGGAGGAAAAGAACGCCTCGATCTGCGGCAGTTTCTCCGGCAACAGGCGCTGCAACTCATTCATGTAATGCCAGGTCGAGACCTGGTGGCCTGGCTTAAGCGCAACCATCTCGACACCGGAGTCAGTCGCCGCATTGGGCGAATAGATTGCCGAAAAGCCCGGCGACAGCCCCAGTTGTCCGACCGTCGCCGACAGTTCGCCGGGCGGAATCACGTGGCGAATCAGCTTCTCCAGTTGCGCGGCCAGCCGGTCGGTCGCCTCGATGCTCGAACCGACGGGAGCGTGAAACTGAACGATGAACTGGCCGGAGTCGGTGCGCGGAAAGAATTGCGTGCCCAGCTGCGGAAAAATCACCATGCTGGCGATGAAGAGCAGCGCGATTGCGCCGATTACCGCGAGCTTGCGATCGAGTGCGCGCCCAAGCCATCCCGCGAATCGGTCGGCGAAGCGGTCGTAAGCGCGGATGAACGCCGCCAGGGGGCCTTTGCCCTTGCCTTCCTCGGTCTCGGCCGCCTCTTCTCTGGTTAGGAACCGGGCGCAGTAGATCGGAATCAGCGTCATCGCCACGACGTAGGAGGCCACCATCGCCAGCGTGACCGCCAGCGCCAGGGCGCTGAACAGATACTTGGCCACCCCAAACAGGAACACGACCGGAAAGAACACGATGATGGTGGTCAGCGTCGAGGCCAGCACCGGCAGATCGACCTCGTCGGCGCCGGTACGGGCCGCCACCTCGGGCGATTCACCCGCATCGAGATGGCGTTCGATGTTCTCCAAAACCACCACCGAGTTGTCCACCAATCGCCCGATCGCCAGCGCGAATCCGCCCAGCGTCATGAGGTTGGTCGTCGATCCGCCCAGCCAAAGCGCGAAGCCGGCGGCAAGG
Organism: Binataceae bacterium (SeqCode); assembly: GCA_050736715.1. Classification (GTDB taxonomy): domain Bacteria; phylum Desulfobacterota; class Binatia; order Binatales; family Binataceae; genus Binatus. The sequence continues at coordinate 4,111 of JBOHWK010000119.1, read as the reverse complement.
ATCGACAGCGGAATCGAGAGGAAGATCGCAAAGGTGGAACGAAAGCTGCCGAGGAAAAGCAAAATCATCACCGAGGCGAGAATCGAGCCGGAAACCGCCTCGTTTTCGAGCGCGTGGACCGCATTCAGGATGTAGGTCGATTGGCTGAAGATCGCCTTGAGCTTGATTCCCTTGGGCAGCCCGGGAATCTTCGGCAGCAGACGCTCGATTCCGTTGACGACCGCGATGGTGTTGGCGCCGCCCTGCTTGAGCACCGGAATGTAAACGGCGTGGCGGCCGTCGATTCGCACCATGTCGTGTGGAATCCGGTACGCGTCTTTCGCCTGGCCCACGTCGCCGAAGAACACCGGCACTTCGCCGGCGCCGACCTTGATCGGAATCTTGTCGATGTCGCCGGCCTTCTTCACCATGCTGTTGGTGTAAATGAAGTAGTCGGTGTTCCCGATTACCGCGTCGCCGGCCGGAATGATTAGATTGGTCTGGTTCAGCGAGCGCACGACATCCATCAGGCTAAGCCCGCGCGCCTCCAGCGCCTCGCGATTGACGTAGGCCTCAATCTGGCGATACCTGCCGCCAAAGGAGGGCGGCACGGACGCGCCGGGAACCGTGGCCAGAAAGTTGCGGATATTGTAGTCGGCTTGGTCGCGCAATTGCGTCTGGCGGATCCCCTTGCCCGACACCGTGACCAGCACGACGGGAAGCGACGATGCGCCTGCCTTGAGAATCAGCGGCGGCAGCGTGCCGGGCGGCATATGGCGCAGGTCCGCCATCGCCAAGTCCCCCAAGGCCGCAGCGGCGGCCTGCACATTGACTCCCGGATGGAAAAATACCTTGATGATGCTGACGCCCGGAAGCGAACGCGACTCGATGTGATCGATGCCGCTACCCAGCGTGAAAAACCGCTCGAAGCGGGTGGTGATGTCCCGCTCCATCTCCAGCGGCGGCATCCCCGGGTAGAAGGTTGCGACCACCACCGCCGGAATGTGTAGTTTGGGGAAGACGTCAACCGGCATCTTGGCGAATGCGGTCACTCCCAGCAATGTTGCGATAAGCGCCCCCACAATTATTGTGTGGGGGTTGCGCAAGGAAAAACTCGGCACGGATACGACCTCGTGCTTTCGGCGCCGGAACGGTCCCCGGCGCTCGTTGAGACTCATCCGCCGGACGGGGACCTCCCGAGCGGCGGAACCTTGGCCTCCAACTGCTTGGGTCTATGTCAGTGGATCGGAACTGCTTGCCTGCCGCGGCCCGAGCTTGAGCCGTTTCAGCAGGCGCGCGATTGGCGCTTCGATGGCCGGCATGGAATTCGTGCGCGCAGGATTGGCGCCGCCGATTTGAACCGCTGCGGGAGCCGTGCGTTCGGGCGCAACCGCCGGCGCGGCTTGGACCACGCCACTATTGTCCGGTTGATCGGCCCGCGCGTGCCGCTCCGTGCGGCTTCCCGCGTTCGACGTGCGGAAGTGCGCTGTAAATCGATGGGCGGGAATCACCGAAAACGCGAACAGCATCGCAAGCGCCGCCACGAATGCGGCAACGCGGGGCGCGAGCGCGATTAAATGCGCGCCGGTTTTCAGCAACTTTCGCAACATCGTAACAGCTTCACAGTAGCCCGCTCGGCTCCCATGCTCAAGCTCCCCCACGCCGCTTTGCGGCTTCCGATCCTTGCAACCTCCTCTTTCCCCGGAAACGGCGCGGGCGCCTCATGGGACGCCCGCGCCGGCTTACGTTCGCTGTTCGCCGCCAGCGCTCAATAGCTGAACTGAAAGTTCAGGAAGAAAGCATGGGTATCGCGCGGCACCGCGTTCGCGGTTGCCGGAACGCTCGTGCTGCCGAGCATGGTTGCCGGGAACGTGAACTGGCTGTGGTAATAGTCGATGCCCTGACCGGTGAGCGCGATGCGCAGGTTCTTGTCGATCAAGTACTGGATTCCCAAGTCGTAGCGATGGTAGTCGAGCGGATCTTCGCTAGGCTGCAGGTTCGGCATGAACGATTGCCACAGGCCGAAGACGGTGAACGGCGTGTTCGGAATGTCCACATGGCCCAGCACGTCCCATCCCAACTGAGTCGTCTGCCCCGTTCCAAGCAGCTTCCCGGCCATCGTATTCCAAGCGTGGAACGGCGTGGTGGTCCCGGAGATGACATCGGCCGGACCGGACCCGGAATAGAGGTTCCCCGACGAGAAGGCGTTCTGACCGTAATCGGCCTCGCCAATCAGGCCCCATTTCAAGCCCTTGAATAGCCCGTCAAAATCCCGGTCATTGGAGTTATAATAGAGGAAGCCGGCAAACCGCATGATGTGCGCGTAGGCCGCCGCCGACCCCGGCACTTGGCCGTCAGGCGCCTTGTTCGGCCAGCCGTAATCGTAGAAGGCGCTGATGCCGAGGCTGTCGTAGCGGCTCTTGGCGCCGAGCGGATTGATCGCCACGCGGCCCATCACCTGCTTGTACGAGCTCTGCTCGACGTTGTGGAAGCTGCCGTCGTCGTACACGCCGAAATCGTAATCGGCGTACTGGGTCTCGTGGAACTTGATTGGGCCTTTAAGCGAGAGGCCAACCTGCGCCGAACTGAGGCTCAAGGAGTTCCACGGCGTGAGCGCGGTGTAGCGGAATCCCCACAGGTTCTCTTCCCAATCAACCAGCGGATTTTGCTGCTGGCCGAAGGTGATTTTGTCGTCCCGCAGCGGTTCGATCCGCAGCACCTTTTTGAAGAACGTGTTGTAGTCAACGTATGCGTACTTCAGCCGGTAGGTCAGGTTCTGATCGATGCTGGAGGCATAGGCGGTGCTCACCCCAACTTTGTCCGCCGCCGCAGTGCCGTACTGCGCGTAAATATTCGGCGTCACGCGCAACAGGAAGTCGTCGTTCGGGGTGAATTTGAAATCCAGATAGGCGCGCGTGATGTTGAACGAATTGAAGCTGTTGTTGCCGGGACCGGGCCAGTTCTGCTGGGTCAGGAATTGCGGTCCGAATCCGGTATGCGTGAAGTAGCCCCAATCGCCGTACACGAGGGTTCCGAGTGATATCTTCTTGTACCAGCGGCTGCCGAATTCCTTCCAGGCCGGTTCCATCGCGGAGACCTGTTTGGCCATCTTGGCGTTCCACTCACTCTGCCGGGCCTGTTTCGCCTCCAGGTCGGAGCGCATCCGCTGCCGTTCCATCCCCATTTGCGCCCGCGTCTTTTGTTCGACGCGCTGCTCGATTTGCTCGGCCGATTCGGCCGGGACATAGGTGCCGAGCTTGACGCGATGCTTACCGGGCCGCGTGTACACCTGCCCCGTCCGCACGTCGCTGTACAGCGTGATCGGCGCGCCCGAGGCGCTATGCGCGGCTTTGGGGACAAGCGCGGCGCCACACCACATCATGGCGGCGCCCAGCATCCAAGTCGCGATCCTTCGTCGGGTTTTTTTCATCGGTTTTCTCCTCCCGCGTGCGCACCAGTGCGCAGTACCGACAGGTTAGGGATCGAACATTAAGAGAGGATGAACCGGCGATTGCCGGTGGTTGAAATCATTCGCGGCGGTGCGCCGCCGGCATTTGCATTTCCATCCGCATTTCGGCCAAGCTCGCGCGGGTGCGGGACACTGGCATACAAATGCTTTGATATGCGGACGTATGCCGATTGACGATACCCAGCGCGCGCCAGGGATCGACGCGGAGGCCGCATCGGCGATCCGGCCGCATCTACTGGCGGGCGAAACGATTTTGTGGGCGGGCAGGCCGCGCTATGCGGCGGCGCTCGGATGGCGCGCCGGCGCGATAATCGCGGCAGGAGCGGCCGCCATTTTCCTGCGCGCGCAGCCGGCGGACCCCGCGCTCGCGGCGGTGGCAAATGGCGATTCGATTTTCCTGCTCGTTTTGGCCATCGTTCTGGTCGCGGAGGCGATCGTCTTCCATTCCCATCTTTCGGCCACGGTTTATGGGGTCACGAATCGGCGCGCGATCGTCCTCTCCGGCCTGCTCGATCGCCGAGAGGACTCCGTGGCGCTCGAGCGGCTGAATTCCCCCAAGATGAATTTGCGGCGCATCGGCAGAAATCTGGAAATTTGCGAAGCCGGCCCGGAATCGTTTCTCGACGCGGCGTATCTTCCCTTCACCAATCCCTCCGCGCCGCC